>CAIYZC010000741.1 GCA_903930565.1 uncultured Pedosphaera sp.
CCGGTTTGTTGTTCAGCCCGGACGAGCCGCGCGGCGATCGCTTCGAGGAGTTCCTCGGTTTTGACGGGTTTGATGAGGTAATCGTCCGCGCCGAGGTTCATGCCGGCGCGCAGGTCCGCGATTTCACCCTTGGCGGTGAGAAAGATGAAGGGGATGCGCGCGGTGGCGGGGTCGGCCCGCAAGGCGGCCAGGGCGGCGTGGCCGTCCATTTCGGGCATCATGACATCGCACAGGATCAGGTCGGGCGCGGTGCTTTGCGCGGTGGCGAGCCCGGCGCGGCCCTGGGGGGCCAGGAGGGTTTGGAAGCCTTCGAGCTCCAAAATGTCGCTCAGGTTGTTCCGCACGATGGGATCGTCTTCGATGATCAGGATCTTTTTCATGGGACGGCGGCGGTTTGGTCCACGGCGGCCGGGGCATCCGGGGCGGCGGGGGCGGAGGTGAACAGCGGCAGGCGCACCGTCACCCGGGTGCCGGCGTTTTCGCGGCTTTCGATTTGGAGTTGCCCGCCGTGGCGCTCGACGCAGATTTCGACAATCACCAGCCCGAGTCCCGTGCCCGGGAGCGCGGCGACGTTTTTGCCACGGTGGAACGGGGTGAACAAGCGCCGCTGATCCTCCTCGGGGATGCCCAGGCCGGCATCCCGCACGAGAAAAACCGCGTCCCCGGCCTCCCGGGTGAGGGTGAACGTGACGGGGGATTGCGGCGGGGAGTATTTGCAGGCGTTGACCAGGAGGTTGGCCAGGATATGGCGGAGCAAAGATTCGTCCCCCTGCGCCGGGGCGGCCGCATCGGGGGCGGGGCCGCTATACTCAATCGGGCAGCGGTGTTCGGTGGCGGAGTAAGCTTCGTCCACCAATTGGGCGCAGAACGCCGGGAGGTCCAAGGGGGCGGGATGGAATTCCATGCGCCCGGCCCCGGCCTTGCTGAAGAGCAGGACTTCCTCCAGCAGGGCGGACATGCGGCCGACGGCGGTGGTGATTTGCGCGAGGTGTTCGGTGCGTTTGGCGGCGGGCAGGCGGTTGGCGTAGCGGCCCAGGATTTCCGCCGCCCCGAGGATGTGCATGAGCGGGGTGCGGATTTCGTGGGTGACCATGGACACAAAATTGGTCTTGAGCCGGTTAAGTTCCTTTTCCTCGGCCAACGCCGCCTGGAGCTGTTCCTCCGCCTGCTTGCGTTGCGAAATGTCGCGCGCGATGAAGGTGCTGTACTGGAGGGCGCCGGCGGGGGTCTTGTGCGCCAAACCCACAAAGGAGATGGGAATGTCCCGGCCATCCCGGCTCCGCAGGCTGGCCTCCCCGGCCCAATGGCCGTCCCGTTCGGAGTTCGGGATCGCCACCTCCGCGAAATAGCGGTTGACCTCCGGGGTGTAAAAATCGGCGATCCGCAATTGCCGGACATCCAGGTCTTCGGGAAAGGCCATCATGCGGCGGCCGGCGGGGTTGAGGTACAGGATGCGGTGCTCCGCGTCGGCCATGGAGACGAAATCCGTGGTGGTTTCGAGCGCGGATTGGAAGCGGGCGAGCCCGGCGTTGGCGGTGCGGAGTTCGGCGGTGCGCTCGGTGATGAGGCGGTCCAGGTTTTGGTTGAAGGCCTTGATCTCGGTCTCGCGTTCCGTGGCCAGGGCGTTGGCCCGTTCGGCGGCGAAGCGCAACGCGGCTTGTTTGAGCACGAGGTAGTAGAGCAGCAGGCTCACCGCCAGCCCCGCCCCGAGCACCACCCAGGGGCGGCGGCGGGCCGCGGCGTCCGGCGCGCGCAAGGTGACCAGGAAGCGCCATTCCCCCGTGAGGGTGCGGGCGCCGAAGAGGCGGTGGTCGGGGGCGTCGGCGGGCGCCGGTTCCCCGGGCGCGAGCCGGCGCAGGGCGAAGGGCAGGCCGGCCAGTTGTGTTTCGCAGTACCGCGCGTAGGCCGTTTGGTCGAGGACGAAAAAGAGCCAGCCCCGCGGGCCGGGGCGCGCGTCCGGGCCCGCCAGCGGGAGGAGGGAGACGGCCGCCCGGGGGGCGTTTGGGCCGCGGCCCACCACGGCTTCACCGGTCGGCGCGCCCGTCCGGAGGGCCGCCGCCAGGGCGGGCACCCCCGCGAGGTCCAACCCCGGCGGATGGGCCGGCGCGTCGGTGCGGCCCGCCGCGTAGCGCACCAGGCACCGCGCGTCCACCGTCTCCGCAAACCCGATTTCGAGCACGCCGGGGTAGCGCGTCCGCCAGTCGGAATACTTCAGGAAATCCGCCCAGGCGGCCGGGGTGGCCTGGCCGGGGCGCAGCGTGGCGCGGGCGACATCCCGGAGTTGCTCGAAGCGCTGGGACACGAGCGCGAGCAGGCGGGGGCTCAGTTGGGACATGCCGTCCTGAAAGCGGAGTTGCTCGCTGCGCGCCGCGAGTTCCCGCTCTTGGTGGAAGGCGAAAAGGGTGGCCAGGAGGGCGATGCCCAATACGGCCAGCGCGGCCCGCGAACGGGTTGCGGGCGGGCGCGGGCGGGCGGCGGGGGCGGTCATGCGGTTCAAAAAATACGCGGGTCGGCGGGCGGCCGAGCCGGCGGCATTCCAACCAAGGGAATCCCCGCCGGCAAGCCATTTCGCCGGCCCCGGGCGGCCCTACGCCCAAAGGCGTATGGTTGATCCCGGGAGGAGAGCGTAGATAGAGGGTATGAAACGCCATGACGTTCTCTCCGCTGATCCGTCGGCCCCCCAAAAAGGGCCGCGGGCGACTCCCTCCCCGCGATTCGGCAAAGTCCGGTCGTGGTTCGCCGGCCTCCTCGGGGCCGGACTGCTGTGCCTGCCGTCGGCGCTGACGGCCGGTCCCACCAATTCCATTTTGTTTGTGACGCAGATCCCCATCCCGGAGGATTTCGCCTCGATCACCTCCACGTTCGGTTCGCAAGCCCCCGACTTGGGGGCGTGCGGGCGGGGCGGCGATCTTTACATCCGGTATCCGGACGGCACGCTGCGGAACCTCACCCGCGCGGCCGGCTACGGCCAGTGGGGCTGGCAGAGCACCAATGCCATCGCGGTGCGCCAACCCGGCGTGCATTGGAGCGGCACCAAGGCGGTGTTCAGCATGGTCGTGGGCGCCCCGCTGGAGCAGTTCCACGTCTCCGAAAACGGCTTTTGGCAACTCTATGAAATCACCAATTTCCGGGATCCCCTGGCGGTGCCGGTGATCACGAAGGTCCCGAACCAACCCACGAACTACAACAACATCTCGCCGATCTACGGCACCGACGACCGGATCATCTTCACGAGCGACCGGCCGCGGAACGGGCAGCCGCACCTGTATCCCCAACTCGACGAGTACGAGGAACAGGCGACCGTGACGGGGCTATGGAGTCTCGATCCGGCCGGCGGGGGGTTGTTCCTGGTGAACCACACCCCCAGCGGCGCCTTCTCGCCCTCGCTGGACAGCGCCGGGCGGATCGTCTTCAGCCGCTGGGACCATCTCCAGCGGGACCAACAGGCGGACACGGACTGGTATTACGGCAGCACCATTTACGGGGCGTTCAACTGGTCGGATGAATCGCCCGCCTCGGTGGCCACCACGGACCAGACGGAAGTGTTTCCCGAGCCGCGGGCCGTCCGCACGGACTTGCTGGCCGGGACGGGCCTGGCGGGACATGACTTCAACCAATTCTTCCCGTGGGCCATCAACCAGGACGGCACCGACGAGGAGACCTTGAACCATATCGGCCGGCACGAAATCGGGGGCAGCTATTCCGGCGCGGCCTTCACGAACGATGTCAATATTTACGACAAGTACTATTACGCCATCGACTACAACACCAACACGATCGTCAACTTCTTGATGCCGCGGGAAGACCCCAATCTTCCCGGTTTGTTCTACGGCATCGACGCGCCGGAATTCGCCACCCACGCGGGCGGTCAGATCGTGGCGATCACGGGCGCGACGAACCTCAACGCTTATTACATGCGGGTGAGTTACCTGACCCCGCGCTCCACGCACTTCTACGCCGATTCCCCCGCCGACATTCCGCCCGACCACACCGGGTTCTACCGGAACCCCTTGATGACGACGGATGGTTACCTGTTGGCCTCCCACACCAGCTACGCGCTGTCCGAGCCGGGGAACATCGGCTCGGACACCGAGCCCGCTTCGGCGTATGATTTCCGCCTGAAATTCCTGGTGTTCACGAACGGCTTCTATGCGCCGGGGGCTCCGTTGACCCCGGGCCTGACCAACAACGCGGTTTACTGGAATCCGGACCAAGCCGTGGCGAACACCAATATACTTTGGGAACTGGACCCCGTGGAAGTGTACGCCCGGCCCCGTCCGCTGCCGTTCAGCACGCCGTTGCCCGATCCCGAACGCGCCGCCTTCACCGCGGCCCAAGTGGACGTTGCGGAGTTCCAAGACTACCTCCGGGTGCATGAACTGGCCTGCATCGTGAGCCGGGATGTCACGACGCGCGACGAGGCGGACCACCAACAGCCCTACAATCTGCAGGTCGCGGGCACCGACCACGCCACCCTTGGGACGGACGGGAAAGTGTACGACGTGGCGTGGCTGCAATTGTTCCAGGCGGATCAATTGCGCAGCCTGAACCAAGGCAATCCGGACGCCCCGAAACCCGGGCGCCGCGTGCTGGCGCAGTACCTGCATGAACCCGCGGTCGACAATCCGCCCGCGGCGTCCCAAGCGAGCGTGCGGATCGCGCCGGATGGCTCCACCGCCGCCCTGGTGCCGGCCAGCCGTGCCCTGTCGTGGCAATTGACCGACACCAATGGCGTCGGGGTCGTGCGCGAGCGCTATTGGCTGACCTTTGCCCCCGGCGAAATCCGGTCCTGCACCAGTTGCCATGGCATCAATCAGCAGGACCAGGCCGGCCACCCCGCGCCCACCAACACGCCGCTGGCGTTGATCAGCCTCCTGAACTATTGGAAGAGCAACAGCACGCCGCAGATGAACGTGGTGCCGGCGGGCGGGGGGAACAGTCTGCAAGTCTCCTTTGTGCGGCGGCCCGCGGAAACGGGCGTGACCTATCACGCGCAGGCGTCCACCGATCTGCGGGCGTGGACCGAGATCGCGACCTACTCGGGCACGAACATCTTCCTCGGTGCGAACACCGTGGAGCTGTCGCGGACCGGTTCGCCGAATGAAACCATCACTCTGCGCGAGGCGCCGGTCGCGCCTGCCGCGCGGGCGCGCTTCCTCCGGCTCAAGGTGACCCGGCCGTAAGCCGGGGTGGGGTGGGGGACACGCAGCGCCGGCCGGGGACTCCCCGCCGGCGCTGTTTATTTGGGCGGGGGCGCGGCCGGGCCGCCCTCGCCGCGCAGCCGGCGGGCCCGGGCTTCCAGCTCCGCCAAGAGCACGCTCACGGCGGACGTCGGTTGGCCGCGCCACAGGGCGCCGATGACCACCGGGTCAAAGCCCGCCAGGGGCAGGGCGCGGAATCCCGGCCGCGCGGGCGCGCCGGGCAATTGGACCGTCAAGCCCACGCCGAAACCATTGCGCACATACGCTTCGATCACTTCCAGGGAGGAGGCTTCGATGGCGGGGAACCAATCCACCTTGCGGCGGCGCAGGCCCGCTTGGAAGTGTTTGCACATCGGTTCAGTGGCCGCCAGACAGATCAAGGGCTCGGTGATTTTGTCCCGCCCCCACAATTCCTCCGCCGTCTTCAGGGCGCTGTCCGCGGGCACCAGCAGGACCATGGGCAATTCGATCAGCGGCAGCGAGCGGATGCCCGGCAGGCTCTTCTTCTCGACCAGGGTGACCGCCAGGTCAATTTCGCGGGCCAGCAGCCAGGCCTCCAATTCCGGCTGGAAGCCGTCCCGCATGGTGAACTTCAAGCCCGGCAATTTTTTGCGCGCGGCCCGCAGCAGTTCGGGCAAATGATCGCGGAGCACGATGTCCGACGCCCCAATCCGCACTTGATGCGCCACGCCGCCCTGCAGCTCGGCCGCCAAGTCGCCCAGTTGCGAAAAAAAGGGCTCGATGAACTGATATAGCTTTTCCCCGTGGGGCGTCAGGGCGAACGGCCGCCGTTGAAAGAGCGTGGTGCCCAAAAACTCCTCCAACTGGGCCACCTGCCCGCTGACGGCCGGTTGCTGGATGCCGTAGGGGATGTTGCGGACCGCCTCGCTGATGCCGCCGTGGCGGGCGACGTAATAAAACAATTCCAGGTGATGAATGTTCATGCGTCCATGTGGTGTTGCGGGGGCAGTCTGCCGCAGTTGGCGGCGGCCTGGCAAGCCCCGCGCCGGTGGACGCGTGGGGAACCGCGTCGGTCAAGGCGCGGCCATCGGGGGTGGGGGAGTGTCCCCCGGCGGTGGACGCATTGGGGAGCGCGCGGCCGGGATGCCGGCGCTCCCCGCGAGAGGAAGGGGATCAGACGCCCGCGGCGGCGGCGGGATGGATGAGCCAGTCGTAGCCCTTTTCCTCCAGCTCCAGGGCGAGTTCCTTGCCGCCGGTGCGCACGATCCGGCCGTTGTGCAGCACGTGCACGTAGTCGGGGATGATGTAGTCGAGCAGGCGTTGGTAGTGCGTGATCACCAATTGGCCCGTGTCGGGCCGCTTGAGCTTGTTCACGCCCTCGGCGACGATTTTCAGCGCGTCGATGTCCAGGCCGGAATCCGTCTCATCCAGGATCGCCAGCGCGGGTTCCAGCACGGCCATTTGGAAGATTTCGTTCCGCTTCTTCTCGCCGCCGGAGAAACCCTCGTTCACCGGCCGCTTGAGCAAATCCTCCTTCAATTCGAGCAACCGCATCTTCTCCTTCACCAATTGGAGGAAGTCGATGGCGTCCAGTTCCGGCAGGCCGCGGTGCTTGCGCACTTCGTTCAAGGCCGCCTTGAGGAAGTAGGTGCTGTTCACGCCCGGGATTTCCACCGGGTATTGGAAGGCGAGGAACACCCCGGCGCGGGCGCGCTCCTCGGGGGCCATGGCCAGCAAATCCTGGCCGAGAAATTGCACGGTCCCGCTGGTGATCTCGTAGCCCTCGCGGCCCGCGAGGATCGAGGCCAGGGTGCTCTTGCCGCTGCCGTTCGGGCCCATCACGGCATGGACTTCGCCGGGGAGGATGGTGAGATTGATGCCCTTGAGAATGGCCTTGTCTTCAACGCCCGCCCGCAGGTCTTTGATTTCCAGCAATGGTTGCTTCATGGATACGCTTTGCATTTCAAATTCGTCAAAAAAACTGATTTTGCCACCGCGCGGCCCGGTCAACCGACGCTGCCCTCCAGGCTCACGCCCAGGAGCTTCTGCGCTTCCACGGCGAATTCCATCGGCAATTCCCGGAACACTTCCTTGCAGAAGCCGTTCACGATCATGCTGACGGCGTCCTGCGTCGAAATCCCGCGTTGGTTGCAATAAAAAATCTGGTCCTCGCCGATCTTGGAGGTGGAGGCCTCGTGCTCGACTTGGGAGGAGGTGTTTTTGACCTCGATATAGGGGAACGTGTGCGCCCCGCAACGGTCGCCCACGAGCAGCGAATCGCATTGCGAAAAATTGCGCGCGCCCGTCGCCTGCTTCGCGATTTTCACCAGCCCGCGGTAGCTGTTCTGCCCGCGCCCGGCCGAGATCCCCTTCGAGATGATCGTGCTGCGGGTGTTTTTGCCGACATGCACCATCTTGGTGCCCGTGTCCGCCTGTTGCAGGTTGTTCGTCAGCGCCACGGAATAGAATTCCCCGATCGAGTTGTCGCCGAGCAGCAGCACGCTCGGATATTTCCACGTGATCGCCGAGCCGGTTTCCACCTGGGTCCAGGAAATCTTGGAGCTTTCCCCGAGGCACTTGCCGCGCTTGGTGACGAAATTGTAGATGCCGCCCTTGCCGTTTTTGTCGCCGGGATACCAGTTTTGCACGGTGGAGTACTTGACCTCCGACTTCCGGCCGAGGGCGACGATCTCCACGACCGCGGCGTGCAGCTGGTTCTCATCGCGCATCGGCGCCGTGCAGCCTTCGAGATAGCTCACATAGGCGCCTTCTTCGGCGACGATCAGGGTGCGCTCGAACTGGCCCGTGTTCGCCGAATTGATGCGGAAATACGTGGACAGTTCCATGGGGCACCGCACCCCTTTGGGGATGTAGCAAAACGAGCCGTCGCTGAACACCGCCGAGTTGAGGGCGGCGAAAAAATTGTCCGTGTACGGCACCACCGAGCCGAGATACTTCTCGATCAGGTCGGGGTGCTTGTGCACCGCTTCGGAAAAGGAGCAAAAAATCACCCCGTGCTTCGCCAGTTCCGTCGAAAAGGTCGTCGCCACCGACACGCTGTCCACCACGGCGTCCATGGCCACGCCGGAGAGGCGCTTTTGCTCGTTGAGCGAAATGCCGAGTTTGTCGAAGGTCTTGAGAATCTCCGGATCCACTTCGTCCAGGCTGCCCAGGGTCTTTTTGGGTTTGGGCGCGGCGTAATAAATGGCCGCTTGATAATCAATGGGCGGGTAGTGCGCCTGCTGCCAGGTGGGCTCCGTGAGGGTGAGCCAATGGCGGTAGGCTTTCAAACGCCATTCCAAGAGGAACGCAGGTTCCTTCTTCTTCGCGGAAATCAGCCGGACCACGTCCTCGTTCAAGCCGGGCGGGATCATGTCCGTCTCCACATCCGTCACGAACCCGTATTGGTACTCCTTGTTGACAAATTCCTCGATCGTCGCGGTTGCGCTGCTCATATAATAATCGGTGCTTGCTGGTTAATTGGTGGCCACGGCCGCGGACACCGCCTTGGTGGCGCAGTCCCGGCACAATCCCCGCAGGGACACTTCCAGGTGCTTCAGTTTGAACCCCTCGGGCAACCGGTAGCCGCCATCCGCGGGGCCGGTCGGAAAATCCACATCAAAAATCTCGTGGCACTCGTCGCAATAAAAGTGGCAGTGCTCCTTCATGTTCGGACAGTAGCGCGTCGCGCCCCGGTCCAAATTCACATGCCGGATCAAGCCGCACTTGACCAGCGCATCCAGGCAATTGTACACCGTCGCCATGGAGATGTCCGCCATCCCCGCCTTGGCGCGGATGAACACTTCCTCCACCGTGGGGTGGTCGCGCTTCTGCATCAGCACGTCATAAACGTGCTGCCGCTGGGGCGTGAACCGGAAGCCGCTCGTGGCGAGCCGTTGGTTCAGCGAGTTTTCAGTTTTGCCAGTTTCTTCGGCACTCATTGCACCAACATTTTAGCCGGAATTCCTTGAGTGTCAATATTTGGAATAATTCTAAATCCAAATTGTGGATTTATAACCCAATGGATCACCCGGATACGCCCGATTTTTCCCCGCTTGGGGTGCCCTTGGAGCCTTCCTTCCGCCGCACTGCCATTGACTTGGGAGCTTTTAGCTGGGCCGAGGTCGCGCCCCGGACGGGAGGGGGCTGGCTGAAGCCTGCGCGGGTTCGACGTCACCAGGGGGGACCGTCCGCGCGCCAGCGTCTTGGAGTGCGGTGTAGCGCAGCGTGGCACCGCTTTTGAACTTGTCCCGCTACTCGAAACTCCACGAAACGGTCCACCCGCTGGGCGAAACCATATGCCTGGAGCCACGAAATCCAATCCTTTCCCCCCCGTCTGCTTCGCCGTGCCCCTCCGCCGGCGCCGCCCGTTTTGCCCGGTTGGCTTGTCCCCGCTTCAGTGCTAAATTGCCGGCGCGCATGAAGTTTCCCGCTGTTCGCCGAGGTGCTCTCTTGGGCTGGTGCCGGGCCGGTCTGTTGACGGCTTGGTGGGCGTGCGCCCCAACCACCGCCACCGCCGCCACCCTCCCGGTCGGCGCCCATCACGTGCGGATCGATCATGCCGATGCGGACGCCGCCGCTTTGGTTCGGAACGTCGGTGGCACCTTGCTCTTCGATTACGAGGCCTTCGCCCTTTACACCGCCCCGGTGCTGCCCGCCGCCCTCGCCGACCGTCCCGGGGTGGAAATCTGTGATCAGTTCCACCTGGTCCGCCTCCACGCCGGCGCCTTGGACACCTCCCTTCCCGCCGCGCAAGCCGCGCGCGGCCCGGTCGGGGCGTTCCCCGGTCGCCGACTGCACCTGATCCAATTCGCCGGGCCCGTCCAACCCGCCTGGCATTCGAATCTCCTGGCCGCCGGCGCCCGTCTCGTCGGCTATTTGCCCGAAAACGCCTACCTCGTTTACGGCGATGCCGGCACCTTGGCCACGGTCCAGGCCCGTGCCGCGACCGCGCCTGAAATCCAGTGGGACGGCCCCTTTCGCGACGAATACCGGCTGCACCCCGCCGCCCTCGCCGCGCCGGCGGGCGCACCCGCGGACTTCCTCGTGCAATGCGTCGCCGACCCGGAGGCGAACGCCGCCAGCCTGCGGCTCATGGACGAATTGCGACTGGCCCCGCTCGCCCGACGCGACGAATTCCTCGGTTGCCTGAATGTGGTCGTGCGCCTCGATCCCGCCCAACTGTCCCGTTTGGCCGCGCAACCGGACGTGATTTCCATCCTCCCCTGGGCCGGGCGGCGGCACTGCGATGAGCGCCAGGCCCAAATCATCGCCGGCAACCTCGCCGGCGCCCTCCCGGCCGGCCCCGGCTATCTGGCCTGGCTGGCCGCCCAAGGCTTCACCCAAAGCCAGTTCACCGCCTCCGGCTTCGCCGTCGATGTCACCGACAGCGGGCTCGACAACGGCACCCCGCAGCCCAATCACTTTGGTTTGTTTACCCTGGGGGCGGTCACCAATGCCTCCCGCGTGCTCTACAACTACCTCGCCGGCACGCCCAGTCTCGTCGGCAGCACCCTCGCCGGCTGCGACGGTCACGGCACGCTGAACGCCCACCTGATCGGCGGCTACGATGCCGGGGCGGGCTTTCCCTTCGCCGATACCGCCGGCTACCATTACGGGCTCGGGGTGTGCCCCTTCGTGCGGCTGGGTTCGTCGGTGATTTTCGACCCAATCATTTACACCAAACCTTACCTCCCCGACCTCCAATCCACCGCCTACCAGGCCGGCGCGCGCGTGAGCAACAACAGTTGGGGCGCCTTGGGCACCGCCGAGAACGGGCTCTATGACGCCGACAGCCAAGCGTTCGACGCCCTGGTGCGCGACGCGCAACCCGCCGGCTCCGCCCATCCCGCCGCCGGCAATCAGGAAATGGTGATTGTGTTCGCGGCCGGGAATGGCGGTTCCGCCCCCGGCAGTGTCACCCCGCCCGGCACGGCCAAAAACGTCATCACCGTGGGCGCGAGCGACAGCGTCCAGGCCTTCGGCGGCGGCGACGGCAGCGGCATTCCCGATTCCCAAGCCGCCGGGGCGAACGACCTCGCCCCCTTCTCCAGCCGCGGACCCTGCGCCGATGGACGCCAAAAACCCGACCTCGTCGCCCCCGGCACGCACCTCAGCGGCGGGGTGGTGCAGGCCGCCAACCCCGGCCCGTTGGGCACGGCCGATTCCTGCTTCAACGCCGCAGAGATTAGTGGCGGCCCCGGCGGCGCGCCCTTCTTCCCCGCCGGCCAGCAATTCTACACCGCCTCCTCCGGCACCAGCCACGCCACGCCCGCCGTCGCCGGTGCCGCCGCCCTGTTCCGCCAATCCCTCTTGAACCTGGGCAGCAACGCCCCGAGTCCCGCCCTGACCAAGGCGTTTCTGGTCAATTCCGCGCGCTACCTCACCGGTGCCGGGGCCGCGGACACCCTCCCTTCGCCGGGCCAGGGCTTTGGCGCCTTGGACCTTGCCGGCGCTTTCACGAACACCGCCCGCCTCTACCGCGACGAACTCCCGGTCGATCTCTTCACCGCCACCGGCCAGGCCCGCGCCTTCACCGGGGCCGTCGCCGACGCCTCCCGCCCGTTCCGCGTCACCCTCGCCTGGACGGACGCCCCCGGCGGCACCGCCGGCGCCGCCTACAACAACAACCTCGATTTGCAGGTCACCGTCGGCGGCCGGACCTACAAGGGCAATGTGTTCAACGGTGCCTGGTCCGCCGCCGGCGGCGCCGCCGACACGCGGAACAATCTCGAAAGCGTGTTTCTCCCTCCCGGCACCAGTGGCCCGTTCACCGTGCGCATCCTGGCCGCGGGCATCAATTCCGAAGGCGTCCCCAACAATGCCTATCTCGTGGACCAGGATTTCGCCCTGGTCGTGGACAACGCCATTGGCGCGCCCAATCCCGTGCCGGCCGGCTCAGTCTTGTTGCAGGAGAATTGCGCTCCCGCCAATGGCGTCGTGGATCCCGGCGAAACCGTCACGCTGGGCTTCGCCCTGCAAAACGCCGGCACCGTCGCCACCACCAACCTGACCGCGACCCTGCTGGCCGGCGGCGGCGTCCCGGCCCCCTCCGGGCCGGCGGTGTTCGGCGCGCTCGTGCCCGGCGGCGGTGCGGTCACCCAGGCGTTCACCTTCACCGCCGTCGGCGTTTGCGGCGGCGCGGTCACCGCCACGCTGCAACTTCAGGACGGCGCGCTCAATCTCGGCACCGCGGTGTTCACCCTGCCGTTGGGGCAGTTCACCATCCACACCCTCCTCGCCCAAAACTTTGATGACGTCACCCCGCCGGCCCTGCCGGGCGGTTGGTCGAGTGCCGCCCAGCTCGCCGGCTCCCGCTTCGTCACCACCACCGCCGGTAGCGACAGCCCCCCGCTCGCCGCCACCGTGGGCACCCCGGCCAATCCCGGTCTGGAGGACTTGGTCTCCCCGGCCTTCTTTGACTACCTGCCTGCCGCGATCCTGGCTTTTCGGCACAACTACAACTTCGAGGCCGCCCCGCCCACGGGCTACGATGGCGGGGTCTTGGAAATCCAACTCGGCGGCGGCGGTTACCAGGACATCCTGGCCGCCGGTGGCGCGTTCCTGGCCGGCGGATACACCCTCACCCTGGACACCGATGCCGGCCAGCAACTCAATGGCCGGGCCGCGTGGAGCGGCAACTCCGGCGGCTGGCTCACCACCCGCGTCCAACTTCCCGCCGCCGCCTACCTACAAAGCGTTCAACTTCGTTGGCGCGTCGGCACCGACACCGGCAACACCGCCCTCGTCGGCGTGGGCGGTTGGTCGGTGGATAGTATTTCCCTCACCGACCCCGGCGTCTATTCCTGCTGCACCGAAACCGCCGCCCTGGTGGTCTCCGCCCCCGCCGGCGCCAACCCCGCGCTGCTCGGTCAAAACCTGACCTTTTCCCTCCAAATCACCAACGCCGGTTCCGCCGCCGCCACCAACCTCGTCCTCACCGATCTCCTCCCCGCCGGGACGGCCTTCGTCGCCGCCTCCCCCGGCCTCACCTTCACCAATGGCCAACTCTCCAGCGCGCTCCCCTTCCTCGCGGGCTACACCGCCACCAACTTCTTCCTGACCCTTCAGCCCACGACCCCGGGTTGGCTGACCAATTCCTTTACCGCCACCACCGCCACCCCGCAATCCGCCGCCGCCGTGACCAACGCGGTCACCCTGGTCCTCGTCGTCGCCCCGCCCGTCCTCACCGTCGCGGCCACCGGCCCCGGCGGCTCCCTCGTCCTCCAGACCACCAGTGCCACCGGGCTGAACTACACCCTCGAAGCCACCGCCGCGCTCGCGCCCGCCCCCGGGCGCACCGCCTGGCAACCCGTCCCCGGCCAGGGCCCGCTGCCTGGCACCGGCGGACTCCTCACCTTCACCGACGCCGCCCCCGCGACGGGCGGCGCCCGTTTCTACCGAGTGGTCGCCCGTTGACGCCCCGGCCCCGCGCCGGCACCCTTTCCCCATGGCACCGCAAGTCACGGAAAAAGATCATCGCTCCATCTTGGAGTACTCCATCGCCCTCCTCCTGACGGGCATGGGCGTTGTTATTGTTGGCATTCTGATCCTGGTTTTCCTCACCCATCAGTTGGAGTCCAAAGTGGCCGCCGCCCAAAAAGCCGCCGAAGAAGCCCGCATGGCCGAAATCGGCGCCCGCACCGCCCTCGCCGCCCTCCAATCCGCCCAGCATCCCACACCCCCCGCCGCCAATTCGATCCCCGCTCCCGCCCCGGCCCCCAACCATCCCCCCGCCACCCCCCGCAAACCCTGATTCGACCCGCCCTCCTCCTGGCCCAACGGGCCACCAGCCCATAGCCCAGCAGCACGTGCCGAGCGTGCCGCCCCGGGTCCGCTCCCATAACCCGAAGGGTTTACGGAAATTAGCCGGTGGTAACACCACCGGAAGGGTTCCATTTTGTATCACCGCCCCGGAGGCGGCGGCGGAACCCCGGCCAATACGCCTCCAAAAACCCCACGCCGCCCCACCATCAACTTGTAGGAGACGACGTGAGGAGACTCTAACTTGGCCCCTTCTCAAGCTGTTTGCGAGGACCGCCCCCTCGTTCTACTTCGCTGTCGCCGAGCAAAGGCACCGCGCGGCCTCCATCGTCATTCCTCGGCCTGGGCCCGGCCGACCATCTGGTTGTGCTGCTTTCATAATTTGTCGCTTTCGCTTCGTTGCCACCGTTTGATGCGGTTTCAACGGGGACATTCTCCCTGAAAAACGACAAAAACCTGCCGCGATAAAATGCCACGAATTCACCACGCGGAAAATCAAGCTCTCCCGCAGCAAGGGGACAGAGAAAGCCGACCCTGATTCAGATTTTCAGCAGCCTTTCCAATTTGGCCAAGTGATCCCTGGCATCCTCCAAATTGTGATCGTTCAAAGCGTTGCGCATGTCGGCCACCACCTTTCGGATCGTGTCTTTTTCCGACGCGCCTTTCAGCTTGCGCCCCCGCTTGGGCGGTTTGGCCAAATTGAGTGATTCCGCGACAATCTTGGCCGTGACCTTGCCATCGCCCGCAGCAGCGACTATTTCCGGCTACTTCTTCACAAAATGCCCGGGTTCCAGCTTCAAAAACGGACGAATCTGAAAGTCATTGGCCGGTTTCGGGAGATCATCCGGCAGCAAGTGATTCCGTTCCGCACTGCCGATTAGCTTGTTGGCGTAGCTGCGCCCGATGCCGAACCGATCGCGGCAATACTCCCCGAAATTCTGGTGCGTCTGGCGGTACAACCGGGCCGTCTTGATCTCAATGATCGCGTTACCCACGTCGAAAAAATCGCCCAATTTCGCATCAATCACCCCTTCCAAAATCGCCAGATTCTCCCGCTCATCCGCGCTCTAGGGCTGGTCAATCTCCGCCTTTCCGGCCGCTGCTGCAACCAAAACAGGTGGATCGATATTCCCAGGCTC
The DNA here is from genome assembly GCA_903930565.1 of uncultured Pedosphaera sp. Classification (GTDB taxonomy): domain Bacteria; phylum Verrucomicrobiota; class Verrucomicrobiia; order Limisphaerales; family Pedosphaeraceae; genus CAIXFN01. Next base: position 15,065 of record CAIYZC010000741.1, read on the forward strand.
TTGGCCTTCCACTATCCCCTTCCGAACGCTTTTGGATTTGGCAGCACGGCTTTTCATGCCGCCCGGTCTAACAGAGCGTTCAAATGGCATGCAACAAAAATTAGATCATTTCCCCATCGTGACATCGCAAGTCATGGCAACGCAATGAGTTGCATCAAAGGTGACGACCGTCACCTTTGCGCACGCCTAACGGAAATGGTGGCCAACTTTGCGGGTTGAGGGATTTACATTTGAACACAGCCCGGCCTCTCGTTTTGAACTCCAGCCGCCAAAAAAAGTCCATATTGGGCTTGCAAATATGCCCAAATGACATTCAAAATGTGGTATGACTATTTAGCACACCACTCGGAGCCAACAGGTTTAGCCACCCTCAACTTGATTTCTTCCACGACGGATGACCAACTACCCTGAGCAGCCATGAAATACGGGACTTATCGAAGAAGAAGACCCTAGCCCGCCTGAATTCCATGCCATCCGCTGAAAAACAAGTCCGCGTCTTTATCAGCAGCACGTTTCGCGACATGCACGCGGAGCGGGATCATCTGGTCACGGTCGTCTTCCCGGAGTTGCGCGAGCGGGTCGAGCAGTTGGGGTTGGAATTCTTTGACGTGGACTTGCGTTGGGGGGTGCCGGCCAAGACACTCGATGGCGAGACCGCCAACTCTTGGGAGTACTGCCGCCAATGGATTGACCGGGTCGAGCCGTTCTTCGTCTGCATCCTCGGCCAACGCTACGGCTGGGTACCCGAACCGCGCCACTTCCGTGACGATGCCGACCGGCAACGACAGCAACAGGAACCGCGTTCCATCACCGACCTCGAAGTCCGCCACGCCGTCCTCGACACCCGCCGCAAACGTCGCAGCTACTTCTATTTGCGGGCCACACTTGTCCCCGAACCAAATGCCGAATACGTGGACCCTCATGAATCCCAGGACCTGTTGGAGCAGTTGAAGATCGCCGTCCGCCAATGTGGACGTCCCGTGCGCGACTACTCGCCCGAATGGGCGGGGCAAGCCTTCGTTGGATTGAAGGAATTTGGCGACTTGGTCTTGGAAGACTTGTGGTCGGGCGTATTGCGCGACGAACGCTACGTCTCCAAAGAAGTCTGGTGTCGAGCGCTCAACTCTGCCCCTGATACAGACCCACGTTACACCGACGAGTCCCAACCGGTCCCACCCGAAATATGGGAAAAGATACTCGCGCTGGCCAAGCCGCCGCCACAGGACCCGCTCGACGCCGAGCGCCAACAGATGGAAGCTTTCACCGCTACCCGGCTTCACTGGTTCCAGGGTCGAACGAACGAGTTGCGGCAACTGACCGATTTCATCGGCTCCACCGCAGAAAACGCCCCGCGCCTCGCCGTGGTCGCTGCACTGCCCGGGCAGGGGAAGTCGGCGCTGTTGGCAAAGCTGGGGCAGAGAATTAAGGAGACAGGCGACAGAAGCCAGAAGCCGGCATTTCTGATTACGCACTTTGTTGGTGCGACGGAACGTTCGGCAACGGCGCACGCGCTCGTCCAGCGCCTGCTGGACGAACTCGACCGCAGCGGCATTGAATGGCCTACGGACAAGGTGAAGGAAGGCGAAGAACAGAAGCAGGACTTCAATAGCCTGTGCCTATGGCTCGGGCGGCGGCTCGGCGATTACGCGGGCAATCGCCGCATCGTGATCTTGCTCGACGCGCTCAACCAACTTTCCGACGGGCATGACCTTCAATGGCTACCCACCCGGCTCGGACCGAGTCTGCGTGTGATCGTCAGTTGCGTCGAGGATGCCGCAGCGAAGACTCTCGGTCCAGAACAACGCGTCCTGCACGCTCTCACATCGCGCCAACCCGCGCCATTGCGCGTGCCGCTGGGACCGCTGACGGAAGGTGACGTGCGCACCATCGTCATCGAATACCTCAAGGAATATTGCAAGGAACTCGACCGTGAACACTTGGACGCGATATGCCGCATGGAGCAGGCGAGGAACCCCCTCTATTTGCTGGTGATGCTGGGCGAACTCCGAACGCTTGGCGGTAACGACATGAACCGCATCGTGGGCGAGCGCATCGCCGCGCTGCCACGCGATTACCCCGATACCGTGAGCTTGTTCCGGTGGGTGCTGCAACGACTAGAGGTGTTTGGGACGGAAGTGGTACAGTGGTGGTGCATGTATCTGGCTCATGGACGTGTCGGCATGGCCAGCCAGGAACTGGCCGACCTGCTCGTCCGCAAACTCGGCGCGAATGCCGCGCCCACTGCTCTGCTGATCGAGCGTGGTCTGCGTCGGTATCTGTTGCGGCGTAGCGGACAATGCGATTTCTTCCATAGCCAACTCCGTCAGGCGGTGGGGTTGCAGTACGGAACCGAGGCGGCGCGTGTCATGAGCCATTCCGACATTGCCGCATACTTCCACGGTCAAGCGTACTTTCTGGAATCACTCGAACAGCAGCAAGTACGAGCGAGGCAACTGCCACCCACGCCGCGACCGGTCAATGTTCGAAAGGTTGTCGAGCTTCCCTGGCAGCGCCTAGCCATAGCGACGTTGACAGGGGAATGGAACCATCTGGAGGCGCTGTTTACCGGCCTCCACTTTTTCGAAGCTGAGGCAGAATGCGGCCGGGGCTTCGATCTGGTCCAAGACCTGGCACAGGCCATTGCCGTGACGCCCCCAGACCGACCAAAGCGCTTGACCATGCAGGTGCTGGCTGAAGCGCTCCACCGTGACCTCCCTTTCATCCAACGTCATCCCACCACGCTGTTTCAGTGCATGTGGAACAATTGCTGGTGGCATGACTGCACCCAGCGCGCCCAGTATTCTCGTTTTGCGTTTTCATCTCGTTGCCGGAGCACATGGACCGTCTATCGTTGGCTCTTGTGTGAACGCAAGAAGATTTACTATCCCCTTGCGGCGGGCGGCGTCGTTGACCGGTTACTCACGGTTCCAACATGGTTGGGGCGATTCGGCCTGGGGGGCTGGTCCGCTCGTGGAGCTAACATGTGCGAAGGAAGCAACGCGGCCAGGCTAAACCGTTTGCTTCAGGTCTGGCGCAAGCAAAAGCGATCCATCGGCGGACACTGGTTTCTTTCGCTGCGCCCGCCCCCCTCCGCGCCTGGCACGGGTCAACAGCTGGTATTACAGGGTCACGGCGGGCCTGTTATCGCGCTTCGCTCCATTTCGATGGCAAGTGGAGAGACGCTTCTGAGCGCATCAGCCAATGGAACGACGCAATTTTGGGACCTCGCCAGCGCACGGGAACAGATGCCCCCCATGAAAGCCGGGGATGATCTCTCCGGAGTTGCATGGCTCGGAACAGACCGCCTGGCGATTGCGAGCTGGGCAGGCACCACAATTACGTTATGGGATCAGGGCTACCACCGTCCTTCGGTTGAACTTCGGGGCCACGAGGGAAGTATTTCTTGCATCGACTTCAGCCCTGACGGACGCTATTTGGCCACAGGCTCCGCGGACGGGACTATCAGGATTTGGGACGTCGCGCGTCATCGAGAGGTCAACTGCCTGCGGGGACACGAGGTTACCGCCTTTGGCGGCACGAGGACCTTTCGCAAAGGGACGTCATTTCTCTATGCGACTGGGCAACATGCCCTTAAGCGGGGCTGCATCATCAGCGCGGTCGCGTTCTCTCCCGACGGTTCCTTGCTTGCGAGCGCGGCCAACGACCACACCATTCGGCTCTGGGACTTTATAGCAGGAGATGAACTGCAGACGCTGAGGGGCCACGAGAGCACCGTCAACTCGGTCGCGTGGTTCCCAGGCGGCAAGAGACTGGTGAGCGGCGGCTCAGACCGCGCGGTCCGCATTTGGGACTGCGGATCGGGAACATGTTTGGCGGCGTTCCAAGCGCACAACGACGCGGTCTGGAGCGTTGCCGCGTCGCCCGATGGCAGATGCTTCGCGAGCGCTGGTGGAAACGAAGATCAGACGGTTTGCATCTGGGACGCGGTCAACGCCAAGGAAATTGCCCGCTACCGGAGGGAGGAGTCATTTCCGCTCGCGTTGTGCTTTATCGCGCGCGGGCGGCCCCGCCTCGCGGCAGGTTATGAGGACGGGGTAATCGTCGTGTGGACCACGGATGGTCAGAAGCCTGTTGCCGCGGCCCTCGCGGACCGGCGACCTAGTTGCGAGACCCTCCTCCTGGCGCTCACGGAAGATGCCAAACGCGTCCTCGCCTTCTCGGGAAGGAGCACGGGGGACAACGCTGAATGGGACGACACCGCCGTGCTCATGGTGTGGGATGCCTCGACCGGTGCATGCCAGACAATAGTCCCCTTGCTTCGCGAAGGATGGAGGCACTTTTGGCTCGAGCAATTGGCGGGCTTGCTGAACGCCAAGCGAACCTTGGTCTCGGACCGCTGGTGTTCGGCCGTTGACCCCGTTCTCGACTATGCCAAGGAGAAAAGGGGCGGGGGCATTGTCACCGACGAGTTCGAGACGGAGATTCGCGATCCGAAGTCCAATCTCGCGATCGGTTGGCTGCCTGTTTCTTTCGCAATCTGCGAGTTTAGCCCAGGAGGCCAGGTCCTCGCCGGCGCGCAGCGCAACCAGGTGTATATCTATCGGCTGGAAACGGCTTCTCGCCCCGCGCCGTGGGCGAGAGACCGCCTGATCGAAGCCGGCGGGAGCGAGGTTCGACGATTTCGCGGAGCCTACATGGATCGGGTGTGCTTCGAGGTTGAGTGCCGACGTAAGGATGGCCCCATGCCCTACGGCGAGTCGGGGCAACGCCCGGACCAAACCTGGCTACCGGAATTCCATGAAGTGGAATTTGACTTGCAAGGTGGCGAAACGTTACAGCAAAGCCGCTGTCCACATTGCGACGCTCAGATTACGATTGCGTACACCCCTCCGGACTCTTGGAGTATCCAACGTGTTGTCAATTTGGCGTTTGGGATCATCGTAGTGACAGCTGGCACTCTCAGTTTCGCTTGGTGGCGGGAAGGCAGCCTGCCGGCATGGTTGCGCGGGGCCATCGGTGTGGCCACGCTGTTGATTGGTCTCGGGGTTTCCTTGCGTGCGCTACTCTGCGCTGTCACCTCATTCCGTGTCGTTTCGGCAACGCATATTCATGCGCTTCTGGAGACGAAGCACTCCCGACCTGAACACACAGGATTAGCAGCCCCGAGAGATGCAGACGTTGCCTCCGCGCTTCATAAGTTCCGATTTGCCATGCTGCCGCCAAGGACTGTGGGCAGTCTCTTGGGCGCGATCATCCTGCTGACCGCTGGTAGCTTCAGTGTCGCCTTGTGGCTGACCGGCGCCGTTTCGCTCCGGATGTGTGCGGTCATTGGTCTGCCTGCTCTCGTGTTTGGATCTGTGGTCTTCGTTCGCGCGGTTGCTCGTGCCGGCAGATATCCGGATATCGGTTCGACGACGGAGCTCCTTGCCGAACCGGTGAGGACAGAGTCACGCTCCGCGTGTCGACGGCTCTTGGCCTGGAGTGGGGCCAAACTGCATTTCGTGCTGAGCGAGTTGAGATTCAGGAGACTTCTCCGGCGGTTGAAGAATAGGAATCAAGATTTAGGCCGGGCCGCGATTGACGCCCTCGGCCGATTGAAGGACGAGCGCGCCGTGCCACCTTTGATCGCGATCTTGCAAACGGCCGGCTGGTTTTCAGGAAAGGGAGTTGTGGGGGCCCTGCAATGTATCGGGGGGGACAAGGCGGTGGAGGGGTTGATCGAGGCATTGACCAGCAAGTTTGGGGCGGTGCGCGAGGGTGCTGCGTTAGCACTGGGCGCTCTTGGAGATCAGCGGGCTGTCGAACCTCTTCGGCAGGCCCTCCAGGATCACTCGTGGGAGGTCCTTTCAACGGCGGCCAAGTCACTTGAAAAGCTGGGATGGCAGCCCACTACAGACGAAAGCGGAGCTGCGTATCATCTGGCAATGTGGCGCTGGTCGGAATGTCGTGCTCTTGGCGCCAAAGCCGTCCGTCCACTCATAGTGGCGCTTGGCCCTTCACGCTATGAGGTGACCCGGGAGGCGAAAAGGCTGTTGATCGAAATCGGCGAGCCGGCGGTACTTCCGCTGGTCCAATATTTGAGATCCGAGAGTTCGTGCAAGAGTGATGCGATTGAGGTGATCGGGACGATTGGCGATGGGCGTGCCGTGGATGTGTTGGCCGAGCTTTACAGAAAAGGAGAGACTTGTTTCGACCGTGAGCCTGTTGTGGAAGCGCTCGCGCGCATTGGAGGGCAGGCGGCAGTCGGGTTTCTCATAGAGGCTCTCGAGGATAAGTCTGATGATGTTCGGACTATCGCTGCCCGTGGTTTGTGCAATGCCATAACGTCCCACAAAGTGAGACTACCAGCGATCAAGGAAGCGATTTGTGAGGGCCTCAACAGGGAGGAGAACGTGGGTGAGGTCGGAGTTGGACTAGCGAAGGCCTTAGGGGAGTTTGGCGGTAAGGACCACGTGCCGGTGCTTTGTAAAGCCCTGGAGCGGCTCTTATCACATGGCCTTCCGAACCGTTCATGGTTGAGTCGTGATGAAAGAGCCTTCGGCGATGAGATTGTGAGAGCCTTAGGAAAGTTGCGTGATAGGAGAGCCGTTGGAATCCTTGAGAATGCCCTGAAGTCGGACCGAGGGATCGGTCACATGGAAATTGCGAGAGCCTTGGAAGAGATACAGGATGCTGCGTTGGGTGGAGGCCTTGGGGATGATTTATCCGCCTGATTGTCCAAGAGCAACTAGCCCAGCGCTACGGCTGGTGTCCCGGGCACGATCAGGCCCAAAGTCGTCGAGCGGAAACTGCAAGTCATTGAAGTATGAGTCGAACTTGGCAAACCGTCAGTGTGTTCATCAGCAGAAGGCGGACGAGAAGTGCAAATTTGGGTGCAAATGAAAAAGCGCGTTAAAATCATTGCGGGCGTTGTCCTCGCCCTTGCCCTTGTGGCGGTGGTGGTTGCCATTGCCTTTCCACAGGTTGCCGCCACCCGTTACGGTTACTTCGACGCAAGCAACGGTCGAAAGAAAGTGGAGTGCATCAGCTTTGGGCGCGTTTACCAGCAGTCCATTGAAGATACGGAATATTCCAAGTTGCTGAAAAATCTCAGCTACAAGGAAACGCCCGCTGAATGGAAATTAGCCTCGCGGGAATCGATTGGGCTTCGGAATCTGTTTCCTCCTGGTTTTGTGGACTATCAGGAAGGCACAATCGAAGCCCAAAGCAGAATGTTTGCAATGACAGTTGAGCTGAAGAAGTTGGACGAGGCCAAAGCACGCGAGTTGGTAGAACACTTCCGGGCTTTGATTCAGAAAGGAGATTCGTCCGAAGTGCGGCAATACGTCAGCCTTCTCAGTCAGGAAAAGTGACGCTTCGTAAGCCCTTGATTTTCGGTTTATGCCATGCTTTTCCAGCCTTTTTCAGCCTAATCGTGTCATCCGTTGGCAATGGGCGTGATGGTGATGGAGGCGACAAAGGGCATGTGGCGGTCAACCTCGGCGTAGCGTTTGGCGAGGGCGCGGACTGCGGCCAGGTCGTTTTCCTGGAGCTTGTCAGCCAGCAGGCCGAGCCGCCAGCCGAGCAGCACCACGTCAGCGGTGGAGAAGGCCAGCGCGAGTTTTTGCGGCGGCAGCTTTTTATTGTCGCCAGCGTCCGGGTTCGGCTCCAGCGTGTAATCAATCAACTGACTGCTGTGAAAACCACGGCGCTTGTCATCGGACAGGTGGAACTCGATGCAGGCGCAATACTTGCCGGAGGCGGCGTAGCAGGAATCATCTTTGAAGTGTGGCATAGGCATTAAACGCGCATACCGCCGGAGCGGCGTTGTTGAGGCTGCTGCTGTGCGATCTCCCGGCGCAGCTTTTGACTGTATCCGTATTGCCAACCCCGTATAGGCAGGAAAACGGGCAGCGGCTACGCTGACCGGCATGTCAATTCTGCTTGGCCTTGGCCGCCTTCCAAGCGGTGGGCGTCAGTTCGGCGACCCGGTTGATGGACCAGCTGCCGAGCTTGGGCAATACCTCGGTCAGGTATTCCCGCAGATTGATGTCCAGGCGACGGCAGGTTTCAATGATCGACGCGATGGCCGCCACTTTCGGCCCGGCTTCCTCACTCCCAAGGTGCAACCAGTTCTTGCGGCCAAGCGCCAGCGGGCGCATGCCCCCTTCACACCAGTTATTGTCGATCTCCACCAAGCCATTCTGCAAATAGACTTCGAGCCGGCTCCACTGGCCCAGCGCATAATCACAGGCTTTGGCCAGTTTGGTTCCCGGCATGATGTTTTGGCGGATCTTCACCAGGCGCTCTTTCAATGCCGTCATGAGCGGCACGCTTTGCTGTTGTCGGCGGGCCAACCGTTGCGCCACCGTGTCCTGCGCCGCCCGCGATTCTCGCTCCACCTCGTAGAGTTTATTGAAGCGGCCCAACACATCTGCGGGCAGCGGATCCAGCGGGGCCAGCTTCGCCGCGTCCACAAATCCCCGCCGCGCGTGCGACATGCAACCCGCATATTCGATGCCTTCTCCCAGTTTGTCGTAGGCTTCGTAACCGTCGCATTGCAACACCCCGCGGAAGCCTTGGAGAAAGGCCGCCGGGCCAACCCGACCGCGCCCCATTTGAAAGTCAAAGACCACCGGCCCGCCGGGCACGCTATACTGCCACAAATACCCGGTGTGGTTTTTCGGTTCTTCCGGAAAGTTTGTGCTTTTTCTAGGCTGAGCTGGTATGGGTTGGCGGCATGGAAGAGTCATTGTTGCATGAGATTTTTGGTGTTTCCAAGAGTTATCGTTCGACCCGAACCGAAGTCA
>CAIYZC010000742.1 GCA_903930565.1 uncultured Pedosphaera sp.
GGCCGCTGTTTGGGGGACGGGTTATGGGGAAGGGCGCGCGTTCATCGAAGTGGAACATCGGAACCGGATCATTCAACGATATTGGACCCCGAAAGGCGTGACGCAAACGGGCATCCGGCAGGCGGTGTCGGAGGCCATGCGCGGTGGCTTTACCCTGCACGTCACGCAGGTGCGGGAGAATCGGGCTTACTTGGAATCGCGGTCCGTGGCGGTGCCGTGGAGCAACAAGGATTTGACCATTAAATGGGAGCATTTCACCTCGCGTTTGGAGCCCGGGGCCAAGGAGACGTGGACGGCGGTCATTCGGGGGCCGAAATCAACGCTGGTGGCGGCGGAAATGGCGGCCACCCTTTACGATGCTTCCTTGGATGCTTTTGCCCCGCTGGCGTGGCCCGGGGCGTTGGGCGATTTTCGGGAGGAGCGCTCCACGGCCCAAGCGGTCTTTGTCAATGCCGAGGGGGAGTTGCGCGGTCTCTTTGGTTACTGGCAGCCCCAATTCTCACCGGTTCCGCCGGTGAATTACCGGGAGTTTCCCGCGGAGCTGGCGGTCGGGACGTCCCGGTTTTTGGGCCGGGGCTTTGGTGGCGCCGCGCTGGGTGTAACCCGGATGGCCAAAGGGGCGGCCATGCCAATGGACGCGTTGGCGCCGCCGGCGCCAATGGTGGGGGCGGTAATGGCGGCGCCGACGATGCCGGCAGCCCGGACGCGGAGCGACCTGTCGGCCGAGGGCATGACCATGTCCGGCGACGCCGCAAAACCGATGAAGGCAGCCTTGCCCGTTCCCTCCCCCCCCGGCCGGGTGCCGACCCCGAATTTGCAGCAAATATCGGCCCGGGCGAATTTGAATGAATCGGCGTTCTTCTTTCCGCAATTGCAGGCGGACAGCAACGGGGTGGTGCGGATGAGTTTCACGATGCCGGAGGCGTTGACGCGCTGGCGGTTCCTGGCCCTGGCGCATGACCGGGAGTTGCGTTCCGGAAGGTTGGAGGCGGAGATGGTAACCGCCAAGGAGTTGATGGTGCAGCCGAACCCGCCGCGCTTTGTGCGGGAAGGGGATGTTTTGGAGTTCACCGTGAAGGTGACCAACCAGAGCACGAACCGGCAAACCGGCAAAGTACGGTTGACCTTCGCCGAGGCGGCGACGGGTGCCGGAGCTGATGAGCGGTTGGGGAACACGAAGCCGGAGTTGGCGTTGGACGTGCCGGCGAAGGAATCGCGGAGTTACTCTTGGCGCATCCAAGTGCCCGATGGATTGCCGTTCCTGAGCTATAAGGCGGTGGCGGCGGGGGGGCGCTTTACCGACGGGGAGGAAGGGTTTCTACCGGTGCTCGCGCGGCGGATTTTGGTCACGGAATCATTGCCTCTGCCGATCCGCGGGCCGGGGACGAACCGATTTGAATTCACGAAGCTTTTGCATTCGACGACGACGGGCAGCGCGGGGGTGCGGCATCAGGCGCTGAAAGTCGAGATGACTTCGCATCCCGCGTGGTACGCGGTCATGGCGTTGCCCTACCTGATGGAATATCCCCACGAATGCGCGGAGCAGACCTTCAACCGGTTCTACGCGAATGCGCTGGCCCGGGTCGTCGCCCAGTCGGACCCGAAAATCCACCGGGTCTTCGAGCTGTGGCGCGGCACCGCGGCGCTGGCGAGCCCGTTGGAGAAAAACCAGGATTTAAAGAGCCTGCTGGTGGAGGAGACCCCGTGGTATCGGGACGCGCAGGCGGAAGCCGCGGCGCGGCGCAATGTGGGGGTGTTGTTCGACGACAATCGGTTGAATTACGAGACGACGCGGGTGCTGGGGCAATTGCGGGAAGCGCAACAGGGTGATGGGGCGTGGGCGTGGTTTGCGGGCGGGCGCCCGGATGATTACATCACCCTATACATCGTGACCGGGTTCGGGCGTTTGCGGCATTTGGGGGTGGACGTGGACACGGCCCCGGCGGTGCGGGCGTTGAGCCGTTTGGACACGTGGGTGGACCAGCAATACCGGGAGATTCTCCAGGCGGGGCATCCCGACGCGGATCACTTGAATTCGACCGTCGCGTTGTATCTGTACGGGCGGAGTTTCTTTTTGAAGGAACGGCCGGTGGGGGCCCGGACGCGGGAGGCGGTGGATTATTATTTGGGCCAGGCGCGGAAGTATGCCTTGGCGAACGGGGAACGTCAGTTGCAGGCGCACTTGGCGCTCGCGTTGCAGCGGTTCGGGGACACCAACACCCCGGCGGCGATCATGAAGTCATTGAAGGAGCGTTCGTTGAACAGTGCGGAGCTGGGACGGTATTGGGCGGACCAGGGCGAGGGCTGGTGGTGGTATCGCGCGCCGATCGAGACCCAGGCATTGATGATTGAAGCGTTCGCGGAAGTGGCGCGCGAC
>CAIYZC010000743.1 GCA_903930565.1 uncultured Pedosphaera sp.
CCGGGTAAACCGCCAGGTTGGCCAGCGCATCCGGGCGGAGCCGCAGCCAAAGGGCGCCCAAGGCCAGGGGCAGGAGCAACCCGGTGAGCACCGCGAAACCGCCCGCCAAGGGGACGCGGTGGGCATGGATTTTGCGGTGGCCGGGGTCGTCCACCAAGCCGGCCCGTTCGCAGGCGCGGCGCCAGAGGGGGAGGGAGGCCCCGGTGGCGGCGAACGCGAGACCGAAGGTGGCGAGATAAACGTTGGCCGGGAAACTCATGGGCGGAAGGGGCCGCCGGGGAAACCCGCGGCCCCGGCGAGCCGCCAATAAAGTTGATACAAATCCTCCACCATGCGTTCGACGGGGAAGCGGGTCCGGACGAATTCGCGGCCCTGGGCGCCCAAGCGGCCGCGCAGGGCGGCATCGGCCGCCAATTCCCCCAGGCGGCGAATCAAGGCGCCCCGGTCACCCGGCGGGATGAGGAACCCGGTTTGGCCGTCCAGGCAAACTTCGCGGGCGCCGTCGCAATCGTAAGCCACCACGGGCCGGCCTCCGGCCAGGGCCTGCGGCAGGGCGCGGGGCAGGCCCTCGCGGAGGGAAAGATGCACCAGCACATCCATGATGCCCACCAAGCCGGGGATTTCCGCCGGGGGCACCAGGCCGGTGAAGACAAAATGGCCGGCGAGTCCCGAGTCGCGGGCCAGTTGTTCGAAGCGGTGCCGCCACGGGCCGTCGCCGACGAGCAGGAATTTGAGGCGGGGATGCCGGTGGACCAATTCCGGGGCGATTTGGAAGAGGTCATCGTGGCCCTTGAGGGCGAAGAGGCGGGCGATTTTGCCGACCACCAAATCCTCCGGCGCGAGGCCCCAACGGGCGCGGCGGGCGGGATCGTTGGTGGTGGCCAGGTAGGGGTCCAGGGGGAAGCCGCTGAAAACCCGGGTGTATTGGTCCGGGCGGCCGATGCCGGCCGCGAGGTATTGGTCGCGCATGGCGTCGGCCACCGTGACGAAATGGGTGGTGACGCGGGCGGCACGGCGCTCGGCGGCGCGGAAGATAAAATTGGCGAAGGCACCCTGAAAGGCGCCGAAGGAGGGGCCGTGGATGGTGTGGAGGATGACCGGCACACCCGCCCGGGCGGCGGCGAGGCGGCCGACAATCCCGGCCTTGCCACTGTGCGTGTGGACGAGGGCGGGCTTTTCCGCGCGAAAGCGCCGGGCCAGGATCTGGGTGGCCCGGTAGTCCTTCCACGGATGGACGGGGCGGACGAGCTCGGGCAGGACGCTCAGTGCTCCCGGGGCGAGGGCGAAGCAGTTGGCGAGCGATCCTTCCCGGCCCGCCGTGGGGCCGGTGATCAAATCGACCGTGAGATCGCGCCGCTCCCGCAGGCCGAGCACGGAGGCGATCGTGTTTTCCTGGGCGCCACCGACGATGAGCCGGGTGATGACGTGCGTGACGCGCATCGGGGGGACGTCGGCGCTACGGTTTGCCGGGGGCCGTCAGTTCCCCCACGCGGTCGCTGATTTGTTTGAACTCCACGCTGTTCGTCGGGGCCGACTTCAGGAAAAGTTGATAGTTCGTGAGCGCGGTCGGGAAGTCCTTGTTTCGATAGGCGATTTCGCCCAGGCCGTACAGCGCACGGTAACGGTTTTCGTAATTCTCCTCCCGCGCGACGGTTTCGTAATCCACGCGGGCGGACGCCAGATTGCCCGCGCTGAAATGGGAGAGGCCGCGGTTGAGCCGGGCGCTGATATTGTTGGTTTGCACGGCCAGCAATTGGTCCAGCACAGGAATGGCGCGGTCAAAGGCCTTCATTTGCATGAGCGCGTTGGCTTGGAGGAAGAGGGCGTTCGGTTCGCCCGGAACCAGTTGGAGCACCTGCTCCACCAACCGCAGTTCGTTGGTGGGGTGTTGGTAGATTTCGTAGAGCTGGGCGAGCCAGATGCGGGGGGTGACTTGGTCCGGGGCGAGCACGCAGGCCCGGTTGAGGGACTGCACGGCTTGGCGGACCAGCCATTGGGATTGTTGGCGCAAATCCCCGAAATGGATGCAGATCATCCCCATTTGAAAGCTGAAGTTGGGTTCATCCAGCGGCCCGTCCTGGTTGAGAATCTCGTCCAAGCTGCGTTTGGCCCCGAAATCGAGTTGAATTTGCTGCGTGGATTTGGCCGGGGGATGCTTGCCGGCCTTGAGCTGGAGATTGCAATCCAGATTGATTTTGGCGGCCACATTGTCGGGGTTTAATTCCTGGGCGGATTCGAACGCGGCGCTCGCGGGCGGAAATTGGTCCTGGGTTTGCAGCGTGACACCCCAGTAAACGAGCGCACGGGATAAATTATGGGCCGCCTCGACTTCCTCGTTGGCGGGTTCATCCCCCAGCCGCATGAGTTTGAAAACGCGCTCCAAGGGAGTCAGGTCGGCCCGGCGCTTTTTGGGCGGGTTCACGTGGTGGGCCAAGGGCCCGATCACCTCCGTGGTGGTGGTTTGCCAGAAGTTCTGATTGAACGCCATTTCCCCGGCGGTGGTCGGCGGGGTCTCCAACACCCCCGGTTGGTGGGGGTGCAGCAGGTAGAACAAACCGTGGGGTTGCTGGTAAAAACCTTCGAAAAAATAGCCAAAACTCGGGTGCAAATAAGCCAGCGTATGATCCTTGGCGAGGCTCTTCAGGAAATTAACCTGCACGCCGGGATTGGTGAGCAGGGTGGGATGCAAATTGGTCAGGTAGGAATCCAAATGAAAAGAGGGATGCTGCCGTCCCAAGCGGTCGAAATAGGCGGGATGTTCGCGCAGGAGGGCCGAATCGATCAGTACATAATTGGGACTCTTGCCCTGGCGATCGAGCCAGGCCTGCAAAAACAGCAGCCGCCCGGGATCGTCGGCAATGATGACGGAGCCGGTGGGCGGCAGGGAGCGATCCAAAGCCGCCCCGTAGTTCAGCCAGGCCGGATGAGCCGCGGGGGAAACCCGGGGCAGATTGCGGGCCGCCAAAAGCAGGGGGGCGACCAGCGCCAGCGCCGCCAAGCCGGTAAGCACGGCACGGTTCAACCAAACGACCGCGGGGTGCGGGCGCGGATGGCGTCGCAAGGGCGCATGACCGAAAACCAAGAGAAAAAAGCCCGTGAAATAGCCGATCCCCAGCGCGCCGAGGTAGTAGAGCGGGAGGCTGCGCAAAGCCGGCACTTGGGTGTGCGGACTGATGCGCGGATCAAACGCCGACCAGACGCAAAGCATCAGCAGCAGGCCGTGCACCAAACAGAGCATGGCCTGGGCCAGGAAGGCTCCGAGCCGGCTGCCGTCCCGGGAAAAGGGCGCCCAACGCACTGACATGGCCACCACGGGGAGCACGGAGGTCATGCCCAGCAGTGCCAGAATGCCGCGCGGCAAACCCAGCAAATTGTTTTTATAGGTGATTCCAATAAACGACATGCTGGTCGTGAATGGAATCGGGTTCACCGCATCGTATTGTTGTCGCAGCGGCAGAATCAAGATGAGCGTCAGGCCCAGCAGCCCCAGTCCGATCATTCGGGCCAGAAAACGAAGGTTCAGCACTCCCAGGCCCTTGAGCCAAACCACGGCCACCATGGCCAGGGGAAACAGCAGGGCGAAGAGCCAGTCATCGGACACTCCCACGCCATAGCCGAAAGCAAATTGGTAGAGCCAACCCGCCCGGCGGTCCAACCGGAATTCCAAAAGGCATCGAAACAAATAGGCGAACAAGAGCGTGTCGATCAGCGCGCCATTGCCGGCGGTGGCATCGTGCCAGAAGCTGTAAGTGAGCCCGGCGACGAGCACGGCGAACACGGGCGGAAGCCAGCTCCAGCGGATGGTCAGAACCCCGGAGGGGCCCGCTAGGCGGTCGCGCTCCTCCTGGGTGCGATCATGGGGTAAAATGGCCACCGACCGGGCCAGCAGGCCGAGCGTCAAGGCGCCGCAGAGGGCGGAGAGCAGGTTGACCGCCCCGGGCAGGGAGGCGGACGGAAGCCAATGCAGTGGCCAATTCACCAAGAGCGTGAGGGCGCCAAAAATATTCGGCCGCCAGTTCCAACCGGCCAATTGGGAAACGGTGATGCGGTTGTCCACCGTCAGCCAAGGTTGCCGGGTGGCCAGGAACATCGCCAGCATCGCCAAGCCCACCAGCCAAGGCAGTCGCGCCGCGGCAAATCCCGCCGTCGGCTTTGGTTCTGAGTCGGTAGTCATCAGGATGGGCAATTTGAAATCAAGCGGGAGGGGTTGGCAAGCCGGGAGTGCGCGCGGGCAGGGCGCCCGTCACGGCCCGGGCGCCGCCGGGGCCAACCGCAGATCCGCGATGCATTCGACATGCTGGGTTTGGGGGAAATTGTCCACCGGCACCACCAAGACGAGTTCATAGCCACCCTCGGCGCACAGCAGGTTCAAATCCCGGGCCATCGTGGCGGGGTGGCAGGAAACATAGATGATTTGGCGGGGACGGGTGGCCCGCAGCAGGGCCAGGCTTTCCGGCAGGCAGCCGGTCCGCGGGGGATCGATCAGGACGCAGGTGGCGTCCGCCGAAAAACGCGCCAGCAGGGCGGGCAATTGTTCTTCAGCGCGGCCGGTGACGAATTCGCCGTTGGCGGCCCCGCGCGCCGCGGCGTTGCGCCGGGCGGATTTGATGGCCAACTGATCGAGCTCCACCCCGACGAATCGTTCCACCAGGTTGGCCATCTCGATGCCGAAAAAGCCCACGCCGCAATAGACGTCCACCAGAAACCGGGCCCCGCCGGCTTGGAGAAAACCGCGGGCCACCCCCACCAAGTCCGCCAAGCTGTGGAAATTGTTTTGGAAAAAGGAGTCGTGCGGCACCTCCCAACCAGGCGGGGGAATCCGCAGGACCACTTTAATGCCCCCCTTGGGAGGCGGATGGGCGCGGGTGTGGCGGATTTGCTCGTTGAGGGCGGGCTCGGCGATCTGGCAGTCCTCAATATCCACCACCAAGCGGTTGTCCGCGCGGATGAAGCCGATGTTCAGGCCCTGTTTGAACTTGTCCCACTGGCTCCGGATCATGATCCGGTTGCGGTAGCCGTAAGGTTGGGGGCAGGGGATTACCGGGGCGACCACTGCTTCGGTGAAGCCGCCGATGCGCTGGAACAAATCGCGGATTTGCTTGTGCTTCATCCGCAACTGCATCGCGTAATCCATGTGCTGGTACTGGCAGCCGCCGCAATCGCCGAAATAGCGGCAGCGGGGGGTGACGCGTTCGGGCGCGGGGCGGAGGACGCGCAACAACCGGGCGCGGGCGAAGCGTTTCTTGAGTTCGACCAGTTCCACCTCGACGTCCTCACCCACGAGGACGAACGGCACGAACACGGCCAGCTCGCCCCAGCGGCCGACGCCTTCCCCCCCGAAGGCGATGTCGACAATGGTCAGCGTCCCGCGGGCGCCGACCACGGGGTCGGCCATGGGGTTGGGGGCGGGGGCAACCGCCGGGGGTTCGGGCTGGGCGCCGCTCGGGGGCGGTAAGGAACTCATTTGCCGTGCGGCACTTCGGCGTAATGCCGGCGGAGGACGTCATCCCCGAAATCGTTGATGAAATCCCGCCACACGCTGTGGACGTGGTTGTTGTTGTTCTGGGTGTTGTCGAACTCCAGCAGGAAGGTCGGGCCTTGGACGCGGTAGTAATTGCCCTGGTTGGGTTCCAAACCGCCGGCCCAGGCAAAGGCCACCTTGTCCCAGCCCGCTTTGGCGATTTTGGCCAGGTCTTCTTCGGCGATTTCCGCGCGGTGGCGGTGGGCGTATTCCTTGACCAGCGCGGTGAGGGTTTCCCGTTGGGGGGCGGTCAAGGCCGCGGCGGTGATCCCCAGGGGACTGAGGGCCTTGGTGTTGCGGGCGTTGAAAGTTAAAATATCCTTGGGCGCTTCGTTGGTGATGACGGCGGTGCGGCGCTGCTCGTCGGTCAGCGATTTGACCAATTGCCGGCCCAGGTTTTGTTCGGCGGCCAGCACACTCAGGCCCGCGCGGGGGCCGGTGCGGACTTCGGCGGGGTTTGTCCCAAAAAACGCGGGGTTGGCCGCCAGAACTTGGTCCCCCTGCACCACGAAATTAAGCGCCACATGGTGGCCTTCCAAGCGCCAGCCCCAAGGGGCGGTGCCGGTTGGCTCTCCGAACACGGTGAAATAATACAGTTCGGGATCGCGCTTGAACTGGCCCTTGCTCTGTTCCAGCTCATCCAAGATCTGCTCCAGGCTCATGATGGTGGTCGCCTTGGCATAGCCGCGCTGGCTCAAGCCGCTGGCCAGGAGACCGTGCGCCAACTTTTGCTGCGCCGGGGTCATTTCCTTGAACGGCAGGCCTTTGCGGGGACGCGGAATGAAGTGCCAGTCGAAGCGCTGCGCGTCGTCGAACGCATAGGTGGCCTTCGCCTTTTGGTCCGCGTTCAGGGCTTGCAGAAAATTATGGGCGGCGGAAGCCATTTCCGCGCCGGGGCCGGCCGCCCGAAGGTGGTTGGGCACGGCCAGCAGGGTCGCCAACGCCAGCACGGCGCGAATACTGTTCCAGTGTCGTGGATGAAGCATGACCCAAACGTCCGCCAAAGCCGTCCCGCCGGCAATAACAAAATCCCGGCGAAAATCCCGGCCTGCGGGCTTCGGAAGGAATGGTGTCGGCCGGATGGGGGCGGCGGCATCGGGGGTGGAGGGCGGCTTTTCGGACGCTTTTCCGGGTTGCGGGGGGCGGGGGGAAGGGCTAACGTGAGGGTCTCATGCTGTTTTTAGAAAACGAATTCCTCCGCCCGGCGGGTGTCGGCTCCCTGCGCCCATGAAAAATGTCGTTGTGCTCGGCTGCACGGGATCGATCGGAACCAGCACTCTCAAGGTGGCGGAGGATTTACCCGACCGCCTGCGGTTGGTGGGCTTGGCGGCGGGGAATAATCTGGAGCTGCTGCTGGAGCAAGCCCGCCGGCACCAACCGGCGGCGTTGTGCCTCATGGATGAGGCCAAGGCGCGGGTGGCCCGCGACACGGTGGGTTTCGCCACGGAGGTTTATGCCGGTGCGGAGGGGTTGCTCCGGCTCGCGACCTTGCCGGGGGCGGACATCGTTTTGATCGCCATCGTGGGCACGGCGGGGCTGGCACCGGCGTTGGCCGCGATCCGGGCGGGCAAGGATATTGCCATCGCCTCCAAGGAGATCTTGGTGATGGCGGGCGAGACGGTCATGAGTGAAGCGCGCAAGCACGGGGTCCGCGTGCTGGCCGTGGACAGTGAACACTCCGCAATTTTTCAGTGTCTCGACGGCAAGCCGGGAAATTCGGTGCGCAACCTTTGGCTGACCGCCTCCGGGGGGCCGTTCCGCACCACGCCGGCAGCGGAGTTTCCGGACCTCACCGTGGAGCGGGCGCTGAAGCATCCCTCCTGGGTGATGGGACGCAAGATCACGATTGATTCGGCCACCTTGTTCAACAAGGGCTTGGAAATGATCGAGGCGCGCTGGTTGTTCGACATCGAAATGGCGCGGGTGAAGGTGGTGGTGCATCCGCAGAGCGTGGTGCACTCCATGGTGGAATTCGTGGACGGCTCCCTGATCGCGCAGCTCTCCACGCCCGACATGTGCCTGCCGATCCAATATGCGCTGACCTATCCGGAACGGGTCCGGAGCGAGCGGGTGCAGACGGATTTGGCCAAGTTGGGCAGCCTGACGTTTGAAACTCCGGACACGGCCAGGTTCCCCGCGTTGGATTTGGCCCGGCGGGCGGGCGAAGTCGGGGGGACCCTGCCAGCGGTCCTGAACGCCGCGAACGAGGTCGCAGTGGACGCGTTTGTGGCGCGGCGGTTGAGTTTTTTGGGCATCACGGAAACGGTGCGGCGGGTGATGGACGCCCATGCGGTGGTTGCGCACCCCACGTTGCCGGAGTTGTTGGCAGCGGACGCGTGGGCGCGGACCGAGGCCGCGCGGTAGGGCGGGGTTGCGAGGTTGCCAGTTCGCGGCGGGCTGTTATATTGGCGGTGTTTGGCGGAGTGGCGACGGTTTGGCATATATGCACGTATTGAAAATGGTTTTTGTGATGTTGGAGGTGGTTGTTCTCTTCAACCTCCTCATCTTTGTCCACGAATTGGGGCATTTTTTGGCGGCGCGCTGGCGCGGCTTGAAGATCGACCGGTTCGCGATCTGGTTTGGCAAGCCGATCTGGAAGACCAAAATCAATGGCGTGGAATACGCGCTGGGCTCCATTCCCGCCGGCGGCTATGTCTCGCTACCGCAAATGGCCCCGATGGAAATGATCGAGGGCAAAGCCGATCCTGACCACGCCGCCCTGCCGCCCATTTCGGCTTTGGACAAGATCATTGTGGCCTTCGCCGGCCCCTTGTTCAGTTTCGGCTTGGCCCTGGCCTTCGCCTTGGTGGTGGCCTCGGTGGGCCGGCCGGTGACCGAGAGCGAAACCTCCACCGTGATCGGCTTGGTGCACAAGGACAGCCCGGCGGAAAAAGCCGGCTTGAAGCGCGGGGACAAGGTGTTGAGCGTGGACGGGCACAAGGTGACCAAATTCGGGGGCATGGGCGACAGTGTGAGTTGGTACGTCGTGCGCAGTGTCACCCCTTCCATCCCGGTGGAGGTGGAGCGCGACGGCAAAGTCCTGACCATCCCGGTCGAGCCGAAGGCCGAAGAAACCAAACCGTGGCAACGCAAGGGTTTGCGTCAAATTCAAATCGAACCCGCCCAGACCGCGATTGTCGGGTTGGTGGCTTCCAACAGTCCCGCCGCCTTGGCCGGGATCAAACCAAAAGACGAACTGGTCACCGTCAATGGCGTCACTCCTTTGCACTATTCGCAAGTGGCGGAAATCTTGGACGAGGCTCCCGGCAAGCTGGTCCACTTGAAGATCCTGCGCGAGGGCCAAAATTTAAGCTTCGACGTGCAGCCCGTGGTGCCGATCAAATTCCCCGAGGACAAGAAACATCCGGAACAAAAAAAGCAACCGCGCATGGGCATCACTTGGGCGGATGGGGGGCGGACCACGTTGGCGTATCCGGGGCCCTTCGAACAGGTGGGTTCGATTTTCAATTCGATGTTCAGCACGTTTGGCGCGTTGTTCGACCGGCATTCGCACGTCAAAGTTCAGCAGTTGGGCGGGGCGATCAAGATTCTCAGCATTTACTACCTCTTGTTCCAGCATGAGGACGGGTGGCGGATGGTGTTGTGGTTCAGCGTGCTTATGAACGTGAACTTGGCGTTCCTCAACATGCTTCCGTTCCCCGTTTTGGACGGCGGCCACATCACCCTGGCGGTCGTGGAAGCGATCCGCCGCCGGCCGATTAGCGCCCGGTTCTTGGAGTACGTCCAAACCGGCTGCGCGGTGGCGTTGATTTCCTTCATGCTCTACATCGCCTTTTACGATGTGCAGGACCTGGGCGGGCAAAAAGGTGGCGAAGTCGAATTCGCCCCCCCGCCGGCCGCAGCCAAATAATCTCATGCGTTATTGTTCGTCCCCTTATTTGTACCAGCGTCGTGTGACCCGCCCCGTGACGGTCGGGGACCCCGCCCGTGGCGGCGTGGTGATCGGCGGCGACCAACCGGTGGTGCGCCAGTCCATGATCACTTGTGACACGATGGACACCGCCGCCAGTGTGCGGCAGACCTTGGACTTGGTGGCCGTGGGTTGCCAGTTGGTACGGATCACGGCGCCCACCGTGAAAGATGCGGCAAATCTGCAAAACATTGTACGCGAATTGCGCGCGCAGGGCTGCGAGGTGCCGATTGTCGCCGACATTCATTTCAAACCCGAGGCGGCGCTGGAAGCGGCTCGCTGGGTGGAAAAGGTGCGCGTCAATCCCGGCAACTACGCGGACTCCAAAAAATTTGCGATCAAGGAATACACCGACGATCAATACGAAGCCGAGTTGCGCCGCATCGAGGAACGGTTCACCCCGCTGGTGAAGCTTTGCCGGGAGCTGGGCCGGGCCATGCGCATCGGGACGAATCACGGGTCCCTGAGCGACCGGATCATGAACCGCTTCGGCGACACGCCGTTGGGCATGGTGGAGAGCGCCTTGGAATTTGCCCGCATCGCCCGCGCCAACGATTACCACAACTTCGTGTTCTCGATGAAATCGAGCAATCCGAAGGTCATGATCGAATGCTACCGTCTTTTGGTGGCGCGGCTCAATGAGCTCGGACCCGATTGGAATTATCCCGTCCACCTCGGTGTGACCGAAGCCGGCGAAGGGGAGGACGGCCGGATCAAGAGCGCCATCGGCATTGGCTCCCTCCTCTGCGACGGGTTGGGCGAAACCATCCGGGTGTCGCTGACCGAAGATTCGCCGAATGAAATTGCGGTTTGCCGCGATTTGTTGGCGCAGATTTCCACCTTGAGCCTGCCCGCCTCGCCCCTGGCGCCGGAGCTCGCGGCGCTGGCGGGGCAGACGGATTGGCCGTTCGATCCCTTCGCGTTTGAGCGCCGCCCCACACCGGAGATCGAACTGGCCGGCGGGGTGAAGTGCGGGGCGGAACAGACCGTGCGCGTCGTGGTCACCCAGGCCACTTGGGACAAGGTCGCCCCGAAACTGCGGCCGCGCGATGACGTGCGACCGGAGGGCGTATACGAAGATTTGAATGTTTTCGAGGTCGATCCGACCACGGATTTCGAGATTAATTGCGACACGCAATTGGTCACGGTGCGGGACGGGGTCAAACTGCCCGTCATCACCGCCTTCCGGCTCCTTGTTGCGCGCCTGCGCCGCTTGGGGCGGAACAACCCGGTGTTGCTCAAGGATTGCCTGGATTTCGCCCCGGGGACGCTGGAGCCCAAGATCGCGCTGCTCCGGGCCTCTGTGAACATCGGCTCGCTGCTCGCCGATGGCATCGGTGACGCCATCCTCGTGCGCGGTGAAGCGGGCGGCGGTCAGTCCCTGCGCCTGGCTTACAACATCCTGCAAGCCGCCGGCTGCCGCTCCTTCAAGACCGACTACGTGGCCTGCCCCTCCTGCGGGCGCACGCTGTTCAACCTGCAAACCGTCACCGCCGCCATCAAGGCCCGCACCGACCACCTCAAGGGCGTTAAAATCGCCATCATGGGTTGCATCGTCAACGGCCCCGGTGAAATGGCGGACGCCGATTTCGGTTACGTCGGCGGCGCGCCGGGCAAGATCAATCTTTACGTGGGCAAACAGCCCATCAAGTTCAACATCCCCGAAGGCGAAGCTGTGGACCGCCTCGTGGACCTGATCCGCGAGC
The DNA here is from genome assembly GCA_903930565.1 of uncultured Pedosphaera sp. Lineage (GTDB taxonomy): Bacteria > Verrucomicrobiota > Verrucomicrobiia > Limisphaerales > Pedosphaeraceae > CAIXFN01. The sequence goes on from CAIYZC010000743.1 coordinate 11,159, forward strand.
ACAACAAATGGGTCGAGCCGGAGCCGGCGGGGGCGAACTAAATCGCGGGGCCGATCCGCGGGGGCCAGCTGCGAAACGACTATATGGCAACGAAGCAGAGCACGGTGGATTACCTGCTGGAACAATTGGCCGGGGCGGGGCAGGTGTCGGCGAAAAAGATGTTCGGGGAATACGGGGTTTTCTGCGCCGGGCGGATGGTGGCGCTGGTGTGTGATGACCAGCTTTATGTGAAGCCCACGGCGGCCGCGCGGGCGCAGGCGGGGGATTGTCCCGAGGCGGCGCCGTACCCTAACGCCAAACCGCACCTGCTGATCACCGCCGACCGTTGGGAGGATCGAAACTGGCTGGGGGAGCTGATCCGGGTGGTGGCGGCCGAAACCCCTTCGTCCGCAAAAAAGAAAGCGGCGCCCGCCGCGCCGAAAAAGCGGGCCCAAAAAGCTGCTTGAACCGCGGGTCCAAGCCGCCCCGCGGCGAACGAAACCGCCGGCGGTAAACATCGGGGCGGGGCGCTCGATTCACCTGTCCGCAAGATTGGCGAATTTCGGGATTTACGGGCGCCCGGTTTTGTTCAATATGGGCGCATGCGAACATGCTCTTGGCGGCGCGGGCGGGCAGGGGTGGCGGGACTCTTGACGTTGGTTTTGGCTTGGGCGACCGGTGCTCCGGCTGCCGAGGAGGCCGGGGAGCCGGATCACGCGGGGTTGGTGGCGGCGTGGGGACCGCCCAGTTTGGCGCGGGGGGAGAAGCTTTATCAGACCTTGTGCCTGCCGTGCCACGGCACGCCCACCCAGCCGGGATCGCTGCCCGCCTCGCGGGCGTTTTGGCGGGAGCCCTTCAAGAATGGCAATGACCCGCTCAGCATCTACCGCACCATCGGCAACGGCTTGGGGCAAATGCCCGCCTGGCCGTGGTTGAGCGCGGAAATGCGGTACGATGTGATTCATTTCATCCGGGAGCAGTTCGTCAAGCCCGCCAACCCCGCGAATTATTTCGCCGTTACTCCCCAATACCTTGCGGGACTGCCAAAAGCGGGCGGCGGGTCGGCGGTGAAGAGCCGGGAACTCGTGGAATTCGAGCAGGGGCCGAAGTATTTGCGCATGGACTTCGGGCCGGTGCTGCATTGGACTTACCAAATCGCCCCGGGCAATCTCGCCTACAAGGGAGTGGCGGTGCGGTTGGACGAGGGCCCCGGGGGCGTCTCCAAGGGGCATGCTTGGATGGTCTTCGACCATGACACCATGCGCATGGCGGCCGGTTGGACCGGGAATCAGTTTGTGGACTGGAAGGGCATCGCCTTTGACGGTTCGCACGGGACCCATACGAGCATTGTCGGGGACAAGTTTTTCATCAATCCGGTCGGGCCGGGTTGGGCGAATCCCGAGACCGGCAATTTCGCGGATCCGCGCCTCTTGGGCGTGGACCATCGCCCGTACGGCCCCCTCCCCGCGGCGTGGACGAAATACCAAGGCACGTATGTCAGCGGCCAGAAGGCTGTTTTCGCCTACACGGTCGGCGGGGCGGAAGTGTTGGAATCACCCGGGTGGGAAGGGGCGGACGCCAACCAAGCCTTTGCGCGGACCTTGAACGTGGGCCGGTCCAGTCATGATCTGTGCCTGTGGGTGGCGCCGACAAATGTGCCGGTGGCGCTCGTGGGGGGGGGCGGGGCGCGGTGGGTGGAGCGGGGTGGGGGACGCTGCTTGGAACTACCGGCGGCGGCCACGCCGTGGCGGGGTAAACTTTTGCTCGGTCACATGGCGACCAACGCCGAGCCCGCCCGCGTGCTGGCCTTGGCGGCGCTGTCGCCGGCGCCGGCCGATTTGTCCCGCCTCCAACACGGCGGCCCGCGGCAATGGCCGCGCGAATTGGTCACCCACGGGCGGACCATCTCCGCCGAGGGGGCCTTCGCGGTCGATGAAATTCCGTACCCGGAAGGCGCCGAAAACCCTTGGCGCGCCTGGATGCGCTTCGGCGGGTTTGACTTCTTCGCCGATGGCCGCCGCGCGGCTATTGGCACTTGGAACGGCGATGTGTGGGTGGTGGACGGCGTGGACGGCGATTTGCACGAACTGCATTGGCGGCGCATCGCCACCGGCTTGTTCCAGCCGCTGGGGCTCAAGATCGTGAACGAGGTCATTTACGTGACCTGCCGCGACCAGATCGTGCGCCTGCGGGATTTGGACGGGGACGGGGAGACCGATTTTTACGAATGCTTCAACAACGACCAGCAGGTGACGGAGCATTTTCATGAGTTCGCGATGGGTTTGCAAACGGATCCGGCGGGAAATTTTTATTACGCCAAAGGCGGTCGGCACGCGTTGCCCGCGGTGGTGCCGCAGCACGGCACCCTGCTCAAGGTCAGCCCCGACGGGGCGCGCACGGAGATTGTGGCGCACGGCTTCCGGGCGCCGAACGGGGTCTGCGTGAACGACGACGGGACGTTCTTCATTACGGATCAAGAGGGGCATTGGACGCCGAAGAACCGGATCGATTGGGTGCGGCCGGGCAAATTCTACGGCTATATGTGGGGCTACGACCATCCGGCCGGCGGGGCGGACGACCAAATGGAGCCGCCAGTGGTGTGGATCACCAACGACATGGACCGGTCCCCGGCGGAAATCGTGCGGGTGCGGGGCGGAAAATGGGGCCCGTTCGAGAATCTGTTGGTGAATATTTCCTATGGCATGGGGCGCATTTTTCTGGCCCCCATGGAGACCGTCGGCAATCAGTTGCAGGGCGGCGTGATTCAGTTGCCGATCCCCGATTTCCCCACCGGCGTGATGCGCGGCCGGTTTCACCCGGGCAATGGCCAATTGTACGTGTGCGGCATGGTCGGTTGGGCTTCGAATCAACATCAGGATGGCGGGTTTTACCGGGTGCGATACACGGGCCGTCCGGCGTATCTGCCGGTGGCGCTGCATGCCCGGCGCGGGGAGTATGTGGTTGCGTTCAGTGAGGAGTTGGAGGCGGCGGCGGCCCAAAATCCGGCCAACTACGTGGTCAAAGTTTGGAGTTTGAAGCGCAGCGCGACCTACGGCTCCCCGCACGTCGGGGAGCATTCCTTGCCCGTGGCGGGCGCGCGCCTCGCCCCGGACGGCCGGGCGGTTCGGCTGGCGCTGCCGGACTTGGCGCCGACGCAGGGCATGTCCATTCAATGCACCTTGCGGGGCAAGGATGGCACGGCGTTTTCGCGGACGATTCACGACACCATCCTGGCCTTGCCGGAGGAATAGGCGCGCCGCTCAAGCGTGGTCAAAAAATCACCCGGTGGCACCGAATTTCCAGTTGACGCCCGGCGCGGGCGCGGGGATTTTATCCGCCGCGAAACGCGATAATCTGGGTGTTTCGATTTGGTTGGTTCCGGGTGGAATTTGCTTTGGTCGTGCGCCGCTTTGACCTGAAGTTTGGTTGTCTATGCATTCGTTTTGGTTTTGGTTTGCGGCGGGGTTTCCGGCCGCCGTTGTTTACAGTTCTTTTTTTGAGTGGACCCTCCACCGCTACGTCATGCACCGTCCGGTGGGCCTCTTCACCTATCCTTTCCGCACTCATGCACTGATCCATCATCAGACGTTCAAGGCGGATCACACCTACCATTTGGTGAATGAGGAAGACCGGCACACCATTCCGATGGCGTGGTGGAACGGGCCGGTACTGGTGGCCTTGGTGGCGGGGCCGTTCGCGTTGGCGGCTTGGTGGTTGGGGAGTTGGGGGTTGGCGGTCGGCGCGTTGGTGGCGGC
>CAIYZC010000744.1 GCA_903930565.1 uncultured Pedosphaera sp.
CCACCGCCCGCGCTGGAACGATAATTGCCATGATTCGCCACCGGCCCCCAAGCTGCGCCTGGAGTATTGGCACGATTCACGGACTGCCCCCTTCAGAATTTAGAATCATAATGGCTCTGCGGGCACGAGTCAGCGGCCGAATGGGGAATCCCGCGAGAAAGCCATTGATAGTCAAGGCAATATAAAGGTTTTGCTTCGAGACAACGAACAGAACGACAAATGCTGAAAATTGAACACTGATTTGTGGAAATATATGACTAGAGATGATCAACACACTGCCTCCGATCAGGCTGACCCAGCAGGTACCGATTGCGAACAATAAATATTTCGGCTGACCAGTCATAAAGCGATAAGACAGCAGAGCGAAGCAAATGCACAAAGGATCAATGTGAAGTCGAAATTCTCCTGGCGGGGCAAGGATATAAAAAATCACGCCCCCCAAACTTAGAAGCGGCCAACCCAACAATCTTAGCCCTCCCTGACGTAAGTGGCACAAAGCTTCGGATCGCTTGTTACTTGTTACATTTGGCAGCATCATAAGTCAATACCCAGACAAGGCATCTTGACATCACAATACATTCGGCAAGCGCCCATCATATGGAATGAGACCGTATTCCCATGATCCGGGAAAGGAAACCTCGTAGTGGATATCACGATTTTTTCTTAATTTTGCCCGCCCCCATTCAAATATTTGGCACAGTTCGGTCATTAGAAATCCACCTAGGAGGTTCCAAGAACGGACTAATCGATTGGAAACAATCATGCCTTCCAGCCGGCCCCCCAAAGCTTGAACGTCCACTTCCAATTGCTCCATGATTGTCCTATCCCATTGCGAAAGCGCTTCCTCTTTCAAGGAAGCTAGCCAGTCTTCAACTCTTGATGCCGCAGCAAAACATTCTTCGTTGATCTGGATCAAGCGGGGCCGCAAACCCGCAGGCAGTCCTTCCTGTACGCCATGTTGCACTCCAGCAAGAATATCCAACCAATCATTCTCTGGCCTTCGAACACCGTGATCGCCGTAAACCAAATTTGACCAGTTATAGATAGAGTGCCATACGTTCCAGAGAAGTCTGTATTTGAGATCGTGGTGGACTCGTGCATAAAGGGTTTCAGCCTCAGGCATTAGTTGGTAAGGCTTGGTCATGTACTCCTGGAGTAGGATTCGGAGCCCGACTCGACGCCAGTCATCGACGTGTGGCGCCAGCCAGAGCTCATCCTTGAACTCGGAAATGCAATCCATGCTGAGGATGGCTAAAGAGGCGGCAGCGGCACGGGGCGTATTCATGGAATGGCCAAAATAGGCCCAATTATCGGCCATAGCGGTGGAATCAAAACGGACGGTGTCATGGAGGCCTCAGTTCTCGCTATTCAATTATCCGCCCCCCCCGCAGCTGGCAATCGAGCTAAAGCGGATGGTTCTGGTACTTGGAGGCGCCCATTCGCGCTGTACGCACACGCAAACGAAATCGCCGGTGACGCCGACATCGTCGAGGCAATCCTCGTCGGCCGGTTCGGATCATCGTATGTCTTGGTAGTCGTCATGCTGGTGACGCAATTGTTCCGGGGCACAATCTGGCTCCCCCACAGCGAATTGGCAAGGGATGATTACGCCCCCGAACCGGGCGCCAACGTTCGGGAGTTCGGTGCCAACAACGCGCGGCCCCAGTACGAGCCAGCAGTGCTTGGCCCCTGAACCCCGAGGGTTCCCGCCATGTGGCCGGTGGTTGAGGAGCACCGCGACGACACCACCGGGCTGCATCCAAATTGCGCCCGCATCCAGGAGGGATGCCGGCCGTGGGCACGCGCTTCCGCCACCTGGGGCTGGAAGCTTACCGGCCGGCGCGCCGCCCCGCACGGTTGGGCCACCCGTGCTCTTCCGAACGCCGCCCCGCCGCCCCCCCACCTCCACGTGGCCCAGAAGGCACCAGGTCGAAGCCCAGGGCAGCACGACCGAACGTGCTGCCCCGGGTCCGCTCCCATAACCCGAAGGGTTTACGGAAATTAGCCGGTGGTAGCACCACCGGTGGCATTCCATTTTGTATCACCGCCCCGGAGGCGGCGGGGGAATCCCGGCCCATACCCATCCAAACCCGCACGGCGCCCCCGCCATCAACTTGTAGGAGAGGACGTTAGGAGACTCTAATTCGGCCCCTTCTGACAGCCTCGCTTCCCCCGCCGGCGTCGCAGCCCGCAAACACCGTCGCGCAAGTAGTCCAAAAGGTCAAACCAAACACCCGGTCCGAAATCCGGGGTCCATTTCTGCAGGAGGGAGCGCGAGGGCTGTGGCACAGGCGCGGGTGGCCGGCCAACCCCGGCGCGGCCTGAGCGCCGCTAGATTCCTTACACCGTTTGTGCGGGACAGCCGGTTGGGTTCACCGGC
>CAIYZC010000745.1 GCA_903930565.1 uncultured Pedosphaera sp.
CACCACATCGCCCGACTGCCAACGGCGCGTCACATGGATGTACCCGTCCGCTTCCGGTTGCGCCGGGGTATTCGTGCCGTTGAGCTTCAGCGTCGGAACTTGGACGGTGCGGTCGGTATAGCCGTACAACCCGCCGGGCACCGGTCCCTCACGCAGCCAACCCGGCACGCGGAGACAGAGCGAGAACGCCGCGGGGGCTCCGGCGGCGAGCGTGAGCCGCACCCGGCCGTTCCACGGGTAATCGGTCTCCTGCCGCAACCGCACCGTAACCCCGGGTGTCGGTTCGATCCGCGCCTCCCCGGCCGCGTAGAGATTCACATAGATTTGGCCCGGGCCCTGGGCATAGACGAACCCGCCGATTTGGGGCACGAGCCGGGACAGGTTCGCCGGACAGCAAGCCAGACCGATCCAAGAGCTGCGGCCGCCGCCCTTGCTGGCGAGGGGATTTTCGTAGCAAAACGTGTCTCCCTCCAGCCCAATGCCCGCGAGCGCGGCATTGTAGAGGGCCAATTCCATCACGTCCGCGAACTCCGCCCGCGCTTGGTGGAGATTCATCCGGTGCTCCCAAAGGACGTGGGCGATCGCCGCGCAGGACTCACAGTACGCCGATTCATTGGGCAGCCGGTAGGGATCGCCAAAACCTTCATCCCCGTACTGGCCGGTGCCGATGCCGCCGGTGACATACATTTTGCGCCCCACGACATCGCGCCACAGGTCATTCAACGCCGCGGCATAACCCGGGGCTTCACCAAAGCGCAACACATCCGTCATCGCCGAATACATGTAGCCGGCGCGCACCGCGTGCCCCACCGCCTCGTGCTGGTCCGCCACCGGTTTGTGGTCCTGCATCCGGCCGTTGCGCACCCGCAACCGCGCGCGAAAGGCGGCCTGCCGCTGCTCGGGTGTCTGGGGGCCGGTCGGTTTGGGCGGCAGCACGGCGGTGGCGGGATCGAAGGGCAGCCGGGCCGGGCCGTGCGCGTGGCCGCGTTCTTCGAGGAAAAACTTGGCCAGCTCGAAGTAACGCCGTTCGCCGGTGGCGCGATACAGTTTGATCAACGCCAACTCCACCTCCTGATGACCGTCCACATCATACCGTTTCCCCGGGCCGAAAATCCCGTCGATATGGTCCGCAAACCGCCGGGCGGCGTCCAGAACGCGCGTTTCCCCGGTCAATTCGTGATGCGCCACCGCCATTTCAAAGAAGTGGCCCGCATTGTACATCTGGTGCTCCAGGCGCAAATCCTCCCACCGCCGCTCCCGCTGCTGGACGATGAAGTAGGAGATCAGGAATCCGTCCGGCTCCTGCGCCGCCAAGATCCGGTCAATCGTGCTGTCGGCGCGCAGCCGCAAGTGCGCGTTGGGCTGATGCTGCAAGGAAAGGTAAATGCCCTCCAGAACTTTGTGCAGATCCGAGTCGAACGCGTGATGCCCGCGCAAATCCCCGTCATAACCGCCCGCGGCCTTGTCAAAATTCGTGACGTGGCCGTCCGCCTCCAATTCCCGCAACGCATGCGGCAGGGTGATGGCGGACTGGGTTTCCAGCCGCGGGCCCCAAAACCCGCCGCGCAATTCCACCCGCGCGGACGGCACCTCCGTCAGTCCGTGCAGCGGCGCCACTCGGACTTCATTGGTGGCCGCGGCGACCGGCAGCACCAGCAACAGCCCCCAAACCCAGCCGCGCGCCATCGACCTCCGCGCGCCACCCGCCGATCCGGTATCCGTTTGCCTTCGCATGCCGCCAGACTAGTCCCCGGCGACCCGAAATCCAATCGCCAACTTGCCCCGCCATCGAAAAGCGGGCCCGGACTTGACATTCGGCGCCGGGTCGTTTCAACCTTGAAGGCGCCACGAATATGATATCGAAGCACGCGCTGATCAGTTGGCTACGCCCCTGCTTGTTCGGAATTTTGGCGCTGGGCTTGGCCGGCCTCGCCGTCGCCGAACGCGGGGTCCCGGCGGCCAACGGCATTCTCAATTTCGGCCAGGTGGATGACCGCATCTACCGCGGCGCCCAGCCGGACACGATCGCCATCGAGAACCTCAAAAAGCTCGGGGTCCGCAGCCTGGTGGATTTGCGCATGCCCGGGGAGGGCGTCGCACGGGAGGCTGCCGCGGCCCGGAGCGCCGGCCTGGTGCACACCAATATTGCGCTCCGGGGATTCAGCCGACCGACGCCCGCGCAAATCAACGCCGCCCTGGCCTGCCTCACCAATCTCCCGGCCCCGATTTTTGTGCATTGTGAACACGGCTGCGACCGCACCGGCACCCTGATTGCCTGCTACCGCATCGCGCACGACCAGTGGCGGGAAACCAGGGCCCTCCATGAAGCCGAGGTCTACGGTATCTCCCGCTTGGAAAAAGGCATGCGGCAATACATCATCGATTTTGCCCGCTCCCGCCATCCGGAACCCGCCAAAGCTCCCTAGTCCGCCCCGCCCCGGCCCCCTGCGTCCGATTCCCTCCCACCCTTCCGGTTTCCCCCGGCCGCCTTTGGCCTGCGGGACGCTTCCGGAATCGGCATTTTGGTCCGCAAGATCCGGCGCCTCGTTCGTTTTCCATACGAAGAGCGGTGAACAACCATCGCTCGCGGAAGAAATGCATCACTTATGACACACAAAAACTGCATCTATGGCGGGCGCTCGCGGATCGCCTGGTTGGGGGTATGGTTCTGGCTCTGTCTGGGCCTGCGGGTCCACGGCGGCGTCACCAGCCTGGATTTCAGCACGGCTCCGCCCGGAACGTTGGCTCCCGGTTTTTATCCCGGTTTGACGCTGCTGAGCGTTCCTCCCGGAGCCCCGCCGGCGGTGGGTGCGGTGGCGGGCAGCCCCTGCCTCCAGCTCTCCGCCTCCCTCTACATCGTCTTTTCCACCCCGCAACAGCGGGTTAAACTCGTGGCCGGCACCGGCACCGGTTACGCCACCTCACCGATCACCCTCACGGCCTTCGCGGGCACGGATCCCTCCGCCACCCCTTTGGCGGTCACCAACACGGTCCTGGCGGCGGCCGCCCTGACCACCCCGCTGGAGGTGCGCCGCCTGTTGTCCGCCGACATTCGCATGATCCGCGTGGACACCACCGCGGCCAATCTGGGCTTGCTGGAATACGAGTCCGGCAACCCACTGGGCACCCATACCCTGGTGACTTTTGAAGGTCCCGGTCTGGCAGACGGGGAAGTCCTGAGCACGCAATTCCCGGGCGTGACCTTTGACACCACCAACCCCGACAACGCCGCGAGCATCCGCACGTATTATGACACGGCATCCGCCCCGTATGTCGCGGAAACCACGACCGGCGAAGTCGGCAATCCCGGTTTCCTCTCGCTCAATCTGCACCCCGCCCAGGGCGCGGTGCGGGTGTGCGTCGGCAACCGCACCTTCCTGCCCATGACCGCCACCCTGCGCGCTTACACCACCATCTCGTTGGCGCCGTTCCCCTCGTTCTTCTCCCTCGTGGGCAGCGCCAGTGTGAGCTTCACCGGCCTCTCCGGCATCACCAATATTCTGGAAGTGGACACGTATCCCCTCACCAACATCACCCATGTGGAAGTGGAGTATTCCGGCGACCAATGGGAACTCGTGGACAACTTGGAATTCGCGCCCAACAACCCCTCGCCCGCGCTGGTCGCCACCCCGCCCGTGGTGGATTGGTTCACGGTCAACGGCTCCGGCGGCCCCGTGGTCCTCTGGCGCCCCGGCGGGGATCCCGCCCTCGCCACCAACGTCGACGTGGCCGGCCGGGTGTCCGCCACCGCTCCGCTCCGCAGCGTGGTGGTCTTCGTGCGCAACGTGACCACCGGAGTAACCACCTATTCCAACACCTTCGCCGCCACGGGCATCGATTTCTCCTTCGACCTGGGCACCACCGTGCCCATCACCGCCGGCGAAAACCTCCTCTGGGCGGTCGCGGTGGACACCGGCGGCTACCAATCCCTCGTGAACCCGGTCGTCGAGGTGGTCTCCGCCTTTCCCGCCACCGCCGTGTCCGGCGTGACGCCCCTGAGCGGCAACCAAGGCCTGGTGATCCGCGAGGCCGGCTCCTATCCCCCGCCCGATGAATGGCCCATCGTCGTCCCGCCGACCGGCCAGACCCTCACCGTCACGGGCACCAATCTGCACCCGCAAATGGTCTTGGATATCGCCAGCCCCGCCCTCCTTTATGGCGGGACCACCGTGGCGCCCCTGACGGTCGCGCCCGATGGCTCCAGCCTCACTTTTCAACTGCCGATTGAGTTTTTCCTGGGCATCTTTCCTCCCGGCGCGGGCTTCGATATGAGCCTCGTGGACCAATGGCCCGGGAATGCCCACTTTCTGCCCGGGTCTTACCACTACACCGTCAACGCCCTGCCCCCGCTGCCCCTCCCCATGCTTCAGGGCTTCGGCTTTCCGAACCGGGGCGACGGAGCGTCGTTCGATGATTTTGCGGCCGCGATCGACGGGGATTCCTACATCAGCCTGGTGGTGGCCAGCGTGCCCAATCCTTTGGATTTGATTTTCTTCCCCATCTACATCGGCGTGTTCGACCTCGGCGAGCCCGGTTCCTGCTTCGGCATGGCCGCCAGCACCCAAATGTATTATAATTACGATGGCCCCTTCTATTCCCAGAACTTCTCCCCGCCCCTGCCGGACGTGCCCGCCGGGGTGGACTACCCCGTGGGGATCGCCGGCGGCCCCGCCATTGGCGCGCACTTCGACGACCACAGCGACGGCCCGGCCACTCCGGCCAACCTCTGGGCCGCCGTCCGGGCCAATCATGGCATCCAATTCAGCGGCGAAGTCGTGGATTATTTCCTGGCCCAGACCTTTCATCAGAATCCGGTGGCCAAGTTGGCGGAGGTGGCGGCGCATCCGCACGGGTTTCTCCTCAGCATGCTCAGCGGCTTGGGCAACGGGCACGTGGTGGCCCCCTACGCTGTGGTTGGCAATCGCATTTACGTGGCCGACTCCAATATTCCGTTTGATTGGAGCCCCGCCGGCTTGGCAGGGCCCCAAAACGCGACCAACGCTTACGTGGAAATTGACCCCGTCGCCAACACCTACTCCTACGCCCCGCAGGGACTGACCAACCAGACGGGACTCTACCTTTATCCCCTCTCGATCCTGAACCACTCCCGCGGCTTTCCGCTCTTGGACAACTCCGCCGCCTTCGGCTGCCTGCTCTGCGGGTCCGCCGCGCCCCTTTACGCCACGCCGGACGGCACCGCCAGCCTCGGGTGGAAGGCGGACGGCACCACGACGACCAACTTTCCCGGCGCGGCCGTGTTGCCCTTCCAAAATGGTGCGGGCGGCCATGGCCCCGCGTTCACGTTCTTTCCCACCAACGTGACGGATTTGAACATTCAAGCCAACGTGGGCACCAACGGCTCCTACCTCTTCCTCGCCGGCGGCGGGGGCCGCGTGGTGCAATGCCAGGCGCTGGATGGCGCCCCGGGCCAAACCGCCTTTCTCACCTTGAACGGCCTCAACGGGCAGCCGACCGGCTTCAGCTACAAAGCCCCCGCCGCCGGCGTCCGCGCCATTCCACGACTGGGGCTCCGCAATGCGGGCTTGAACGCGGTCTTCGAGATCGGCGGTCTCACCCTGCCCGCCGGCGGCGGCGTGCGCCTGGGCTTCACCCCCGCCACCAACTCCGTGACGCTCCAGAATCTCAGTGCCGTCAGCCTCAACCCCCTCCTCGTTTACACCAGCACCGAGGATCCCTCGAACGGCGTGTCCCTCGCCTTCGGCCCCTTCCCCCTCCCGCCCGGCACCAACTACACCCTGACCGTCGCCTATCAGGCGCCGGCCCCCGTGTTGACCATCCAGACCCTGGACGCCAACAACAAACCCCTGACCGTCGCCGTGGTGCCCGGTTTCGACACCCGCACGCGCTTCACCCCCGGCGCGGACTGCAATCAGAACGGCATCCTGGACGCGGTTGACATCGCCCTGGGCACCAGCACCGATGCCAATGGGGACGGCATCCCCGATGAATGCCAGAGCAAGAACCTCCCGCCCCCGCCCGTGGTTGGGGCGCCCTTTATCGACGCCAATGGGCACTTCGCCTTGGTGGCGCAAGGGCGCCAGTTTGGCAATTACACGGTGGAATCCTCGCCGGATTTGCGCAAGTGGACCCCGGTGCTCACCACGCAGGCCGGCGCGGATGGCAAAGTGCTGTTCTCCGTTCCGCCGCCCCTCCAAGGCGCGCGCTTCTTCCGCGTGCGCAACGCGCAATAAGGAACTCCCAACTCCCGCTGGGCGGCCGGGGAATATTTCCCCGGCCGCCATTTGGCGACTTGCCCCGGCCGGCACGGTGGACTAAGGTGAATGGGTCATATGAAATTCACTGCGATCCAATCGCCGGCGGCGCTTTTGGCGGATTCAAAGCTCACCCGAGCTGCCCGCGGCGGAGGTTGGAAACGGGCTTTCACCCTGATCGAACTCCTGGTCGTCATCGCGATCATCGCCATCCTGGCGGCCATGCTCCTGCCCGTCCTGGCCAAAGCCAAGCTCAAGGCCAAGCAAACCAGTTGCATCAATAATCTCCACGAAATCGGGATTGCCTTGAACATGTATGTCACCGAATTCAAGCAGTATCCCGGCGACTACTCCCCCGCCCATAATTGCTATGTTTGGATGACCCGGTTGATGGTCAACATGGGGCAAAACCGGGGCGCCTTCAATTGCCCCGCCGCGCCCGTTTACACCTTTTGGGACACCAATCTCAACACCACTCTCGGCGGCACGGGTGAGAACGGGCAATACAGCCCTTGGGTCGTGACCCCCGCCAGCAGCTTTTCGCTCGGCTACAACGATTGGGGTTTGGACCTCGGCCACAGCCCCCAACTCGGTCTCGGCGGCGATATCGATGGCGGCCTGGCCCAAGGCCCGGTCACCGAAGCGTTCGTCAAGAGCCCGGCCAATATGATCGCCTTGGGCGACGTCCGGGGTTCGCCCAAAGGCCAGGCGAGCTTTGACGCCAACCTGGATCCCACCGACGACAGCTCCGGCCACAGCCAATGGCCCTCCAACCGGCACCTAGGCAATATCGACTTTCTCTTTACCGACGGCCATTACGAATCCACGAAACGCCCGCCCGTCGTGGACCCGGCCAACGGCTACTGGCGCCAGCGCTGGAACAACGACAACATGGCGCACAATGGCACCGACGGCAACGCGGTCAACGGCTGGACCGGAAGCCAGGGCGACGCCTCCAAAATCGACCCCGCGTTCTGAGGGGGGCGGCGCCCGGCCGCCTCCCTGGCGGGTCGGGCCCACCTCACCCCTGCCACCACCACGCCCGCCGGGGCGGCCGCCTAATCCTCCACGCGCCGCCGCGCCAGCTTCCGCTCGGATTGGTGGTGCTTGTGCCGGAGGATGGACTCCTTGGCCTTCCGCGGGCGTTTCGCCTTCGAGCGACGGATTTTCTCCTTTTCCGATCGCGCCACCGCCAGCTTCTCCGCCGCCTGCGCCTGCACCGCCGCCAGCAACCGTTCCCGCGCCAATTGGCGGTTCGCCGCTTGGGAGCGGGAATCCTGAATGGTCACACTGATGTCGGTCGGGATGTGCCGCAGCACCACCCGCGTGGACACCTTGTTCACATTCTGCCCCCCGGGCCCGGAGGCGCGGCTGAAAGTCTCCTCCAAATCGCTCTCGGCTAGTTCGGTAATCGGTTTCATGGAGCAAGCCAGCCGCGGATGGTCACTCGCGGCACCAGGCGGGAAAAAAGTTGGCGGTCCGGTACGCGTAATTCACGTCGGAAGTCATGTTCCACGGCAGCGACCAGAGCTCATGCACCCGGCGCTTGGACACGGAACCGTCGAAGAACAGCAGATTCACCCCGCCACCGTGCCGGGTGATGGAAAAATGGTATTCCTCCGAGTCCGCCCCGTTCCAATATCCGGGCGTGGGCGCGGGCGGGCCTTTGTCAAAAAAGGAGCCGCGCCACATCGCGTCCCCCATCACCGGCGTGACGGAGGGTTGCTTCGGGGCGGAAAACTTGCGCCACTGCTTGGCGGTGTCCTTGGTGAACAACTGCTGTCCCGCGGGTGGATCATAGACCCAGCAATTGACCCCGTAACTCGACGCAATGTCCGCCGAGGCCCCCGTCGCGCCGGTGGCCGAAGGGTCGATGATCGGCACATCATAGGCCGTGATGTTGCCGCCATAGTCCGCCATGCTGGGGGAATTGGAGGGCGCGATCGCCTCCACTGCGGGGTTGAAACTCAACCGCCGGCGCATCGCCGCCGGGCACAAAAGCAGGCTGGACTTGCCCCGGTAATATTGGTCCAAAGCATCGATCCATTGCCCGCGAATCCAACCGTCCGACGAGGACCCCACGCCCGACACCCCGTCCATGAAATGGCCCTGCTGATCCTCCGTATAGCTGAACCAATTGATGCCCCACTGCCGCAGATTGGAAACGCAATTGATCGTCACCGCCCGGGCCTTGGCGCGGCTGAGCGCCGGCAAAAGCAGCGCCGCCAAAATGGCGATGATGGCAATCACCACCAGCAGTTCGATGAGCGTGAAGGCGCGCCCGCCAGCCCCCCTCCGCCGCCCCCACCGGCTGCTTGCGCGCATATTCATGCCGTCTTCCAAGGTTCCCGGTGGGCGATGTCCAACCACTCCGCTTTGCCCGTACGGCCGGTAAATTGCTCGCGAGCCGCGTCCCACTTCATCGCTTCACCATATTGGTAAGCCAGGTTCACCAAGTGACACACATTGGCCGTGCGCGCGCCGGTCTCCACATCGCAAATCGGGGTCTTCCGGCTCCGCATCGCCCCCAGCCAATCCGCCAAGTGATTGGCGCTCTGGTACAGGGAAACCGTCCGGGCCGTTAAAAATTCCTTCTCCACCCGTTCCAATTGGTCCCGCAGCGGGGCGTCGCCCTTTTCAATGGTCTTGCCCCCGATCGTCACCTCGATGCTGCCGCGGTCCACCTTCACCCGGCCGGCCGCGCCGAAAAATGCGATCCCGTTGCCGCCGGTGTGATTCACGATCACGTCGTTGGCGTAGCGCAACCGCACGCCGCTCTGCGCCGTTTTCCAATCCGCCGGGGGCAGCACTTCGAGCGGTCCCGCCTCGTCCATGCCCAAACCCCAGTGCGCGATGTCAAAATGATGCGCGCCAAAGTCGCACACCCCGCCGCCGCCGAATTCGCGGTAGTGCCGCCAATTGGGAAAGTGCGTGTGCACGCCCCGGGGACTCAGCACCGAGTTGTAGGACCGCACCGCCGCCGGCCCCAACCAGAAGTCCCAGCTCAGGCCCGGTTCGGCGGCTTCCTCGGGTAGATCGCACGGCACCGGCGGGCCGCCCACCCCCACGTCCACGTGATCGATTTTGCCCAGCAACCCATTGCGCACCAATTCACAAGCCACGCGGAATTCCCGCATGGACCGCTGCATGGAGCCCACCTGCAACACCCGCTGGTGTTTCCGCACGGCTTGGACCATCGCCCGCGACTCGTGCACCGACTTGCTCAACGGCTTCTCGCAATACACATCCTTGCCCGCTTTGGCCGCCGCGATGGTGAGCGGCGCGTGCCAATGATCCGGGGTTGCGATCACCACCCCGTCGACGTCGGGCCGCGCCAGCAATTCGCGAAAATCCCCGTACGCCTGACAGCCCTTGAAAGTGTCCGTGGCCCCCTTGTTTTTGTAATAGTTTTCGACCCGCTTTTTCGCGTCCTCGCGCCGCGTCGTGTCCACATCACACACCGCGACGACTTGCGTTCCCGGCTGGCCCAGAAATCCGCCCATCAAGCCGCGCCCCTGGGTGCCCAGGCCGATAAATCCCAAATTGATCCGCTCATTCGGCGCGCCCAGCGCCGACCAACCGCTGAGCAGCAAAGGGGCCGCGCCCGCCACCACCGTCGCCTGTTGTAAAAACCGTCGCCGAGCATACGAGGAGAGCTCTTTCATGCGGCAATTAATACCCCCGCCCCGCCCCCGCCCGCAAGCCCCCAAATAATTTGGCATCATCCGGCTCCGCATCCCCACACAGTCTGACGCGGTCGATCCGCCGAGCACCGAATGGACCTGGCGTCCAGGATCACTCCGAGGCCACCACTTTCGCCATCCTTGATTTGCGCGCATTGATTCCCCCCCCCGCGGTCAAATACGCCGCCCGCCTAACTCGCAAGTCCCCCGGCCCCGATTTGGCGCGTTCTTCCGGGACTTGAATTCCGGCCGCAACTAACCATGAACTGCGTCCATCGCCGCATTGTTGCACCCAATCCGGGGTTGGGGAGCACTGCCATTGCTTTGAGCTTTCGAAGGCGCCGGTTTTGCCCATAGATGCATCCCGGAGGGATGACAACAAAATAGCCGGTGGTTGAGGAGCATCGCGACGACACCCCCGGTATTCCGCCAGAATCTCCACGACCCACGAATGGTCGCAGCGGCCGCTGTCTTCACGCCAATCCCACACCGGCCAGCACCCGCGCCAATTCCCTTGGCGGAAGCATTAGACAGGCACGCCCGCGAGCGCGTTTTCCAGTATCCGCAGCACGGCTCCGGCGTTGTTCGCTAAAATGAGTTCCAAGGCGTTGCGGCCTTCAAGGTCGGGATGGGGGGTGTTCAACCACACCCGCACGGTGGCGGGCTCGCCAAAAAATTCTTGGAGGATTTCCAGCGAACGCTTCACTGGCTGGAGCGCCTTTTGAAGCGCCTCCCCGGCCGGCTTGCGGTGGACGGCCTTATAATTGAGTTGCAGCCCCTCGGTCAGTTGCTTGAGGGGCACCCCCAGGTATTCCGCAACCCGGCTGGCGTCAATCCGCCCGCTTGCGGCCTCGCAGAGTTCGGGGAGCCGGACTTGCAGCCCGCCGTTGCCGCGCAACAGCGCTTGCAGTTTGGCCTCGATGGCCGAGAGCTGCCCGTGCAACTCCGCCACGCGCGCTAGAAATTCTGGTCGATCCAGTGTTGCCGTCGTTATAAACCCAATCTAATGCAAATCCCACAATAATCCACAAAAAATCGCAATTTCGACGCCTAGCGATGCCATGCCTCAATCTCAAACCCGTCCCGATTTGACCAACCCACGCCCCCCAGCGCCCACCGCCCACTGCGAACTGCTGACTTTCCCCGCAGCTCACGTCTCGTACCGGTGCCGCTGCTCCAAGCGGCGGGTCCAGAGCGAGATGGGCAAGGTCAATGCGAGGTAGCCCAGCGCGAGCGGCAGGTAGGATTCCAAGGTGCTGAAGGTGTAAGCGTTCACATCCTGGGCGTTGGCGGTGAATTCGCTGATGCCGATGGTGTAGAGGAGCGAGGAATCCTTGACCAAGGACGCGAACTGCCCCGCCAACGGCGGCAGGCATTGGCGCAGGGCTTGGGGGAAAACCACGTACCGGTAGGTCTGCGCGCGGGTCAGGCCGATCGCGCGCGCCGATTCCAATTGGGAACGCCCCACGCTCTCAATGCCCGCCCGGATGATTTCGGCCAGGTACGCCCCGCTGAACACCGCCAAAATCAGCACCCCGGCCACATACCGATTGGCCAAGCCGAAGGCGTTCGCCACCACGTAGAAAAAAATCAAAATCTGAACCAGCAGCGGAGTGCCGCGCACCACTTCCAAATAGATCCGGCTCGTGTAGCGCAGCATCAGCCAGCCGCTGCGCCGCGCGAGCGCGGCGGCGAGCCCGAGGGTGACGCTTAGCAGCAGGGCGGCCAGGGAAAGCCCGATGGTGGTCCACCATCCCCGGATCAGTTTTTCCCGGTACGGCCAAATGGCGGCCCAATTCCACCGGTAATGAACGTGTTTGAACGCGAACGCCAACACCAAGCTCACCCCCACCCCGACCAAGGCCAGGTTCCCCGCCCGCACCCACCACGGCGGCGGCGGTGCACCGGGATCATCGGGCGGGGCGAAAAAGTGGCGCAGGCGCACGGTTAAAAGAAGAACGGATAGCCCAGCGCGCGGAAAGCGTCCTTTTGCTCCCGCAAAAAGCGGTCGCCCAAGGCTTCAAAACCTTTTTGCGCCCGAAAAGTCGACAAGAAGGAGTTCACCTTGGCCACCAATTCCTTGTCCTCCAGCCGCGCCCCCACGGCCCAGGACTCCGTTTGGAAGGGTTCCAAAATGGCCCGGGTGGTCTCCGCATTGCGCTTCCAATTTTGGTACGTGGACATCTGGTCGTAAATGAATCCGCCCACCTTGCCCTGCACCACCTCCAAAACCGCGGCGGCTTCCTGGTCCAGCACCAGCACCTTGGCTTGGTGGAGGTGGGCGGCGGCATAGGCTTGCCCGGTCGTCCCCTGCTTCACCGCAACGGTCTGGCCGGCTTGATCCAAGTCCGCGATGGTCTTAGCGGCGGAATTCTTGGGCACGAGCAGGCAAAGGCCGGTTTTGAGATAGGGTTCGGAAAAGGCAATCGATTTCGCCCGCTCGGGGGTCGCCGTCATCGAGGAGATGATCAAGTCGATTTTGCCGGTCTTCAGGGCGGGGATCAACCCGGCGTAGCCCATGTTTTCAATCCGCAAGGGGCGGTCCAAGGCTTTGCCCAACGCCCGCGCCAACTCGACGCTCACCCCGGACGGCGCGCCTTTTTCATCGGTCATCTCAAAGGGCGGATACCCCAATTCCATGCCCACCACGAGTTCATTGGCGGGGGGATGGGAGCAACCGGCCAGCAAGGCCAGCAGGGCGAGGAGCAGGAGGCGGCAGTGCGAGTTCATCTCGGGGGAAAGCATAGGACGGTCACCGCCCGGACGCAACCCCCGCCGCGCCCTTCGGGAGCCAAGCGCCACCTCTCGCCATGGCGCGGTCTGCGCGCCAATTGTGCGCGATTCCTCAGCCCGGTCCAGCGGACCGGGTTGCCATCAAAATAATCCGGCGGCCTGAAGGGCCGCGACACCAGGTTTTGCGACCCGACAACCGGCCGCCAAATCAATGCGAGCCCAAGATCTCGGGCGAAGCCGCGTAGCCGGACCAAGGGACCGACACCTTGGCGGGGGAATCCGTCCATCCCCGCATCCCGGCAGGATGCCAGCGTGTAGCCGGTGGTTGAGGAGGATCACGACGATACCACCGGTATTCCGCTAAGTTACCCACGCCCGCGGCGACGGTCGCAGCGGCCCCCGCTTTCCAGCCCCCATCTTGCCCTCCAATGCCAAGACTGCTTCATTCCACGATTGATTTCAAAAGCCAGACTCCCCCCGAACGCCGCAGACTCCGCCATTCACCAACCGACGCTCGTCCACGCCGACGGTGGCCGCCGGTTTGGAGCTGTTTGCGCGCGCGCCTTGCCTCAAAGGACGATTCGGGCTAAGAAAGCCGGCATGAGCTCCCCAAGAACGGTCAAGCACCGGCGAAACTTGCTGGCCATCGCGCTGGCATTGATCGCCGTATCACCCCGGCACGCCTGCGCCCAAGTAGCGGCCGTTGCCGCCCGCCCATTCCAAGCCGTTCCGGCATTGCCCTATCGCGTCGTCACTAACTTTTTCAAATTCCCCAAAGACATGATCGCGGGCGAAACTGCCGGCGTCGCGGTGAATGCGCAGGGCCACATCTTTTTGTTCCAACGAACCAAGCCGATGCTGGCCGAGTATGACGCAAAGGGCAATTTTGTGCACAGCATTGGCGAGGGGCTTTTCTCCCACCCGCATGGTCTGCGCATCGACGCGGACGGCAACCTCTGGACAATTGACGATGGCAGCCATCTGGTGCTCAAGTTGGACCCTTCCGGCACGGTCTTATTGGTGCTGGGCCGGATCAACACGGGGGCGGAGGCGGATTGGCTGTTCAACAAGCCGGCGGATGTGGCTTTCGCCAAAAACGGCGACATTTACGTGGCCGATGGTTACGGCAATTCCCGGGTGGTCAAGTTTGATCGGGATGGAAAACACCTTAAGTCTTGGGGAAAATACGGGACCGCCACCGGTGAATTCAACCTGCCCCATACTGTGGCCGTGGACAAAGCGGGGCGCGTGTATGTTGGCGACCGGGAAAATCAACGCATCCAAATCTTTGATTCCGAGGGCAATTTTCTCAAGCAATGGACCGGCATCGGTTATCCTTATGGGCTGGTCATCACGCCGGATCAGCATGTGTGGATGGCCGATGGAGGATACGACCGGATCGTCGAATTGGATCCGGGCGGCAAGATTCTTGGCGCCTTCGGCGAACCCGGACACCAGCCCGGCCAAATGGCCTGGGCTCATTTCCTGGCGATCGGTCCCCATCAGACCATTTACGTCGCGGACGTGCTGAACTGGCGATTCCAAGTGTTCGCGCGCACCGCGCCGACCACGAACCTGACCCAATACATTCCGTCCGTCCGGATGTTCTGGGGCGCAGCGCCCAGCGTCGGCTGGTCCTCCAAACAGACGGAAATGCCCACCAAATAGCCTGAAGACAAAACGGAAAGCGTCGTCCCAACCCAATTCTCGAAGCCTTCCTGCGGACGTGATTTTTGAACCCAGCGCGAGGAACCAAACGTACTGACCCAGGCAAATACCGAACCGCACCACTTCGGCTCCACTGCCCAAGCTCCCACGCACAGCACCTATCGTCCCCGCAAGGACAAAGCATCGCCCCGTGACGCCGGCAACCCCAAGCCGCGCCTCCGCCACCGCCCAAAGACCGGTCTGCTTCGCGGATTCTCCGAAAAAGCGCCAATTCTTGGCGTGCGGTGAAAGCGCAGCCCGGCACTGCTTCGGATGCCCCCCATCTTGGACCAAACTGCGCGCCAAAGGTGCGCGAGTCCTCAGCCCGGTCCAGCGGCCCCGGTTGCCATCAAAATAATCCGGCGGCCTGAAGGGCCGCGACACCAGGTCTTGCCGCCTGATCACCGGACACCAAATCGACGCGAACCCAAGTTGGGGTAGGAGTGATCCCGCGAAAATCCTCGCCATAGACATTAGGGCAACCCGAACATAGCCCAACACCGCCGACCGCCGCCTCCCCTGCAACCTCATCCTGAGTGGCTCTTCCGCCCGCCACCCTAGCGGGCTTCCGCCTCGGTCGCGCAGCTTCACCGTGGACCGGTTCCCCGCGTCAATCGCCAACGCTGCTGCCACGAATTTCTCAACGTCCTCGTCGTCCGGGACGGATGGTTTGCCCAAACGCGAGGCAACCAAAACGCGGTGTCGCCGCCCCACACAGCTTAACGCCGCGTGGGATCAAACGTATTTGCTCAGTTTATTGGGGCTTTGGCGGCGTTTGCCCGGCCGCCGTTTTGCAATCCCCTTGCCGGAATTTGGGTTCCGGGATAAGTTCGGCCGATGGACAGTAATTTGCCGCCCGAATCCGGGTCGCCCGATCCCGCCCCGGTGCCGCCCGCCCCGGCCGCCCCGCCGCCGCTCACACCCCGGCCGCCCCACCGGCCGCCGCCGGTGATCGGTCCCACAGCCGCCAACCGCCCGCCCCGCCGGAGTTGGGGTTGGCCCATCCTGTGTTTGATTCTGCTGTTCCTGCTGGTGGCCAGTTTGGTGGGCAACCTCAAAGGGGCTTTCAGCGGCATGACCTCGACCCGCATGGGGTCGGAACGCGCCGGCGGCACCCGCTTGGAGGAGGTCGTCCTGAAGGACAACGACGCTTCCCACAAAATCCTCGTCATCACGGTCGATGGCGTCATCTCCGGCCAGTCCATTGAAGCCGGGGTGCCGAACATGGTCACCCTCATCAAGGAACAACTCCAACGCGCCGCGGATGACCACGAAGTCCGCGCCGTGCTGCTGAAGGTGGACTCCCCCGGCGGCGAAGTGCTCGCCTCGGACGACATCGCCCGCGCGATCAGCACGTTCCAGGAAAAATCCAAGAAACCCGTGGTGGTTTCCATGGGCAGCATGGCGGCCTCGGGCGGATATTACATTTCGGCCCCCTGCCGTTATATTGTGGCCAACGATTTGACCATCACCGGCTCCATCGGCGTGATCATGCACGGTTACAACTATCGCGGCTTGCTCGACAAAGTGGGCGTCCGCCCCGAAGTGTACAAGAGCGGCAAGTTCAAGGACATGATGAGCGGCACCAAATCCCCCGACGAAACCCTCCCGGAGGAACGGCAAATGGTGCAATCCATGATCAACGAGACCTTTGGCAAATTCAAGAGCGTGGTGCGCGAAGGCCGCGCCACGGCCGCCGCCGCGGCCGCCAAATCCAGTTCCGGCAAGGTCCGCCCCTTGAGCGCGGATTGGGAGGATTACGCGGACGGCCGCATTTTGTCCGGCACCGAGGCCTACAAATTGGGGTTCGTGGATGAACTGGGGGATTTCGACAAAGCCGTCCAACGGGCCAAGGAATTGGGCCACGTCAACAAGGCCAATCTCGTCAGCTACCAGCCGGTGTTTGACATTTCCAACCTCTTCCGCCTCTTCGGCCAGAGCAACGCCAAAGGCGTGAAAGTGGATCTGGGCATCGAACTGCCCAAACTCCGCCAAGGCTGCCTTTACTTCCTGGCGCCGAACTACTTC
Source organism: uncultured Pedosphaera sp. (assembly GCA_903930565.1). Lineage (GTDB taxonomy): Bacteria > Verrucomicrobiota > Verrucomicrobiia > Limisphaerales > Pedosphaeraceae > CAIXFN01. The sequence goes on from CAIYZC010000745.1 coordinate 16,385, forward strand.
CTGTGAGCTGAACCGGCTCGCGGCGGGCTCGACGACTTGGGGGCGGGATGAATTTCCCGCCCTTTTTTCCGTCCATGGCTCAGCGGCTCCGCGCGCAAAAAGTGGGGATTGACGTCAAACGGGTGTAACCTATTCTTACGCCCGGTCTCTCCTTTAACGATGCGGTCCCTGATCGCGAGAATTCGGAATTATGCAGAAAGACAATTTTGACGCCCGCCGCAGCAGCGGGGGCCCCAAAGCTTCCCTCTGGAGCCAAATGGTCATCGGTTTGGTGCTCATGGCCTTGATCGGCGGGGCAATTTACCTTTGGCAAAAGCAACAAGCCGCCGCGGCCGACAAATTGAAGGCCGCCGGTCGCACTGGTTTCCCCCCCGTCCCCGTCATCGTCGGCAAAGTCATGCAACGGGACGTGCCCATTTATTTGGATGGCATCGGCACCGTCCAAGCCTTCAACACCGTGACGGTGCATGTGCGGGTGGATGGCCAAATCCAGAAAGTGGCCTTTGTGGAAGGCCAGGATGTGAAGCAGGGCGATGTGCTGGCCCTCATCGATCCGGCCCCTTTCAAGGCGCAGCTCGACCAAAACAAGGCCAAAAAGCTCCAGGATGAAGCCATGCTCGCCACGGCCCGCCTGGACTTGAAGCGCGAGGAACAGCTCTACGCCGCGAAAATTGACTCCCAACAGCTGTACGACACCCAGCTCAACCTCGTCCACCAGATGGAAGCCACCGTCCATGCCGACCAAGCCGCCATCGACAGCGCCCAGGTGCAGCTGGATTACACCACCGTCACCGCCCCGATCGACGGCCGCACCGGCATGCGCCAGGTGGACACGGGGAATATCGTTCACGCCACGGATGCCACCGGACTGGTGGTGATCGCCCAACTCAAACCCATCTCGGTCGTGTTCACGCTCCCCGCGCAGAACCTGGGGGTCATCCAACAGGAAATGCTGAACGAGGTGCCCAAGGTGCTGGCCATCGACGCCGACAACGCGGGAACCTTGGCGGAAGGCAAACTGGCGGTGATCGACAATCAAATCGACACCACCACCGCCACCATCAAAATCAAGGCCACTTTCGCCAACGAAAAACTCCAACTTTGGCCCGGACAATTTGTCAATTCCCGCCTGCTGTTGAAGACCCGCAAGGGGGGCTTGGTGGTGCCCGCCACCGTCGTGCAGCGCGGCCCTGATGGTTCCTACGCCTTCGTCGTCACCGGGGAAGGCGAGGACGCCAAGGTCAAGATCACGCCGATCAAGGTCGCGCAAATTTCCGGCAATGAAGCCCTGATCGACGCCGGCCTGGCGGCCGGCGACGTCGTGGTGGTGGACGGCCAATACAAATTGCAAAACGGCTCCAAAGTGCGCCCCGCTGTGGCGGGTGGCGACGCGGGCGCCGGCGGCGGTCGCGGCACCGGTGGCGGGGGCACCAACAGTGGCGGCCGCGGTGCGGGCGAGGCCAAAGAGGGCCGCGGCGCCGGCGCCAATGCTCCCGCCGGGGCCGGTGGCGGCCACGGCCCGGGCAACGGCCGCGCCGGCACCGAAGGCACGCGGGGGGCCAAACCCGCCGGCGGCACCGACAAACAACCGTAAGTCCGCCCCGCCGTGAATATCTCCGAGCCGTTCATCCACCGCCCCATCGCCACCTCCCTCCTGATGGCGGGCGTGGTCATGATGGGCATGCTGGGCTATTTCCTCCTGCCCATCTCCGCCTTGCCGCCGGTCGATTTCCCGACCATCCAAGTGGTCGCCCAATACCCGGGCGCCAGTCCGGACGTGATGACCTCCTCGGTCACCACCCCCTTGGAGCGCCAGTTCGGCCAAATCAGCGGTCTGGCGCAAATGACCTCGGTCAGCGCGTTCGGCAACGCCAACATCACCCTCCAGTTTGTGCTCGACCGCGACATCGACGCCGCCGCGCAGGATGTGCAGGCCGCCATCAATGCGGCGGGGGGCGTGCTGCCCAAGATGCCGAGCCCGCCGATCTACAACAAGGTCAACCCGGCGGACACCCCGATCATTTCGCTGAAAATCACCTCGGACTCCCTCCCGCTGGAGAAGGTCAACGACCTCGCCGACACTGTCCTGGCGCAAAAACTCAGCGAGGTGACCGGGGTGGGTTTGGTGACCATTGAAGGCAACCAAAAGCCCGCCATCCGGGTACGCGTGGACCCCGCCGCCATCGCCAACCTCGGGTTGAGCATGGAGGACATCCGCACCGCCCTGCTCGTCAACAACATCAATCAGCCCAAAGGCAGCTTTGATGGCAGCCGCCAGTCTTACGCCATCGCTTCCAATGACCAGATCTTCTCCGCCGCCGAGTATGGCCGGGTGGTGGTGGCTTACCGAAACGGTTCCCCGGTCCGCCTGAGCGATGTCGGGCAGGTGGTCGACAACGTCGAAAACATCCGCCTCGCCGGTTGGGTGGATGGCCGGCCGGCCGTCATTCTGGACATTCAGCGCCAGCCCGGGGCCAACATCATCCAAACGGCCGATCGCATCAAAGCCCTGCTGCCCCGGCTGCGGAACTCCATCCCGCCCGCCGTGAAGATTGAGATTTTGACCGACCGGACCGAAACCATCCGCGCCTCGATCAAGGACGTGCAATTCACCCTCCTGCTCACCGTCGCTTTGGTGGTGCTGGTGATTTTCTTCTTCCTGCGCAAATTCTGGGCCACCGTGATTCCCAGTGTGGCCTTGCCACTCGCCATCATCGGCACCTTTGGCGTGATGAAGCTGATCGATTTCGGCCTCGACAACCTTTCCCTGATGGCGCTCACCATCGCCACGGGTTTCGTCGTGGATGACGCCATAGTCATGATCGAGAACATCGTGCGGTTCATTGAAATGGGGGAACCGCCGCTGGCCGCCGCGATCAAGGGCGCCCGCCAGATCGGCTTCACGGTCATTTCGCTGAGCGTTTCGCTCATCGCCGTCTTCATCCCGCTCTTGTTCATGACGGGCATCGTGGGCCGCCTGTTCCGCGAATTTGCCATCACGTTGAGCGTGGCCGTCGCGGTTTCGGCGGTGGTCTCCCTGACGCTCACCCCGATGATGTGCGCCCGTTTCCTGCTCCCGGAAGATCCCAGCAAGCACGGGCGCTTCCACCGGATCACCGAGGGCATGTTTGACCGGTTGCTGGGCCTGTACGAGTACGGTCTCAAATGGGTGCTCCGGAACCAGTTGTTCACGTTGGGCGTGGCCTTTGCCACCTTGGTGGCCACGATCTGGCTCTATATCATCGTGCCCAAGGGCCTCCTGCCCCAGCAGGACACCGGCCTGATCACGGGCGTGACCGACGCTCCCCAAACCATTTCCTACCTCGCCATGGTGGAGCGCCAGCGGCAGATCGCCGAAATCGTCTCAAAGGATCCCGACGTGGCCAGCGCCGCCTCCTTTGTCGGTGCGGGCACGGTCAACGCCACGATCAACACGGGCAAGATTTACATCAACCTCAAACCCCGCGATCAACGGCAGGCCAGCGCGGCGCAAATCATCGACCGGCTCCGCGCCGCGACCAAGGATGTGCCCGGCATCTCCCTCTTCATGCAGGCGGTGCAGGACGTGCAAATCGACAGCCGCGTGAGCCGCACGCAGTACCAATACACCCTGGAGGACGCCAATGAGGAAGAACTCCTCGAGTGGGCGCCGAAACTGCTCGCCAAATTCGCCTCCCTGCCGGAACTGACCGATGTGGCCAGCGATCAGCAATCCGGCGGCCTGCAGCTCAACGTCCAAATGGACCGCGTCGCCGCCGCCCGCTTGAACGTCATCCCCCAAGCCATCGACGACACCCTCTACGACAACTTTGGCCAACGGCAAGTCTCCACCATCTTCACCCAGCTCAACCAGTACCGGGTCATTTTGGAGGCCCTGCCCCGCTACCAACTCACCCCGGAATCGCTGGCGAAAATCTTTGTCAAATCCACCACCGGCCAGATGGTGCCCCTGAGCTCCTTCGCCCACATTTCCACCGGCACCGGCCCCCTGGCCATCAGCCACGAGAGCCAGTTCCCGGCGGTAACCCTCTCTTTCAACCTGCAACCGGGCGTGTCCTTGGGCGCCGCAGTGGAGGCGATCCAGGCCGGCCAAAAGGCGATTGGCATGCCCGAAACCGTGGCCACGAGTTTCTCCGGCAGCGCCGCGGAGTTCCGTTCCTCCCTGGCCAGTGAACCCTGGTTGATCCTGGCCGCCATCGTGGTGATCTACATCGTGCTGGGCGTGCTCTACGAGAGCTACATCCATCCGATCACGATTCTGTCCAGCCTGCCCTCGGCGGGCGTGGGCGCCCTCCTTGCCCTGCTCGTGTGCCATGTTGAACTTTCGCTGATTGCCTTGATTGGCATTATCCTGCTCATCGGCATTGTCAAAAAGAACGCGATCATGATGATCGACTTCGCTTTGGACGCCGAACGCAATGAAGGGCTCCCTCCGGAGGAATCCATCTACAAAGCCTGCATTCTGCGCTTCCGGCCGATCATGATGACCACCATGGCCGCGTTGCTGGGCGCCCTCCCCCTGGCTTTGGAAAATGGCACCGGCTCGGAATTGCGCAAACCCTTGGGCATTTCCATCGTGGGCGGCCTCTTGGTCTCCCAATTCCTCACGCTCTATACCACCCCGGTCATTTACCTTTATTTGGACCGTTTGGGGAATTGGTTCAAGCAGCGCCGCGCGGGCGCCACCACCACCACCGGCGCGGTCGTGCCCGCTCCCGCCCCCACCCACGCCTGATCCCATGAGTCTTTCCGAGCCCTTCATTCGCCGCCCGGTGGGCACGTCCCTGCTCGCCATCGGCCTGTTTGTGCTCGGGGTCTTCGCCTACTCCCAGTTGCCGGTGGCCCCCATGCCCCGCGTGGATATGCCGGTGGTCCAGGTCACCGCCATCCTGCCCGGCGCCGATCCCGCCACCGTTGCCTCCTCCCTCGCCGCCCCCTTGGAACGGCGCCTGGGCCAAATCGCCGGCGTCACGGAAATGACGTCCATCAGCACCCTGGGCAACGCCAACATCACCGTCCAATTCGATCTCACCCGCAAACCGGACAGCGCCGCCCGTGACGTCCAGGCCGCCATCAACGCCTCCAGCGCCGATTTGCCGATCAATCTGCCCGGTCCCCCCACGTACAAACGGGTAAACCCCGCGGATTCGCCGGTCATGATCCTGGCCATGACCTCGGAGACTCTCTCCCCGATTGAAATTTATGAGTACGGCAACAATATTGTCGGCCAGAAACTCAGCCAGGTCCCGGGGGTCAGTCAGGCCCTGATCGCGGGGGGCGACAAAGCCGCGATTCGGGTGCAAATTAACCCGGCCGCCCTCGCCGGCACGGGCATGAGCTTGGAGCAGGTGCGCGCCCTGCTCGGCCAGGTCAACGTCGATGAACCCAAGGGCAGCTTTGATGGCGGTCGCACCTCCTACACCATCACGGGCAACGACCAAATTTTCTCCCCGGCGGATTACGAACACCTGATCCTCACCCAGAAAAAGGGCACGCCCGTTCGGATTGACTCCCTGGGTCATGCCGTTTTGGGGGTCGAGAACTCCAACTCCGGGGCTTGGGCCGACACCAACCGTGCGGTCCTCGTCATTGTCTTCAAGCAATCCACCGCCAATGTCATCGAAACCGTCGAACGCATCAAAAAGGTGATGCCCGAGATTCAGCGGTGGCTGCCGCCCAGCATCAAGTTCGGCTTGGTTAGCGACCGCACCCAGACCATTCGCGCCTCGGTCGAGGATGTGCAAATCTCGCTCGCCACCAGCGTCGCCTTGGTGGTGATGGTCATCTTCCTCTTCCTGCGCCGTTTTTGGCCAACTTTTATCGCCAGCATCACGGTTCCCCTGGCCCTGGCCGGAACGTTCGCCTTCATGCGGCTGTTCGAGTTCAGCCTCGACAACCTGTCGCTCATGGCGCTGACGATTTCGGTCGGTTTTGTGGTGGATGACGCGATTGTGGTCATCGAAAACGTGTACCGTTTCATGGAGCAGGGCGAACCCGCCATGGCGGCCGCTCTCAAAGGGGCCCGCCAGATCGGCTTCACCGTCGTCTCCATGAGCCTCTCCCTAGTCGCCGTTTTTATCCCGTTGCTGTTCATGGGCGGCATGGTCGGCCGCATCTTCCACGAATTCGCGGTCACCCTGAGCGTGGCCGTGCTGGTTTCCGGCGTCATTTCGCTCACCCTCACCCCGATGCTCTGCTCGCGGTTCCTCCGGAGCGAGGCCTCGTACGGCCCGCCGAATTTAATCTACCGGGTGAGTGAGCGGGGCTTCAACCTAATGCTCGGGGTTTACGAAACCGGCCTCCGCTGGGTCCTGCGCCACCAATACTTGACCTTGTTTGTGGCCGGACTCACCATGGCCGCCACCATCTGGCTGTACAACATCGTCCCCAAAGGCCTGCTGCCCATGCAGGACACCGGCGTCGTCATGGGCGTGGCGGATGCCAGCCAGGATATTTCCTTCGCGGCCATGGCCGAACTGCAAAAGAAAATGACCAAAATCGTCCTGGAGGACGAGGATGTGGAAACGCTGGGCTCCTTCATCGGCGCCGGCATGGCCGGTTCCACCGTCAACAACGGCCGCCTCTTTATCACCCTCAAACCGCACGATAAGCGGAAGGCCAGCGCCGAACAAATCATCGCCCGCCTCCGCCCCAAACTGGGGAAGATCCCCGGCGTTTCCCTGATCCTCCAACCCGCCCAGGATGTCCGGGTCGGTGGTCGCGCCACCAAGGCGCAGTTTCAATACGCGCTCCAAGCGTCCGACCTCGACGATCTGAATTCCTGGTCCGCCCAGTTGCTGGCCAAACTCCGCGCCAACCCCAAGCTCCGCGACGTCAACACCGACCAACAAACGCGCGGTCTGTCCGCAAACGTGATTGTGGACCGCGATGCGGCGGCCCGACTCGGCCTCACGCCTGCCGTGATTGACAACACCCTCTACGACGCCTTCGGTCAGCGCCAAGTTTCCACCGTTTACCGCCGGTTCAACCAACACCACATCATTTTGGAAGTGGATCCCAAATACAGCTTGGATCCCTCCTCCCTGCAAAAGCTGTACGTCGCCTCCACCAACGGGCAGCAGGTGCCCCTGAGCAGCGTGGCCAAGTTTGTCTCCGGCAACGCCTTCCTCTCCGTCAACCATCAAGGCCAGTTCCCCGCCGTGACGCTTTCCTTCAATCTCGCCCCCGGCGTTTCCCTGGGTGAAGCCACGGAAATCGTGAATGAGATCACCGAGGAACTCCACATGCCTTCCAACGTCCAGGGCAGCTTCCAAGGCACCGCCCAGGTCTTTCAATCCTCCCTGTCCAGCACCCCCATCCTGCTGGCGGCCGCCCTCATCGCGGTCTATGTCGTCCTGGGGATGCTGTATGAAAGTCTCATCCATCCGATCACCATCCTCTCCACCCTGCCTTCCGCCGGCGTCGGCGCGCTCCTGGCCCTGATGGTTTGCGGCACGGATCTTTCCTTGGTCAGCTTCATCGGCATCATCCTGCTGATGGGGATCGTCAAAAAGAACGCCATCATGATGATTGATTTCGCGCTGGACGCCGAGCGCCAGGAAGGCCTCCCCCCCGAGGAAGCGATTTACAAGGCCTGCATCATCCGTTTCCGCCCCATCATGATGACCACCATGTGCGCCCTGCTCGGCGCCGTGCCGCTGGCCATCGGTTTGGGCACCGGCTCCGAGCTCCGCCGCCCGCTGGGCATCGCGGTGGTTGGCGGCCTGGTCCTCTCGCAGGTGCTCACGCTCTACACCACCCCCGTGGTGTATCTGGCCTTCGAGAAACTCCGCCTCCGCTTCGGCCACCGCCGTCCCGCCCCGCCCGTGGCGCCGGTCCCCGCCCCCGCCGGCGCGGTTTAGGCTGGTTTTAGGGAGTTCATCCCCTGCTCGGTACGGGGCGCCATCGCCGGGGGCGATTGGAATTGGGAGTCGAATTTCCTTCGACCGCTGCCCCTCTAATTCTACTGCGCATTCAATTTGAGTCTAACGATCCATGGCCAAGAATGAGTTCATGGGCGGCTAATCTCGCGCCTTGGATGCTTGGTGATGCGAACCATGAGTGCGCCCGAAAAGTGGCCCCAGGGCGCCGCCTTCGGAGCGCTGAAAGCGCGGCCAAGCTCCAGCCCTGGGCAACGGCCCATACTGTGCAGACCGTGGGATGGACGACAGTCGATCCTATCGGGAGTATTGATTTTGTTGAGTTTTGTAAAATGAAGATTTCATGCATCCTGCGGTTTGATCAGTAAGCGCTAACTTTTTTAAGATTTTGGCTCTTCGAGGATTATTGTGGATAGAGACTAAGTTTCCCGCAAAAGAATAGAATGCGGGTACGGTAATTGGCGAAATTGCGGAACCCCCGCGCCGCCGCTTTGAGCGCCTGAATCTTCGAGTTCAGGCCCTCCGTCGCCG
>CAIYZC010000746.1 GCA_903930565.1 uncultured Pedosphaera sp.
GCGCGCGCTTCAGCGCCGACGGCCGCCGCATCGCCTGCGGCAGCAGCCTCGACGGCCGGGGCGAGGTGGTGGTCGCCAGTTATGATTTCACCAACGACGTGCCCAAGAACCTGCGCGACATCATGGGCAAGGTCCCCGGCAGCCGTTCCGCCGATGAACGCAAACAGTTGGAAGACTACAAGAAATCCGGCGTGCGCGAAATCGCCCGGGCCACCCTGCCCACGGGCGTTTACGGGCTCGCCTTCGCCCCGGACGGCAAAACGATCGCGGTCGCCGGCTCGGACGGCAAGGTCCGCCTCCTCGGCGCCGCGGATGCCAAAGTGACGCGCGAATTCGTTTCCGTGCCGCTGACTCCGGTCGGCCCCGCCACGAACAATGTCCCGCCCGCCTGGGCCGGCATCCGCGTCCCGCCCGCCGAACCCGCCCTCACCCCGGAATCCCTGCCCGCCGGCCAAACCGTGGTCGCCTTGGAAATCCAGCCCGCCCAAATCCGCCTCACCAGCCGCAACGAATACGCCCAACTCCTGGTCGTCGCCAAACTGCAATCCGGCGACACGGTGGACGTCACGCGCCTGGTGAAATTCCAAGTTCCCGCGCACCTGGCCTTGGTGTCCCCCCGCGGGGTGTGCCATCCCGAGGGCGACGGCATCGGCCAATTGACGGCCACGCTGGGCGAAAAGTCCGCGACGGTCTCGGTCAACGTCACCGGCCAAACCGCCGGTTACCGCGCCGATTTCATCCGCGATGTCAGCCCGATCATCGCCAAAGCGGGTTGCAACGCCGGCACCTGCCACGGCGCCAAGGACGGCAAGGCCGGGTTCAAACTCTCCCTTCGCGGTTACGATCCCGAGACCGATGTCCGGGCCTTCACCGACGACCTCGCCTCCCGCCGCATCAATCTCGCCTCGCCCGATGACAGCCTGATGCTCCTCAAAGCCGTCGCCGAAGTGCCGCACGAAGGCGGCCGCCGCGCCACGGTCGAAAGCGCTTATTACCAAGTGCTCCGCCAATGGATCGCCTCCGGCGCCGTGTTGGACATGAAGTCGCCGCGCGTGACCAAAATCGACCTCTTCCCCACCAACCCCGTGGTGCAGCAAATCGGCGCCAAACAGCAAATGCGCGTCCTCGCCACCTACGCGGACGGCTTGGTCCGCGATGTGACCGCGGAATCCTTTATCGAGAGCGGCAATGCGGATGTCGCCGTGACCGACGTCACCGGTTTGGTCGCCACGCAACGCCGCGGTGAAGCGGCGATTCTCGCCCGCTACCAAGGCAACTACACCGCCACGACCCTCACGGTCATGGGCGACCGCACCGGCTTCGCGTGGGAAAACCCGCCGGTGTGGAGCAAAATCGATGAACTCGTGGCCGCCAAATGGCAGCGCATGAAGATCGCCCCGTCCGGCCTTTGCACCGACTTGGATTTCATCCGCCGCGCCAGCCTCGACCTCACCGGCCTGCCGCCCTCCGCCGAGGAAACCCAAGCGTTTGTCGCCGACCACGCCGACGTGCGCGCCAAGCGCGAAGCCTTGGTGGACCGCCTCATCGCCAGCCCCGAGTTTGTGGACCATTGGGCCAACAAATGGGCCGACCTGCTCCAGTGCAACAGCAAGTTCCTCGGCCGCGAAGGCGCCGAAGCCCTCCGCGATTGGATCCGCGACCAGGTCGCCAAGAATGTCCCCTACGACCAATTCGTCCGCTCCGTGCTCACCGCCTCCGGCTCGAACCGCGAACATCCCGCGGCCGCCTATTGGAAGATCTTGCGCACCCCCACCGAGGCCATGGAGAACACCACCCACCTCTTCCTCGCCACCCGGTTCAACTGCAACAAATGCCACGACCATCCCTTTGAGCGTTGGACGCAGGACCAGTATTACAATATGACCGCCTACTTCGCCCAGGTGTCGCTCAAGGAAGATGCCGAGGCCAAGGGCAAGCGCATCGGCGGCACGGATGTCGAAGGCTCCAAGCCCTTGTATGAAATCATCAGCGACGCCACCAGCGGCGACGTGAAGCACGACCGCACGGGCAAGGTCTCCCCGCCCGTGTTCCCCTACCCCGCCAAGAACACCAGCCCGGACACCGCCACCCGCCGCGAGAAACTCGCCGCCTGGATCACCACGCCGGACAACCGCTATTTCGCCTCCAGCTATGTGAACCGCCTGTGGGGTTACCTCCTCGGCGCCGGCATCATCGAACCGCTCGACGACACCCGTGCCGGCAATCCCCCCACGAACCCCGAGCTCCTCGACCATCTCACCAAGGAATTCATCGCCGGCGGATTCGACACGCGGAAATTGATCGCCGCCATCTGCAAGTCCCGCACCTACCAATTGGAATTGCACGCTAACAAGTGGAACGAGGACGACCATAGCAATTACTCCCACGCACTCGCGCGCCGCCTCCCGGCCGAAACGCTCTTTGACGCCGTCTTCAAGGTCACCGGCTCGACGCCCGCCATTCCCGGGGCGAAGCCCGGCCAGCGCGCCCAGGAGTTGTTCGACTCCGCCCAGGATGTCGGCAGCGGCCTCCTCGCCACCCTCGGCCGCCCCGCCCGTCAAAGCGCGTGCGAATGCGAACGCTCCGCCGACATGCGCCTCGATTCCGTGATGGCCCTCCTCAGCGGCCCCACGGTTTCCACAGCCATCGACGACCCCAAGAACGCGCTCGCGGATCTGGTCGCCAAGGAAACCGACAACCACAAGCTCGCCGACGCCGTGTTCCTCCGCGTGCTGAATCGTCCCGCCACGGAAGCTGAAATCACGAACACCCTGCACGTCCTCACGTCCATTCAGGAGGATCACCTCAAGATCACCAACCAACTCACGGCGCTGGAGGTCAAGTTCGCCCCGTCCATCACCGAGGCCACCAAGCGCCGCGAGGCCGCCATTGCGGCCGCCAAAGCCGGCCTGCAAACGTATGAGGAGGACACCAAGTTCCTCCGCGCCGAGGTGGAGCAGCGCCGCAACGCGGGCATCGATACCGCCAACGGCGAACTCCGGCGCTATGAGTCGCTCCTGCCCTCCGACGCCGCCCTGTGGGAAATCCGCACCCAGCCGGCCGCGAATCCCAAGACCATCTGGACCCCGGTGGACCCCACCAGTTTCACGGCCACGGACGGCGCGAAACTCGTCCGCCAAGCCGACGGCTCCATCCTCTCGACCGAGCGCAACGGCCGGGCCGATTACCGCATTGCCGCCCAGACCAAGCTCACCAAGATCACCGGCTTCATGCTCGAAGTCCTGCCCGATGACAGCCTGCCCCGCTTCGGCCCCGGCCGGGCGAACGACGGCAACTTCGTCCTGAGCGAAATTGACCTCAAATGGAATGTGGGCACCAACAACCCCGAAAAACCCATCAAACTCACCGAGGCCCGCGCCGACTTCTCGCAGAACGATTACCCGGTCGCCCAAGCCATCGACGGCATTGTCGAACCCGGCCGGAACGGCTGGGCCGTCGCGGGCGCCCCGGGCATCCAACGCCACGTCGCCACCTTCAAGCTCGAAACGCCGCTGACCAGCACGAACGGCCTCAGCCTCCGTTTCCGCTTGCAGCAGAAGTATTCCGACTCCTTCCTGATCGGCCGCTTCCGCCTGTATATTACCGACAGCGCCGAGCCGCTCGAGTTCGGCCTGCCCGCCGCCGTCGCGGACGCGCTCCGCGCCCCCGCCGGCCAGCGCAAGCCCGAACAAGCCGCCGCCATCATCGATTACTACCGCGCCGGCGACATCGGCTTCTGGAGACACAAACAAGCCGTCGTGGACGCCCGGGCGGATTTGCCCGTCGATCCCCGGTTCACGGTCCTCAAGAAGGCCCTCGCCACCGCCGAGCAACCCATCCTGCTGGACCCGTTCCTCGTGCAATTGCGCGAGGACGTCCGCTACAGCACCAAACAATTGGAAAACCAACGCCTGACCGTGGTCCAAGACCTCGCCTGGGCACTCATCAACAACGCCAGCTTCCTGTTCAACCATTGATTTCCACCGTTTTCGCCACCACCACGACCTCAACCATCCCCAAAGTATGATCAAAGTACCCGGCGGCACCTGCAGCGATCTCTGCGATCCCCAGCTCAAAATGACCCGGCGCGACCTCCTCCGCATCGGCGGTGCGAGCATGTTGGGCCTCTCCCTCGGCTCCCTCTTCCGCCTCCAGGCGCAGGCGGCGGAAGCGCCCGTCACGCCCGGCGCTCCCGGCAACGGCGGCGGCCCCGGCTGGGGCAAGGCCAAGAATGTCATCATGGTTTACCTCCAAGGCGGCCCCAGCCATCTCGACTTGTGGGATCCCAAGGAAAGCCTGCCCGACAACATGGTCAGCCCGTTCAAGAGCATCCCCACCAAGATTCCCGGGACGCGCTTCTCGGAAGTCCTGCCCCAGCTCGCCCAGGTGAACGACAAGTTCACCATGATCCGGTCCATGAGCTACACCCCCAACGGCCTGTTCAACCACACCGCCGCCATCTACCAGATCATGACGGGCTACACCACCGACAAGGTCAGCCCCTCCGGCCAGCTCGAACCGCCCGATCCCAAGGACTTCCCCAATTTCGGCTCCCAGCTCGTCCGACTGCGCCCCAGCACCGAGCCCATGCTCCCCTTCGTCATGCTCCCCCGCCCCTTGCAGGAGAGCAACGTCGTGGGCAAGGGCGGCGCCGCCGGCTTCCTCGGCAAGGCCTACGACCCTTACACCCTCTATCCCGAGGGTGATGACATGGACCTCGCCAAAATGGACCGGATCAAGACCGACGACCTCAAGCTCCCCCCCGAGGTCTTCGCCCTCCGCCTCCAGCGCCGCGCCAAGCTCCGCGAATCCATCGAGCAAGCGATGCCCGACATGGAAAAAGCCGTCGCCAATTACAACTTGGACGGCTACTACACCCGCGCCCTCGACCTCATCGTCTCCGGCCGCGCGCGCAACGCCTTTGACCTCGCCCAGGAACCCGCCGCCATGCGTGACCGCTATGGCCGCAACACCTTCGGCCAAAGCTGCCTCCTCGCCCGCCGCCTCATCGAGGCCGGCACCCGCGTCGTCGAGGTCATCTGGCCCAAGGTCGCCAACTCCGACAACCATTCCTGGGACACCCACGTCGATCTCACCAAGCGCATCTCCACCCAGTCCGGCCCCATGCTCGACCAAGGCCTGAGCGCCCTGTTCATGGACCTCGACCAGCGCGGCCTCCTCGCCGAAACCTTGGTGGTGGCCATCGGGGAATTCGGCCGCAGCCCGCAAAAAGGCGTCAGCACCAGCGGCAACAGCAACAGCGCCGACGGCCGCGACCACTGGCCCTATTGCTACACCTCCATCATGGCCGGCGCCGGCATCAAGCGCGGCTACGTCCACGGCAAGTCCGACAAAACCGGCAGCAGCCCCGCCGAGGACCCCGTCCACCCCATGGAAGTCCTGGCGACCATGTACCACGCCTTCGGCATCGACCCCGAAACCATCGTTTACAACCACCTCAAACAACCCCGCGAACTCGTCAAAGCCCGCGCAGTGACCAAGCTGTTTGCCTAAAAGAGGAAATCCAAACCTTTCGCTCCCCCGTGGCCATCCGCGATCCCTGCGCAATGGGCTTCTCCTTCGAGGCCCATCGCGGTGAGTTGAGGCCATGCGCGAGATCGTATTCGAGATTACTGAAGATCCCTCCGATGGCGGATTTATCGCCCGTGCCCTCGGTCATTCCATCGTGACCGACGCCGCTGCTTGGCCTGAGCTACGCTTAAACGTCCGCGAGGCGGTTCAGTGCCATTTCGATCCTTACCAAATGCCCGACGTCAACCGAATTCATCTTGTATTGGATGAATTTCCGACCACCACGTGAAGCTGCCCCGCGACGTGGCCGCGGCAGAACTTGAGGTCGCCTCGCGACGCTTCTGACTCGCCACGCCGGCCGTTTTTTCAAGGGCAGTGCGGCAGGCGGGGCAGGATGCATGCCAGGATCGCGATGGTACTGTTGAGAAGGCAATAACAAATGAACGACGCAACCAAAGTCATGCGTCTCTCGTGCTTTCGGAAAATGGCTTCATTAAAAATCAGGGCTCCCAAAGCCCAAAAAGCCAGGGCATAAAGAATCCAATTTCGCCGCGTAAGGATAAGTTCGGAAAAAGACGGATCGACGGCGCCGCGGGAAACCTCAAAGGCCAACGATTGCGCGACGATCTCGCAAATCACCCACAGGACCAATTGCTGCGCCACCAAACCCAAAAGGCACCCAGTTAAAATCCATTTCATTCGCAACGCTTTCCGCTTCCCTCTTTCCACACTCCCGACACCTGTTGATGTTGTGAGGCAATGGTGTAGTGCGAGGCAAAACACATGGCGCCGGCCTTTTCACGGCATCTTTCGCTGCCGTTAAGTTGCCGCTAAACTGCCGTTAAATCAACACCCGAAATCACGACCCAGCAGGAAAGACGACGCTTCTCCCAGCCCAACAAAGAACCAGACGATTCTCCCGCGGAGGCGCGGAGGCGCGGAGAAGAGGAAGAACTCCTTTTTGCGGCTCTTGCGCTTTTTCGCGGCCAAGCAGATTCGCGGTTGAATCCCTTGCCCAATCCCACATTTCCGTTTCGATCTGCGAAACCTGCGGTTAAACTTGTCTGCTTCGCCGCGCTGTCCCCCGGTTTCTCTCTGAGTTCTCGGCGTTTTGCCTGGCGGCCATAGCCTTGGGCGGGGGAGGGCGCGGCTAATTAAACCGGGATTTGCCCTGTCGCATCCGCCCGCTATGGCAAAGTTCTCACCGGCGCATCCGCCAGCGCGAAATCCAATTGTTCGCGCTTTGCGCCGATGGCCACTACCGGAGACCCCGGCCCGCCGTAACCGGCCTCCATCTCCGTGTCCGCGCCTTTGAAATGGGGGTAGAGAGCCGCCAATTGGGGCACGCACTTTTGCGCCAGGGTGAAATAATCCGCGTCCAACTCCAACCCAATCGCTTGATAGCCCACCGCCGCCGCCGCCGCAATCGTGGAACCGGACCCCATGAAGCTGTCGAGCACTACGCCTTCGCCCAATGGGAGCAAGGCCCGCACCAAGATGCGCATCAAATGCTGCGGCTTCAGGCAGGGGTGGTCCGAGATCGCCGCTTCCCGGTCCGGGGTGCGCCCGCTGGGGATCACATCCGGCAAAGGGCGGTCCACGTTCAGGCGGCGCAAACCGCCGGTTTTCCACCGGCGCAGGTTTTCCGCAACTGTCCGTTCCGAAATTGGTTTGCGAAACAACATCCATGGCTCGTACGCGGCCTTGGGGGTGACGCACACCTCCGGAAACTCCGTCTCGGCGTTTTTCGGACGGTCCCCGCCTCGGAAACTGAAATAGAGCCGGAGCAAAGCCGGCCGGATTTCGAAACCGGCATCCGCCATGGCCATTTGGACCAACGGTTGCAGCATGGGATGCCCCGCCACACACACATGCGCCCCCGGTACCAAGGCGGGCAGCAACAACTCCCCCCACAATCGGAAGTTTTCCCGCAATTGGAGTTTTTGCGAATCCGTCAAGGTCGTGAACCGCGGCAGTGGATCCCGCCGGCTTCCGCCAATGGTCGGGGGGAGCCGCCAAACCCCGCCGCGCCCGGCGCGCAATTTCGCCAACTCCTTCTCGCTGAATTCCGACAGCCCGTACGGCGGATCCGTGCAAACCGCGTGCAGCGATTCCGGCGGCCGCTCCCGCAGCCAGGTGAAGCAGTCGGTATGGTAAAGCTCATGCATAAGCAATGGCCGACTTTCAAGTATAGGCGAAAGACAAGCAAGCAAAAATGCCGTATCAACCAAAGGCGAAATGGATGCGAAAATGATCATTGGGCGGCATGCCCGCGAATTGCGCGAACGCAAGGGTTGCACCCAGGAGCAGGTGGCGGCTCGCGCCGGGATCTCCTATCAATATTTGTCCGGTCTGGAAAACGGCCGCGAGAATTTCAGCCTGGATTTCCTGGAAGCGGTTGCTGGCGCGCTCGGCACCCAACTGGCCCGCTTGGTTGCCGGTGCCTTCGCACCCCCGGGCGATGGGAACCCGCCAGTCGCGAACCGAGAATACTTCCGTCCCGCCGTGCCGCTTCCAACAGGCCTGAGGCCGGAGCACTTGGCGGCCGCCCTGAACGCCACCCAATCGCTGGTCGCCCGGATCAATTCCAATCTCGTGGCCAACGGGGCGAAAACGCTCCCCCAGTACATCCAAGGCAACAACTTTAGCGGACTGGTTTCCAATGTTTTGTGCGACGCCCTGAGTGAACACTCCCCTTACAAGCACAACTCCAACCAAGCCTATCCCGATCTGATCCGCCCGCCTGCCAAACCCGGGGAGCGTCCCGCTGGTTTGGAGGTTAAAACCACCATCCAAATTGGCAAGGGTGGGGAAAGCCATAACGGCCACTCCGGGTGGCATCTGATCGCCTGCTACCAAATTGAACCGGCTACGGGCTGGATTCGTTTCGTGCATGTCATGCTCGCGGTGCTTAACGGCCACACTGAACCCGATTCCGATTGGGTTTACGTCGGGAGCAAAGTCAATACCGGCACGGGCAGCCGCCGCACCGAGACCTACAAAACCACCTTGGCCGGCACCACCAAGTTGCGCGACGGTTCCGTCTATCTGGACCCCACGGTGATCGACTACGGTCGATGGCGTCAAGCCCGTGAGGGGGCGCCGCCACCCTTTTCGATTTTTTCGCCGCGAGGAAAAAATTGAACCAAAGCCGACCCATTTTTTAATCAGGACAGAAAAAATTTTCTCCCGCAGTGATGCCGAGGCGCTGAGAGGAAGCACTCCTTTCTGCGTTTTTTGTCCGTTTCGCGGCGAATCCTCCGCCGCATTAGGTTCCCAATAACTCCCGGAATCCGCCTGCCAAACGATATCGACGCCCCTTTTTGGACGCACCCACCACGACGCGGAAGCCGGTGCCTGACCATTCCGTCAGCCAATTGCGGCCGGTGCGTTGCGCGATGCTGAACAGCTTCTCCAAGTCCTGGCTGGTGATGGTCTCGGCGGGCCGGAATAGTTCCAAAGCACGACGTTGCCTGGGATCCAACTGCCGGAGCAGCGGGGCCAAATCTCGTGCCCCCGTGGCCGCCGCTTGCTCGGCTCGGCGGCGCACATTTTCGAAACTTTCCGCCACGCCGAGGCAGAAATATTCCACCCATGGCGTGATCTCGGCTTCCGCCAGCCCCAAATAATAATTGTGCGATGGGCCGATGGTCAGGGCGGCGTAGTACGCGCCCAGGTTCCGCGCATAGTATTCTTCCAACGCGTACCGGCCCTTCAATCCGTAGCCGCCCAACTGCAGAATCAAGGTCGTCAACAGCCGACCGGTGCGGCCGTGGCGGTCGTAATACGGGTGGATCGTGGCAAATTGGTAGTGGGCGATGCCGGCGCGCAGGGGGCAGGGCAACCCTTCCGGTTCGGACTGCCGAAGCCAGGAAACCAGTTCGCGCATCAGGCCCGGGACATCGACGGCTTCGGGTGGGAGGTAAACGATCCCCCCGCTGCGCCCGTCCCGGATCACATTTTGACCGTCCCGATAGGGGGTCGGCCTAACCTTGGCCGTTCCCCCCGCCATGACCAAGGCGTGCAGGTTTTGGATCTGGGCTTCGGTGACCGGCGCGGCCGCAGCCGCCAGGCGCTCGACTTTTTCGATGGCGGCGTAAGATCCCAAGACCTCCTTTTCATCCCGCTCCCGCCAAGCAAAATGTTGCGATTGCGCGAGCACTTGCGACACCTCCGCCGGGCTGAGCTGGTTGCCTTCGATTTGGGTGGAACAATGGGTGGAATACAGCCGGGCCGTTTCCCGCAAGGTGGCCAGGACGCCGGGCGTGATGGGCAAATGCACCACCGCCTGCCGGGCGGCCTCAATCCGCATGAGGGCGGCGGCGGTCTTGGCAGTGATGGTGTATTTGGGAGCAAAACTCATCGCGCCGGCCTTTTCACGGCATCTTTCACTGCCGATAAATTGCCGTTAAATCAAGCCCCCGCGATCACGCCCACCTTGAAGTTCCCGCGATTCCACCGTGCCTTTCCCCGGATTGCGGCCAGTGCCCGCTTTCTTGGTCCGCTTCGCGGCTTCGCGGCTTAGCGCGAGATTCCCCCTCCCCTCCCAGAAGCCCAGCCTACCCTACCTCGTCACCGGCTGAACAATTCCGCCACCTGCAGGACCGCATCCGGAAAAGCCTGCGGCGCCAGCGCGTCGCCCGGCGCATTGACCGTCCGGGAAGTATACCCGCCGAAATGCGGCTCGCGGTAAACCTCAATCCGGGTGTGGATCAGATCCACAATCCAAACCTCGGAGACGCCGACGCGCCCGTAGGCCGGCACCTTTTCCTCCCGATCGTAGTCCAACGTGCTGTCCGAAAACTCGATCAACAAAAAGACATCCGCCGGGCGGGGATGCTGGTTTTTGTAAAAATCCGGCGCCCGTTTTAGCAAAAGTAAGTCCGGCTCAGGTTCGGAATAATCATCCAGCCGGAGGGGGCTGTGGACTCCCACCAGCCAACGATCCGATACGAGTGCGCTGTAAACGTCGTTCAATCGTCTGACCAAACCGGCGTGCAGCGGGGTGCTCGGTGAAATGTCGATGATCCTTCCATTCAGCAGTTCCACCCGCGCGTCCGGACGCAACACCCCCACCTCCGCCATGCGGTAATAATCCTGAACATTAAAACGGTGTCGGACCAAAACCGACATAGAAGTAAGGTAGCCGGGCCTCCACTCGGCCGGCAAGGCGGCTTTGGGTGAGCGCGCGCGCGGCGCGCCCCAAACGCGCCCACTTCCGCCTTTGTTGCCTTCATGGCCTTCTGTTCGCAATCCCCTCCCCGAGAAGCGATCTCGTTTCCACCGCCCGCCTTGCCTACGGCCCCGTTCTGCGTCAATCTCTGGCCGCGATGCAATCCACCGCCGTCAACGCCGAATGCGCCCTGATAATTGCGCAGGTTCCGGCACGTCCGCTTCCGCCCCATGAAAGCGCTTCGTGACATCGCGGTCCTGCTGGTGGTCACCGCCGGTTTCACCGCCTCGCTGTTCCTGTTTGGCCGCCAGTTGGGCTACGGCTCACCTTGGTTTGCCCTGCTGTTCATGTTCTGCTTTTTGGGTTGGGTCCGCCTGGCCCGCCCCCTGTTCATTCTGAAAATGCCCACCGGCCTGCGGGCCGTGCGGGAATGGGAACTCCGGGGTGTACTGTATCGCCGACTCGCCGTTCCCGGCTTTGGCGAGCTGCTCCGCGGCACCCCGCTGCGTCATTTGCAACCCGAGGTTTATCTCAACCGGCACCCCGAGAACCCCGGCTTGGTCACCCGCGAACTCGAAGGCGCCGAGGCGGCCCATTTTTGGGCGGCCCTGCTCTACCTCCCCTTCCAAGTCCACGAGTTTCTGCACCATGCCTGGACCGCATTGGGGTGGTCGCTGCTGGTCCAAATCGTGGGCAACCTGTATCCCATTCTGCACCTGCGCTGGATCCGTGGCCGCCTGGATCGGGTGCTCAACCGCAAACGACGCCCATGAAATGTCGGGCCGGACGCTGCAGTTTGCTCCCGTCGACATCTGCGGTTTCCTTTTTCAGCGGCAAACACCCGAGGGCAGGCAAGGAAGCTTCGGTCGGACGCGCGTGCGGTGTCAACGCAACCCACGCCAAAACGCAACCTTGACGCTGCCCCGGCGCTGAACCCAACGTGGGGCCATGAAGAAATCAGCAAAAAGTCGAACCCCGCGCGCGGCGGGTCGCAGCGGGCGCGAGGTCGTTTCGCGTCCCCGGCGCGGCGCGGCGCTGGCGGCCGGTGTTGGATTGTGCTGGTTTCTGGCCACGGCGGGTTCCGGACGCGCCGCCGACAATATTCTGATCGCTGACTTCGAGGGGAAAGATTACGGCGCTTGGACAACCTCTGGCACGGCGTTCGGCCCCGGTCCCGCCCAAGGCACCCTGCCCAACCAAATGCACGTGGAAGGCTTCCACGGCCACGGCTTGGTGAACTCCTTCCACGGCGGCGACCGCGCGACCGGCACCCTCACCTCGCCCCCTTTCCCATTGGAGCGGCCGTTCATCACCTTCCTGATCGGCGGCGGCCTGGACCCCGAACGCACCTGCATCAATCTGCTCGTGGACGGCATAGTGGTACGGAACGCGACTGGGCCGAACGCCACCGAAGGCGGCTCCGAACGGCTCATCCCCGGGGCGTGGGATGTCCGCGCGTTCGTCGGCAAAGCCGCCATTCTGCAAATTGTGGACAACGCCACCGGCGGTTGGGGCCACATTAGTGTGGACGAAATCGTGCAGACCGACCACCTCCCCGCCGGCGTGTCGGCGGTGGACCGCCCACCCGCCAAATTGCTGCGTAATCCGGTCCGCGAACTCACCCTCACCAAGCGCTATCTCAACCTGCCGGTCAAAACCGGCGGTCCGAAGCACCAAGTGACGCTCACGTTGCCCGGGCAAGCCCCGCGACCTTTCGAGATCGAACTCGCGGACGGCGCGCCGGATTGGTGGGCGCATGTGGATGTCTCGGCGTTTCCCGGCCAAACCGCCCGGCTCCAAGTGGACCGGCTCTACGAAACCTCCGCCGGCCTGGCCTCCATTGATCAGACGGACGAAATCAAGAACGCCGACACGCTTTATCACGAGCGGCTCCGGCCACAATTCCACTTCTCACCCCGCCGCGGGTGGAACAACGACCCGAACGGCTTGGTGTTCTACGCCGGCGAGTACCACCTCTTCTTCCAGCACAACCCCTATGGCTGGAACTGGGGCAACATGCACTGGGGCCACGCCGTCAGCCCCGACCTCATCCATTGGCGGGAGCTGCCCATCGCGCTCTACCCCGACGAGCACGGCACGATGTACTCCGGCTCGGCCGTGGTGGATTGGAACAACACCGCCGGCTTCCAAACCGGCGCGGAAAAGACCCTGGTTTGCATCTTCACCGCCGCGGGCCAGCCGTTCACCCAGGGGCTGGCCTACAGCAATGACCGCGGCCGCACGTGGACGAAGTACGGGCACAATCCGGTGCTGCCCAACCTCGCCGGCGGCAACCGCGACCCCAAGGTGATCTGGTACGCGCCGGAGAAAAAATGGCTCATGGCGCTGTACCTCACCGGCAGCGATTACGCCCTGTTTTCGTCGCCGGACTTGAAAAAGTGGGAACGGCTCTCGGGCGTGACCATCCCCGGCACCAGCGAGTGCCCCGAGTTCTTTGAGATCGCCTTGGACGGCAACCGCCAAACCACCCGCTGGGTTTTTTACGGCGGCAATGGACGCTACCTCGTCGGCCAGTTTGACGGGAAGAAATTCACCCCCCAAGCCGGCCCTTTCCCGCTGGAGGAAGGCAATTGTTGGTATGCCTCGCAAACCTACACGGACATCCCCGCCGCGGACGGCCGGCGCGTCCTCGTGCCCTGGGGCCAAATGGCCACCCCGGGCATGCCCTTCAACCAAATGATGGGCCTGCCCGTCGAACTCACCCTGCGCACCACCGCCGACGGACCACGGTTGCTGGCAAATCCCGTGCGCGAACACGCCTCCCTCCGCGCCCGTTCGCATACCTTCCGGGCTTTGACCATGAACCCGGGCGAGAATCCTCTGGCCGCCACCCAGGGCGAACTTTTTGACCTCGCTGCGGAAATCGCACCAGGTGCCGCCACGGAACTAAGTTTCAACCTGCGCGGCATTCCCGTGACCTACGACGTCTCCAAACAGGCGCTCACCTGCCAGGGCAAGACCGCCACCCTGCCTTTGGTGGACGGCAAAATCCGCTTGCGCCTGCTGGTGGACCGCACCTCGATCGACATTTTTGGCAACGACGGCCGACTCTACATGCCCATGGGCGTCATCGTACCCGCGGAGAACCACACCCTTGCCCTGCAATCCAAGGGCGGCCCGGCGCAAGTCAGCGCCCTGGAAGTCCACGAATTGAAATCTGCTTGGGAACCCCGTTGAGTTCCGGACCGCCGCCACCGGGGACGGTGGGCTGACCGCCGGCCTCCCCATTTGCCACTTGGTATCCGGCTACCGGAGGGGCACAACAAATCCGGCACCCACCCTACTCCGCCCGCCCCGGCGCGTCGGCCTCCCGATCATTCTTCGCGCGCTGCTCCGCAAAAAAGC
Source organism: uncultured Pedosphaera sp. (assembly GCA_903930565.1). Classification (GTDB taxonomy): domain Bacteria; phylum Verrucomicrobiota; class Verrucomicrobiia; order Limisphaerales; family Pedosphaeraceae; genus CAIXFN01. The sequence continues at coordinate 14,072 of CAIYZC010000746.1, forward strand.
CGCGAATCAACGCACGGCACTCGGCCTCGCGGACGCCGCTGGTGATTTCACAGTGGTGATTGAGCGTCGGCCATTGGAGCAGATTCAGCGAGCCACCCGCCGCGCCGCCCTTCGGGTCCCCCAGGCCGA
>CAIYZC010000747.1 GCA_903930565.1 uncultured Pedosphaera sp.
GATGATGGCGGCCTTCAGGAGGCCGAGGTAATCGCGTGCGAAATCGAAGACTTCGGCCAGCGAGGTGATGTCCGCCGTCGCCCCCAAGTCCACGCTCGTCAGCCGGAGCAGGGGTTCATCGATGACGCGCAGGCACGCTTCGACGGGCGGACGGGGATGCGCGTCCCGGCCGTGGACCCCGAGGTCGATGGAGACGTTGAGGGCCCGGGCGCCTTCGGGAAAATCCATGCCCAGGAAAAAGATATCGCTCCAGCCCGAGTGGCTGAGGTCCATGCGGACGGGGGTGTGCTCGCGGAGGATGGGGTAGGCGCCGTCGGCGCCGGGTTCGAGCAATTCGGGCCGGAGGCGCAGGGGATGGTCCGCGGGATGGCCCATGCGGAACATCCATTGATTGCCGCGCACGGAGCGGACGCTGCGGCGCACCTGGTCGGCCAGGGTTTGGAACCCGAGACGTTGGTAAACGGCGGCCAAACCCGAGGACAGGGCGTCACTGGGGCCGTGGGCGGACTGGGCGGTGAGGAATTGGTCGAGTGCCTCCTCGAAGCGGCGGTCCAAGAGGTAGTTGAAACCCTTGAAGGGCAACGTGCCGCCGCCGCGGGCGGGCAGGCGGGTGGGGAGGTGGAAGCGGTGGATGGCGTAGAGGAAGAAGAGGGCGCGCACCCGTTCATACAGATTGTCGGCCGCGCGGCGGAAGCTTTCCAATTCCGCGGTCTCGGCCAGCAATTCCGCGAGGCTCAGGCCCGCGCAGGCTTCATCCAACGAACGGTTCCGCACCGCCGGATCGGCGGCCGTGATGATCGAGAGCAGACGGTTGGCCATGGCGGAGGGTGGGGGAGGGGATTAACGGGGCTCCTGGGCGAGCAACTCCACGATGCCGGCGAGGACTTCCGCGCGGGCGGGGCCATCCAGTGCCAGCGCCAATTGGGCGGTGAGGAGGCCGTATTTCAGGCCGATATCATAACGCCGCCCAGATAATTCCGCGGCCAGGTAGCGCTCGCGGCCGGCCAGGCGGGAGAGGTTTTGGCTCAGGCTGGTGGCCTTGCCCGTGGACAGTTCCGCGCCCAGCAAGTCCATGATGGCGGGCGTGAGCACATGCATCCCAAAAAAGCAGAGGTAATGCCCCGCGCGCAGGCCGGGGACGATGAGGTGCTGTTCGGCGACGGTGGGGGTGGGCTTTTCGCGGACTTCGGTGACGAGGTAAAGTCCCTTGCGATGGTCGGCGAGGCGGCCGCCGACGGCACCGTAATAGGGCAACTTGCTCTCGTGGGTGGCTTGGACCGCGGAGACCGAGCAGGCTTCGGCGGCAGCCACGGCGACCAGTTGCTGGGCGCAACCGCGCGGTTCCCGGCTGAGATAAAGATGGTCACCCACGAGCAGCAGAAAGGGTTCGGACCCGGTGAAGCGATGGGCGCTCCAGACGGCGTGGCTGTAGCCGAGGGGTTGCTCCTGGGTGATGAATTCCAGCCGGCGGCCATGGGGACCCGCCGCGGCGCGGTAGGTGTCTTCATCCCCCGGGTGGACCACGACACCGATCTCCTCGGTGCCGGCGCGGAGGGCTTCCTCGACGATGATGGCCAGCGCGGTCTTGGTTTCGCCGTTGCGATCCACGAGTTTCTGCAAGGGCAGGGTGCGCTGGCTGGGGCCGGCGGCAGTGATGACAGCCTTTTTGATATCCATAGATGCTTCAGTTGCCGGGGGCAGTGTGCCGCAGAACCGCCGGAGTGGCGATGGAATTATGGACCGGCTGCACGGACGCCCGCCCGCTGGTGCGGGCGGGGGGCGAGTTGTTTAGGCGAAATGGACTTTCGTAGTGGTGGCCGTGGCGTCCCAGCCGCGGGTGGGGCGGCTGGTTACGGAGGCGATTTCTTTGATGGTCAATTGGTTGCCCTGGGCCTTCACACTTTTGACCGCCACCTCTTCGGGCTTGCACGTCTGCTGGTTGATCTTTTGGTGCGGCGCCGGTTTGTAGCGGATGTACAATTCCGCGGGGGTGTCGGCTTCAAAGAACAGGAGTTTCGATTTCTCGGGAAGGCAGGTGTATTCCTTGTTCAAGATCGTGCCGCCAAAGGTGAAACGCTTCAGGCAGGAAATTTCGCGGTTGGCGTAAACGATGGTCATGACCCGGTCGCGGTCCGGCAGGCTGCAGAACAGCAGGTCGGGGCCGATGAACAGCTTTTCCGGTAGTTCGATGACCTTGTAGCGGCCGTCCTTGAAGACGAGCAGCAACTTGTCGAATTTGGTGCAGTCCATTTTGAACTCATCGCCCGAAACCTTGTAGCCGAGGTAACCGGATTCGCGGTCGTAGGCCACCTTGAAGGCTTTGAAGGCCACTTCCTTGGCGTCGACTTCGTCGTAGCGGCTGCTGCGGGTGAGGCGGGGGTATTGCGGCCCGTATTTGGCCAGCAGCCCCTCCAAGTGGGCGATGACGTAACGCGTCAGGTTCTTGAGGTTTTTGCGCGTTTCGGCGAGGTCGGTTTTGACCTTTTCCATCTCCGCGCGGTGCTGATTGATGTCGAACAGGGAGATGCGGCGGATGCGGACCTGCAGCAGGCGGTCGATGTCCTCCTGGACCAGGGCGCGGACCAATTCCAAACTGAAGGGCTTGAAGCCCTCGACCACGGCGGCGATGACGGCCTCGTTGGTTTTGCACTGCTCGATCTTTTTGTAGATCCGCTCCTCGATGAAGATACGTTCCAGCGTGCGGTAATGGAGTTCGTCCTGGAGCTTGCGTTCGCGCAGTTCGAGTTCCTTTTTGAGGATCGCCACCAACTGGCTGGTGTTGTCCTGCAAAACCTCGGAAACCGTCATTTCGATCGGGCGATTGTCGCGAATGACGATGATCCGGCTGGAAATGGAGATTTCGCAGTCGGTGAAGGCATACAAGGCGTCGATGAGTTGGTCGGCGCTGACCCCGTTGGGGGCCTTGATTTCGATTTCCGGATTCTCGGCCGTGAAATCGTTGATCGTCTTGATCTTGATCTTGCCCTTTTGGGCGGCGTCCTCAATGGATTCAACGAGGGATTCCGTGGTCGTGTTCGGCGGAATCTCGGTGATGACGACCGTGGAGTCGTCGCGGGCCTTGATCTTGGCGCGGACCTTGATGCTGCCGCGGCCGTCCTTGTATTCGCGGGCGTCCATGAGGCCGCCGGTGGGAAAGTCGGGCAGGCACTTGAAGGGCTGGTTCTTGAGGATGGAGATCTGGGCTTGGAGCAGTTCCGGGAAATTGTGCGGCAGGATGCTGCAGGACATGCCCACGGCGATGCCCTGGGTGCCCAGCATGAGCAGCACGGGCACTTTGGCCGGGAGCGCGACGGGTTCCTGGTTACGGCCGTCGTACGAGGGCACGAACTCAGTGATGTCACGATTGAAGAGTTCGGTGCGGGCGAGCTCGGTGAGGCGGCACTCGATATACCGCGCGGCGGCGGCGGGGTCACCGGTGTAGATATTCCCGAAGTTCCCCTGGCGCTCGATGAAATAGCGTTTGTTCGCCAGCACGACCAAGGCGTCAATGATGGCCGCATCGCCGTGGGGATGGAACTGGGCGCAATGCCCGGCGATGGTGGCGACCTTGATCAACTTCCCATCGTCCTTTTCATGCAAGGACCAAAGAATGCGGCGTTGCACCGGTTTGAGGCCGTCCTGGAGGCGCGGGATGGCGCGGTCGCGGATCACGTAGGAGGCGTAATCCAGGAAGCTGGTGTTGACGCGGCGGTGCAGGGCCAGGTCCTGCTTGCCAGGGGCGAAAGGCGCGGGGGGCGCGACGTCCACGTTTTCCAATTCCACGTGGGGGGAGTTGGGGGGCGTGGTTTGGCCGGGTTGGGCGGGTTGGCCGGGCGGCGTGCCGGACGGTTGGGAAGGGGTGGGGTCAGCCATGGATCAATGCAAAGTTTTGGGGTGGGCGCGGGTGGTCCGGGTCATTCCTCCACGGGAACAACGAGGTTGGCCATGATGTAGTCCTTGCGCTCGGGGGTGTTCTTGCCCATGTAGAAGCTCAAAATGCCGTTCGCTTCGGCTTTGGAAGCGAACTCGACCTTGCTCAACCGCATGTCGGGGCCGATGAATTGCCGGAATTCCGCGGGGGAAATTTCCCCGAGGCCCTTGAAGCGGGTGATCTCGCAATTCTTGCCCAATTTTTTGGCCGCCTCATCGCGCTCCGCTTCGGAGTAGCAGTAGTTGGTTTGCTGCTTGTTGCGCACCCGAAACAAGGGGGTTTCGAGGATATACAAATGCCCATCGTGAACCAGTTGGTCGAAAAAGCGGAAGAAATAGGTGATGAGCAGGTTGCGGATGTGCAAGCCGTCCACGTCGGCGTCGGTGGCCAGGATGACCTTCTCGTAGCGGAGGCGCTCGATGTTGTCCTCGATGTCGAGGCTGCGCATGAGGTTGTACATCTCGTCGTTTTTGTAGACGATGTCGCGCTTGAGATCCCAGACGTTGAGGGGCTTGCCCTTGAGGACGAAGATGGCCTGCAAATTGACGTCCCGGCAGCTCACGATGGAGCCGGCCGCGGACTGGCCTTCGGTGAGGAATACCATGGAACCCTTGCCTTTGCCCTTGGCTTTGTCGAGGTGGACCTTGCAATCCTTGAGCTGCGGAATGCGGAAAGTGATGGCCTTGGCGCGTTCGCGGGCCAGCTTTTTGACCTCCTGGAGTTCCTTGCGGAGCTGCTGGGTGTCCTCGACTTTGGCGAGGAGTTTTTCGGCGACCTCCTTGTTACGGTTGAAGAAGTGGAGCAACTCCTCCCGGACTTGGTTGACCAATTCCGAGCGGATTTCGGTGTTGCCGAGTTTGTTCTTGGTCTGCGATTCGAAAATCGGATCCTTGAGCCGGATGGCCACGGCGCCGACCATGCACTCGCGCACATCATCGCCCTCGTACTTGGCCTTGGCATATTCGTTCACCGCTTTAAGCAAACCCTCGCGGAAGGCGCTCAAGTGCGTGCCGCCGTCCGAGGTGAACTGGCCGTTCACGAAGGAGTAGAAGGCCTCGCCGTAGCGGCTGTTCGTGTGGGTGAAGCAGAATTCGAGCGTTTTGCCCGTGTAGTGCAACGGCGGATAGATCGGTTCGCTGTTGTCCCCGCGCAGGTCGTCCATCACCAAGTCCAGCAGCCCGTGCTTGGATTGGAAGGTTTGGCCGTTGAAGACCAGCCGGAGGCCGGTGTTCAGGTAGCTGTAGTGCCGGAGGCGTTTCTCGATCAAATCCTGGCGGAATTCGACCGTCTTGAAAATCTCTGGGTCTGGCTCGAACCGGATCAACGTGCCGTCGGGTTCCTTGGCGGATTCGCATTTTCCCGTGCGGTTGGTTTTGATCCGGCCCTGTTTGAAACTGGCTTCGGCGAATTCGCCCCCGCGATGGCTGCGCACGCGGAAATCCCGTGAAAGCGCGTTGACGGCCTTGGTGCCCACGCCGTTGAGACCGACACTGAACTGGAAAACGTCGTCGTTGTACTTGGCGCCCGTGTTGATTTGGGACACGCACTCCACGACCTTGCCCAGGGGGATGCCCCGGCCGTAATCGCGCACGGTCACGGTGCTGCCTTCCAAGGTGATCTGGACCTCCTTGCCATGGCCCATGATGAACTCATCACTGGCGTTCTCGATAACTTCCTTCACCAAGACATAAATTCCATCATCCCCATTGGAGCCA
>CAIYZC010000748.1 GCA_903930565.1 uncultured Pedosphaera sp.
CGGCCCGCGCAAGCCGCGGCCATGCGTTTGAAGGCGCTCACCCCCTAAACGACAGCCCGCGCCATGGCCTGGAAAATTCTGATCACGGCAACGCCCATGGTGCGGGTGGGCCGGGCCGCGTGCGAGCTGCTTGCGGCGGCCGGGTGTGAAGTCGTGGTCGAACCGCGCGGCGCCCTGGCGGGGGAGGAATTGACCGCGCTGTTGACAGGCGTGGACGCCGTCATCGCCGGCGGGGCGGACCATTACACCGCCGCCGTGCTGGCCGCGTCGGCCGCCGCACGGCTCAAGATCATTTCGCGCTGGGGGGTCGGTTACGACGCGATCGACCTGGCCGCCGCGACCCGGCAGGGCGTGGTGGTGGCCTACACCCCGGGGCTGACGGACGCCGCGGTCGCGGACTACACCTTGGCGCTGCTGCTCGCGCTGGCCCGGAACATTCCCGCGGGCCAGGCGACCATGCGGGCGGGCCTCTGGCAACCGGAATGGGGGAGTGACCTGGCGGGGCAGACGCTGGGGCTGCTGGGGTTCGGGCGCATCGGCCGCGCGGTGGCGCGGCGGGCGCTGGGCTTCGACCTGCGCATCCTGGCGCATGATCCGCATCCGCATTCCGAGGACGTGCCGCCCGGGGTGCATTTTGTCACGTTTGACGAATTGCTGGCGCAGAGTGATTTCCTCTCCATCCATGCCGCGCTCACCCCGCGCAGCCGGGGCATGCTGGGCGCGGCGCAATTCCGGCGGATGAAACCCACGGCCCGCCTCATCAACGCCGCCCGCGGGGCGTTCGTGGACGAAGCGGCCTTGCTGCAAGCCTTGCGCGCAGGGTGGATCGCCGGGGCGGCGCTGGATGTGTTCAACACCGAGCCCCTCCCCGCGGATGATCCGTTACGCACGGCCCCCAACATTGTGCTCTCGCCCCATCAAGCCTCGTCCGCCACGACCACCGGCGAGCGCGTGAGCCGGGCCGCGGCGGAGGCCATTCTGGATTGGCAAGCGGGGCGGCGGCCGGCGCAGGTGATCAATCCCGCAGTGTTCGCCGCGCCGCGGCTTTGAGGGCGGACCGACCGCGCTTCAGGGCGCGACCGGCGGGGACCAATGCGCCCCTTGTTTCACCGCGAAGAGCTCCTTCATGGTGTTGATGTACAAGGTCTGGTTCGCCACGGTCGTCGTGCCGTTGATCGGGCCGCTCAATTTGGTTTGGGACAACACCTTCCGCTCGCGGGTCGCCGCCCACACCCAGTATTCCCCCTCGCGGGTGCCCAAGTAGACTTTGCCGTCGGCCACCATGGGGGAGGCCCAGACTTCGCCTTTGATTTCCTGCGTCCAATACGGCTGCCCGGTGACGGCGTCCACGCAATGCATTTTGCGGCCGCAATCGGCGAGGAAAACGAGTCCATCGTGGACGGCCACCGTGCCGAGGACATGTTTTTCGAGCGGGTAACTCCAGATCACACCATTCGTCGTGCGGTCGCCGGTGCCCGCGGGATCGATGCATTTGAGCCAGGCCTGGTTCTTGCCCCACCAGATGTCCCCGCCGCCCGCGACGTACAGTTTGCCGTGATCGAGC
>CAIYZC010000749.1 GCA_903930565.1 uncultured Pedosphaera sp.
CATCACGAACGTCCCGCCGGGCAAATATAATCTGGTGGCCTGGCACGAACGCGTCCCCCGCCAAGTCGCCGCCATTACCGTCCTGGAAACCGGCGGCGTCCAAGCGGATTTCACCCTCGGTTTCCCCGGTTCCGCCACGGTCAAGCCCAACTGACTCATGGGCCAATTCAAGACGAAAATCCTGCTGAGTTTCCGCACCAAGGTGATTGTGCCGGTGATTTTGGTGATGCTGCTCGCGCTCATCACCTCCATGTGGCTGGTGAATCGGCGCGTGGCGGCCCAATCCCAGATGGACGCGCGTAACCAGTTGCTTGCTTGGAACGCGCTCTTCCAGCACATGCTCGCGGCCCGGCAAAAGGAACTGCGGCTGCGCTTCGGCAACATAGTCAACGAGCCGCGCATCAAGGCCGCCGCCGCCGTGTCGGCCAACGATGGCTTACCCGCCCAACCCGCCACGCCGCCCGATCCCGCCGGCGTCAAGACATTGCAAAAATTCATCGCCGACCTGCTCGCCGAAAAAGTAGCCGATGTCGTCCTCATCCAGCCACTCAACGGCCCCGCATTGGTGGAAGCGCAGGATCCCCAGTTCAAGACCGGGGAATTTGAGACCAACTGTGCCGCCTTTATTAACCTCGCCAAGAAAGGCACCGAGAAAGTCGGGCTGCAACAATTCGGCGGGAGACTTTACGACCTCGTCGCCTTGCCAATCCAAGACATCGCCACCGATGAAACCATCGGAACCATCACCTTTGCCGTCGAGAACTCGCTGGCTGAAGAACTACAGAATGCCACCAGCAGCCAATTCGCCACCAGCAGCCAGTTTGCCACGGGCTGCCAACTCGTGGTTATGTTGCCCGGCAGCCAGCGCATCATTTCCTCCACCTCCATGTCGCCAAAAAGACAGCAGCAGGTCATCGCCGAGACGCCCCGGCTGTTTTGCGACAACGACACAGCCGATGAACCGCCCTACATCATCAAAGATTTGCTACTGGAAGGGGACGAACATTTTCTCGGGCTGTTCGGTCCGTTGCCCGGCAACGAGGCCGGCGGCAAGCTCACCTACGCGGTTCTCTGCTCCAAGGAAGACTGGCAGCAGGCGCTGAACGCCACCCAGCGGGTGATATTCAGCATCAGCCTGGCCGCGACCGCGCTCGTCACCCTGCTCGTCTGGTTCTTCGTCCATAAAGTGACAGAGCCTTTGCAGCAGTTGCGGGCCGGCGTGGAAGCCCTCGGCACCGGCAATTTCTCCCGGCAGGTCGCGGTGCAATCGCGGGACGAATTCGGCGAATTGTCCCAAGCCTTCAATCGCATGACCGAGAACCTGCAGGCCACGCAGGCGAAATTGATCCAGAGCGAAAAACTTTCCGCCGTCGGCGAATTCGTCGCCGGCGTCGCGCACGAACTGAACAATCCGCTGACCACCGTCATGGGCTTCTCCGAATTGCTCAAGCAGGACGCCCTCAGCGTGAAGCACGGCGAATTTGTGGACATGATCCACAAGAACGCGCAACGCTGCCAGCGCATCGTGCTGGCGCTGCTCAGTTTCGCCCGGCGCCATCAACCGGAACGCCAGCCCGTCAGCGTCAACCAGATCATCGAAGCCACGCAGGACATCCTCGGCTACCAGATGCGCACGAACAACATCAAGGTCACCTGCCAGCTGGCGCCGCAGTTGCCACTTGTCATGGGCGATTCCCACCAGCTCCAACAAGTGTTCGTCAACATCCTCAATAACGCCCGGCAGGCCATCGCGACGCACCAGCCCGAAGGCTGGATCAACCTCACCACCGCCACGGCCGGCCCGAACGTGCGCATCACCATCCAAGACAGCGGCCCCGGCATCACCGCCGAGAACCTGACCAAACTGTTCGACCCCTTCTTCACCACCAAGGGAGTTGGCGAAGGCACTGGTCTGGGCCTGAGCCTCTGCTACGGCATCATCAAGGAACACGGCGGCAACATCACCCCCTCCAGCCGGCCCGGCGAAGGCGCGACTTTCCTGATCGAACTGCCGGCCACGCACGAAAACCGCCCCGCCAACCCGCCGCCCGCCGTCCCCGAACCCAATGCCCCGCCCGAAGGCACCGGCAAACGGGTCCTCGTGATCGATGACGAGCCGACTATTCTCGCGATGATCAGCGAAGCATTGGGCCGGCTCGGCTACACGGTGGATACCGTCACCGATGGCGCTCTGGGCTTGAAACTTCTGCGGCAAAGTGATTACGACATCGTGCTGTGCGATTGGAAGATGCCCGGACTGAATGGGCGTCAAGTGTACGACAGACTGCGCGTTTTCAAACCCGCCCTGACCGAGCGGATGATCTTCATCACCGGCGATCTCGTCAGCGAGCCGACCCGGAAATTTCTCGAAGCCGAAAAGAAAATCTGCCTCCCAAAACCCTTCACGCTCGCCGAATTCTGCGCCGCTATCAAACAGGTCCTGCCCCGCTGATTGCCGCCCGCCCGGCCCGCCTGGCATTCGTTGACCCCGACGCTTGACCGCTCCGGCGGCGTTGCGTAGGATGCGCGCGAATCGCATGAGATTTTCTCGCTTCTTATCACTGGCCAGCCTGATTGTTTTCGCCGCCACAAACGCCCCGGCCGAACTGGCCAACGGCGTCAAAGCCATCGTCGCCGACACCGTCATCACCTACCAGCAGGTTGAGGCCAACGCCAGCCGCGCCGTGGAACTCCTGCGCCGCCAATACGCCAACCAGCCGGATGCCTACCAGAAGAGATTGATGGAGACGTTGAACGACGCGCTCGAAGACCTCGTGCAACGGGAGTTGATCTTGCAGGAATTCAAGACCGCCGGCTACACGCTGCCGGAAAACATCATCGAATCGGAAGTCCAGCACCGCGTCCACGAACGCTTTGGCGACCGCGCCACGCTCACCAAGACCTTGCAGGCCGAACACATGACCTACGAGACCTTCCGCCAGCAAATCAAGGATCAAATCATCATCGATGCCATGCGGCAGAAAAACGTTTCCGCACAGGTCGTCATCTCGCCGCGCAAAATCGAGACCTATTACAAAGCCCATCAGGACGAATTCCAAGTCGAGGACGAGATCAAGCTCCGCATGATCGTGCTCGACAGCACCGCCGCCGCCGCAGCGGAATCCCGCAAGAAACTCGCGCAGGAAATCATCGGCAAGATCGATGAAGGCGCGGCCTTTTCGGAAATGGCCGCCGTCTATTCCACCGGCTCCCAACGCAATCAGGGCGGCGACTGGGGCTGGGTGCAACGCTCCGTGCTCCGCAAAGAACTCGCCGAAGCCGCTTTCGCCTTGAAACCCGGCAAACACAGCGGCGTGATCGAGACCGAAGACGCCTGCTATATCATGCTCGTCGAAGACACCCACCCCGCCCACACCAAACCGCTCGGCGAATTGCGCGACGAAATCGAAAAAACACTGCAAGCCAAAGAGCGCACCAAAGTCCAGAAAGAATGGATCGATCGCCTGAAGAAGAAAACTTTCGTCCGCTACTTTTAAGTTGTCCGCGTTGGTTGGTGGCGGCGTGGTTGAAAACATCAACCAACAATTTCATATCATCAACTTATGCACATCGGCATTTCCCTCGGCGATATCACCGGCATTGGTCCGGAAGTCACCCTCAAAGCCCTCGCCGCCGAGTCAACCTCCGACCCGACCTGTTATCTGCTCATCGGCGACGCCGATCACCTGCGCCAGCTTAACCAAAAACTCGGCCTCGATCTTCCGCTGACAGATTTTTCCGCCAGAAATGCGAGCGAACGTTTTTCCATTATCAATCCGTTGCCCGAACCCCTGCCCGCAGACCTCACGCCCGGCTCGCCTGCCGCCGCCCATGCCGCCGTCGCTTGGTTGACCGAAGGGGCCCAACGCTGCTTGCACGGCGAACTTGACGCGCTCGTCACGGCACCCGTCAGCAAGGAAACCATCATCCGCGCTGGGGTTAGCTTTGTTGGCCAGACCGAATTTCTTTCCCAACTTGCCGGCACCAGTCGCACAATCATGATGCTGCTCGGCCATGACGACCGGGGCCGCTGGCTGCGCGTGGCGCTGGCCACCACTCATGTGCCGCTGCGATTGGTGGCCGAACTTCTCAGCCAGGAAAAGATCGAACTGGCCATCGAGTTGGCCGCGCAAGCCTGCCGCAACCTCGGTTTGCCGCGCGCCCGCGTGGCCGTCTGCGGCTTGAATCCACATGCCGGCGAGGGCGGCGAAATCGGCGACGAGGAAATCAAGGTTGTCACCCCCGCAGTGGACGCGGCTCGTCAGAAAAACCCCGACGTGACCGGCCCGCTCGCGGCAGACTCATTGTTCTATCACGCTTTCAAAGGCGAATTTGACGCCGTGGTGGCGATGTATCACGACCAGGGGCTCTGCCCGCTAAAGATGATCGGTTTCGAGTCCGGCGTGAACTGGACCCTAGGCCTGCCGTTCATCCGCACATCGCCCGATCACGGCACGGCTTACGATATCGCCGGGCAAAACCGGGCGAATCCTTCAAGCATGAGCGCCGCCATCAAACTAGCGAAGCAATTGGCCCGCACCCGCTTAACCAACCCTGCAAAATTCGGGTCATAAAGCTTGCAGATGCAGAGTTGACAACCTATTCGAACGTCATAAATTAACTGTGTTCGGGCGGCAGCACGTTTCTTCAGCGGGGTTCCCCACCCCCACCTCCTTGGCGTCTGCCGCCCGAATATTTTTACTTCGCAATTGACGTTCCTGAATTATTTCTCTAGGTTTGCCAGCCCATGCGGGGGCGTAGCTCAATTGGTTAGAGCGCTGCCCTGTCACGGCAGAGGTTACGGGTTCGAGCCCCGCCACTCCCGCCATTTTCCTTTTCGTGCCCCGTTGTGCCAGGTAGTGTCAAAACGTGACTTTCATCAATGTTTGCAAGGGTTTTATTCACTTCCGCCCCGCCACTCGTTGTGCCAGCCGGTGACACCAAATGACCGCTTGCGCCTAAAATTTGTGAGGCTATTTGTGATGCTCGCTCGCTAAAGTTCGGAAGGTGGTCAAACGCCGACCAGGTGCCAAGCAAATTTTCATCGGTGTAAATTTTATCCGTCAGCCGCCGATCGCTATGCCGCATTAAAGCCATGGCAACACGACTTGCCACCCCACCCCGCGCCAAATTCGTGCCGAAGGTATGACGAAGCGAATGAAACACGGCCTTACGCCCAAACGTGTCCTGGAGTGGAATACCGGCTTTTTTCAAATCCCGATAGAATCGTTCAATCCGAGGAATGGATTTGAAAACGGGTTCATCGGTGTTTGTGCCGTCAGTTTTAATTTCAGCCAGGGCCGAAACCAACTCAGGAAGTAACCGAATATCGGCAGGCTTGCCGTTTTTAGTGGTCGAAGCTCGCACTTTTACAAACGGCGTGACGGCCTGCAAATGCAAATCGGCCCACTTGAGCGCCTCAAGTTCCGATCTCCGCAAGCCTGTTTGGACAGCCATCAAATAAACGGTCTTACGCTCGCCAGCCACGGCAAGGAGACGCAACATTTCATCATCGCTAAAGGCCCGCACTTCATCGGCCTTGCCATCTTTGGTTTTTGCCTTCTCCACGGAGAGCAGCGGATTTGACCCGACGCGACCGAGCTTCACCAGCCAGTTGAAGAAACACCGAGCCGCTTCCAGGTAATCGTTTGCCGTCTTGTCCTTCAAATCCTGCTTGCCGCGCAGCCAGGCTTGAAATGAATCCGCCGTGACATCTCTGGCCACACTCCAGCTACAATCAGAAATGAGTTTACCAACCCGATATTCAATGTTTGACAGGTATTTTTCCGATTTGCCGCGCCGCCGCATGTCTCCCAGGAAGTCTTGCAAATGGTCCGCCAGCTTACGTTGCGCCGCGTCCCTGGTGGCTTTTGGTGGAATAAACCCGGCCCGCTCATGCTCCATTTGCCGCAATCGTTCGCCGCGATATTTTTCGGCAACCTGTTTATCGGACGTGCCGAGGGATACGTCCTGAATTTTTCCATCCTCCGGGCGGAGGCGTAATTTCAAGCGCCACATCCGCGATCCCTTTGGTTTGTAAATGGTGTTAATCATGATTTTTCCTTTCCTTGTTGCCGCTCGATGTAAGCGATTAAATCCGCCTCTTTCAGACACGAACAACTACGGACATGAACCAGTGGCAACTGGCCTTCGGCTACGAGACGATACACCGTCCGAACGCTGACACCCAAACGGGCAGCCGCTGCCTTGAGCCTTAACAAACGATCAGATTGTTCATTTCCATCGTTCATTTCTTCCTCTCACTGGCAGCTCTCAATTTTGCCATGTTTTTAGCTTCCTGTTTATCGTCACGCATTTTGGCCAATTTTTTAGGCAATAGCAGTGAAATCGCTTCTTCGGCCACAGCGTGTACCAGCGCTTTGATTTTTTCTGGCGTTACTTCCTCGTGCTCATATACGACGGACTTATCTTTTTTGTCCTTGGGGTCTTTATCCAGAAATGCGCCGTCAAAATCCCCGTCGCCATTCGCTTCCTCAGCCCGTTGTCTTTGTGGCCGCCCTGCTAATTCAGTCTCCCAAGCTTTACACTCAGAAACGGGAATATAAGAGTACGGCAGTTGCTTTAACTTTTTTTGGTAATCGAACATCGTCCTCTTTTGCTCGACCACATGGAACATAAAAACGGTGAGGTTGGGCGCATCTCATAACGAAACAATACAACTAATACCATGCACAAGCTATTAACCATTCCACTTCTTGTATCCTTGTC
>CAIYZC010000750.1 GCA_903930565.1 uncultured Pedosphaera sp.
CAATCGACGTGGTTTTCACCTTCTGTAAGTCCTGCGATACGGACGATGCCATAACTTTGGACGGATTAAGGGCCAAGTATGGCGACATAATCCGGCACATCCAGACGGTGGACAGCTTGGATGGCACGGGCATCCCCGAATTGCGGAAACTAATCGCCAGACTGGTTACGCATCGCCAATCCGAGTGCCTGCACAGGTGGTTGCCGGGGTGGGCAGGCGTGCTGGATGAACTTGCCCGTGCGAAGCAGGCATTCTTGCGGTGGGAAACGGTGCGCCAAGTTTGCACGCTTCATGGGCTGAATGAAAAGGATCAACAAGGCGAATTGATCCGGGTGGCGCATTTCATCGGGGCTTTGCTCTGGCGCGAAGATCTTCCCGCCGGCGAGGACGTGGTCATCCTCAATCCGGATTGGCTGTGCCGGGCGGTGGCCCGGCTGCTGGATGACGAAACGACGAAGAACGGGCATGGCTTAATTGAAAAAAGCGACTTGCCCCGGGTATGGTCCCAGGCCGGGCGCGACGGGGTCGAAGGATATCCGGTGGAGCACCACGAAGCCTTGATTCAACTGATGGAAATCAATGAACTGGCCTACCGTCCGCGCTATTCAGGCGGCCCCGTGGGGACGGGGGATCTGCTGCTGGTGACGCAGATGGTCGGCGAGCAGCCGGATGTTGATCTGGAAAAGGCCTGGGAGACGGCCAAACCCAGGGAAGCCGTCGAAGTGCGACGGACGGTCATGTTTCGCCAGAAGAACGGCGTTGGCTTTGAGAAAGTGCCCGACATCATCTTTCTGCTCATATTCCGGCTGCGGGAATTCTCCCTGGGCCGGGAGGATTATCGGAAAGCCGTACATTGGCGGAAGGGGATGCTGGTCCGGGACGACTACGGCGCCGCCGCCCGGATCGAGCTGATGGAGGAAAAATTGCGGATCACGGTTTGCCATCGCCTGGGCGACTGGTTGATGAATCACATTATCCACCGGATCGGGGTGTCGGACGACGGCTTTTGGAACGGGCGGGGCCTGGAGAAGAAGGAATTTGTGCCTTGCGGAGCAAGTTGCCCGAACCGCACGTCGGACAAAGGACTGATTTCGATCCAGGATTGCGTGGAAGCCGACCAAGCGGGGAATCAGAGTGTGCAATGTAAAACGTGTGAGAAGTGGATCCGCATTGAGCATCTTTTGCAGGCCAAGGCGCCGGTGCCGGCGGAGTTGAGAGGGGTGATGGAGCAGTTGCAAAGAGTGGAGTCGGCGGTTCATGAGCAGGGTTCCGCCATTATTCAACAACTCGTTCAGGCGCGGGCCCGCATGGAGGTGATCTGGGATCAACACATGAACGCGATTTTGGACGCCTTTACCAGCGAATGGAAGGAGGGACCGCGGCTGTTCAGTTTGGTACCGCTGGCGGCCAAATGGTATGATCTCAAGAACTTGGTGGAATTGAAAGTGCGGATCGTGGTTTGGGACGAGGCCACCCGGCGGCCGGTGCCGTTGTTCAAGCGTTTGAAGCCGGTGAAGCCGGGATCGGATGCCAAGCCGGAATTTTGGGGCAGTGTCGAGATCACCTTGAGTCGCGAATGGTTGCAGTCGGTGCGGAAGTGGCTGGTGCGAGCCACCTGGCTGACCGGGGCGCTGCATTTTGGCGCGCCGGCGCAGCTTGGGGCCTTGGTGAACCATGCCGGGGAGGTTGTCTCGCAGAAGGACAAGGAGGGCTTTGGAAAAGCGCTGGCGGAACAACAAAAGCGCTTCAAGGAGATTTCCGAAGCGATTCCCGATGAGTCAAAGAATTTGCTCCATGGCAAAGCCATGGCCGGTGCGGGGGAGGGCAACGCGGAGGAATTTGGGAGTGTTTACCAGCTTGGTTTTGGCCGGCCCGAGGAGGAGGATTTGCGGCTGATCCGGCATTTGCGCGAGGAGTTTAAGAAGAAGGATCCCAGTTGGGGCGGGTTGCGGCCGCAGGATGATGGGAAGTTTGGGCGGATTTGGGCGCTGCCGGGGGAGACGAGCGCGGGAGGAGGAGGCATGGACTAAATGGACTAAATGGACGAAACTCCGACGAAACTGGCTTGCCCCCGGTGAGGTTTTGGGGACAATGGCGAGGCAGCGCATGGACCCCGAACCGCTCATTCCGCAGCATGGCGGCTACCCGAAGCTCAAGAGCTTCCAAGTGGCTCAGTTATGCTACGATGTGACCGTGCGGTTTTGCGACCGTTACGTCAGCCCAAGGAGCCGCACGCATGACCAGATGGTGCAGGCCGCGCGGAGAGGGGTGCAGAATATCGCCGAAGGCAGCCAGGCGGCGGGCACCTCCAAAAAGACCGAACTCAAGCTCACGAATGTGGCGCGCGCCAGCTTGGAGGAACTGCGTTTAGACTATGAGGACTTTTTGCGGCAGCGGGGGCTGCCGCTTTGGGAGCCGAAAGACCCGCGCCGGGCGGCGCTCGTGGCGCGGCGATGTGCGACGGCGGAGGAGGTGGCTGCGTGGGTGCGGGA
>CAIYZC010000751.1 GCA_903930565.1 uncultured Pedosphaera sp.
CCCTCAACCACCGATAACTTCCAAGACCAGAATCTCCCCCGGCTCGCATTCCGCCAGCACTTCGAAGGGCCGGCAGCATACTTCGCAGTCCGTCGTGAAAACTGGGTCCGGCACGCTCGTGTCGATGACCAGCTCAAAGCTCTGCCCGCAGAACGGGCAGCCAATCACGGTGGAGACTTGCATGGTTTTTAGCGGGGGAAATGAAAACGGGGTTTATTCCAAGCCCAAAACTTTGCGCCCGTTCTCGGTGATCATGGATTGGTGCCAGGGAGGATCCCAAACAATCTCCACCTCCGCCTCCTCCACCCCGGGCAGATAAAGGAGCTTTTGCTGGGCGTCCCCGGCAATCGTCGCCCCCATGCCGCAACCGGGCGCGGTCAGTGTCATCTTCACCTGCACCAAGCTGTTGCCGCTCGGCAGGGTCGCGATGTGCAAGTCGTACACCAACCCCAGGTCCACGATATTCACGGGGATTTCCGGATCGAAGCAGGACTTCAACGTCTCCCACACCTGCTTTTCATCCACCGGCCCTTCCCCCACTGAGGGAGCGGGCACTGCCGCCGCCTCGGCCACGGGATCCAAGCCCAGCGCATCGGCATCCGCCATCCCGACCCGGAACAGGCCGCCGTAGCCGCGAATGGTGAAGCTGCCCCCCAGCCGCTGGGTGATGTCCACGTACGTTCCCACCGGAATCGTCACGGTCTCCCCGCTGGGGATCTGCACCGCCACGCAATCGCGCGTCAGGTTCACGGATGTTACAGTATGCACGGGGTGACTTTAACCTCCCGCCGCCCCAAAGTCCACCCCGACGGCGCGATCGCAAAAAGGCCGCCGCCCTCAACCTTGCGCGCGGAAGGCTTTCCAATTCGCCAGGCAGCGCTGGGCGGTTTCGAATTCCGAAAACCGACTGCCCTCCTGCTCCAAAAGATAGAATTCCACCCCGCCGGTGGCCTCCAAAGCGGCGATGACCTCACGCCACGGCGTGGCGCCCTCGCCGAACAGCACGCGAAAACCCTTTTCGTCCTTCGCTTCGCCGGGCGCCCAATCCTTGAGGTGCGCGCACTTGATGCGGCCCGGGTTGGCCTTGATCCAGGCCACCGGGTCGGCGCCGACTTCCACCGCGGTGCCAATGTCGAATTGGAGGACGAACTCGGGCGGGGTGTTGGCCGCCAGCACATCCATGATGCGCAGGTCGCCATCCACTTTCGCCCATTCGGATTGGTGGTTGTGGAAACCCGCCGCCAAACCGTGGCCGGCCAACTCGCCGGACACCGTCGCCAAGCGGCCCGCGAGGCGCTTCCAACCTTCGGCGCCGTTCGTGCCCCCCGGCGCGCCCGCGAGCACGAGGTACTTGGCTCCGATAATTTGGTTCAATTCGATGGCCTTCGCCACCCCCTCCGGCGTGAATGATTGGTAGCTGTTGTGGGTGGAACGGCAGCGCATGCCCAAATCGTCCAACTGGGTGCGGATTTCCTTGGCTTGTTTGAAATTCCAGCCGTAGTAAGGCGAATAGAACTCGACCACCTCGTAGCCCATTTTGGCGACGGTGGTCAGGGTTTTGGGCAAATCCCGGGACAATTCGCCCCGGACGGAATACAGCTCCAAGCCGATGGGCCGCGGTTTCACGGCCGGCTGGCCGGCGGCCACGGGGCCGTCGGCCAGGGCGCGCGCCAGCGCGCGGGCGGGGTGGCCCGCCAGGCAAACGGCCGGCAGCGCGGCCGCGGCAGTGGCGAGGAATTGACGACGATTGGATTGGGTTTTGGGGGACGCTTTCATAAGCCGGTGATTTAGTGGATCAGGGACGGGGCACCGCATTCGTGGCGGGGGCGGCGACGGCCGCCGCGGGCGCGTTGGTGCCGCCGGCCCCGCGCTGGCCGCGCTGCCCGCGCTGGCCGCGGGGGCGTTGCGGTTGCTTTTCGTAGGCCGCGGTGTCCTGGGCGGCCCGGGTTTCCACCCCGGGCTTTTGCAGAAAACCCAGGTCGCGGAACCAATCAATAAACCGATATTGCCACGCGCCCATGGGCGTCCCCAGCCGGTCGGTCAAGCCGCCGGTGGAGCCGCTGCCGGGATGGTGCCCGTTGCCGTAGATGTGCATTTCCAAGTTGGGCGCGCCCACCGCCAGCATGGCCGCAAAATACTGGTCCGCCCACACGGCGTGCCCCTGGTCGCCCGAGCCCGCGCACATGATGAACGACGGCGGGGTGTTGCGGGGGATCGGCAGATTGGGATCCCGGGTGAACGGGGAGGGCCCCGGATACACGATGCCGACAAAATCCGGCCGGCAAGTGACGCCCGCCAACGGATCACGGGGATCGTTGTTCTTCTGGTCAAAATCATTAAAGAACACCGCCGCCGGGGCCGACAACTCCGCGCCGGCGGAAAAGCCCATGATCCCGATCTTCTTGGGATCCAGGTTCCAATCCTTGGCGTGGGCGCGCACGAGGCGAATCGCCTGCAGGGCGTCGTTGACGGCGTCCACTTGCGGATTATAGCCATCACTCCGCAAACGGTTGCGCAAAATGACGGTGTTGACCCCGTAGTTGAAAAAGAAGGGCACAAAATCCGCGCTCTCCGTGCCCACATTCAAGGTGTTGTGACCGCCACCGGCGGCCAGGATCACCGTGGCGCCCGTGTTCATCCCGCCATCCACGGTATGGACCTCAATGGAGGGATTGTGGATGTGGATGATGCTGTTGATCCGGCCGGGCACGCGCGTGCTGACGGAATACTGTTCCGCTTCGCGCACCCGGTTGGTGTTCAAAAAGGGCGAATCCGGCGGGTAGAGGGGTACCACCACCCCGCCGGGGAGGATCGGCTGCGGGGCGTAGGGCGCGTCATTGGTCGGGCCGGGTTTGGGCAACCCCAGCGGCGGGGGCAATGGCGGCAAGGGGGCGCGGGCGGGCGCGGGCGGGGCGGCGTTGGAACCCGCGGCCGGCGGAGTGTCTTGCGCGGAGGCGAGGCCGCTCAGCAGCGCGGCGGCCAGGAACCCGGCGGCGGCGAAGCGAGGCGAAAACCGGGCAGAAACGGGGCTTGGTTTCATAAAGGCAATGACGGCTTGTGTTCGCCCCCCTTTTAGTCCCCCCGGGTTCGGTTCGACAAGCCAATTCGCCCGAACTAAGCGGTCAATTCCCCTTTTTCCAAATGAATGCTGCGCGAGCCAAACGCCGCGGCCTTGGGGTCATGCGTGACCATGATGACGGTTTTCCCCACGGTGCGGCTGAGGGTCTGGAGGATGTTCAGCACATCCTGTGCGGAGTGCGAATCGAGATTCCCGGTTGGTTCGTCCGCCACCACCAAACTGGGGGAGGTGACCAAGGCCCGCGCGATCGCCACCCGTTGCTCCTGCCCGCCGGACAATTGGCGGGGCAAGTGCTTCCGCCGGTCCGCCAAGCCCACCAATTCCAAGGCCGCCGCGACATGCTCGCGTCGCTGTTTGCCGGTGAGCCGGGTCAAAAGCAGCGGCAACTCGACATTTTCCGCCGCCGTGAGCACCGGGATCAAATTGAAAGTCTGAAAGACGAACCCGACGTTTTGGTTGCGCCAATCAGCGAGCTGCGACTCATTCAGCCGGGCCACGTCAATCCCTTGCACCAAGCACTCACCCTCCGAGGGCCGGTCAATCCCAGCGATGATGTGCAGCAAGGTGGATTTCCCCGAACCGGAGGGTCCCATCAGGGTCAAAAACTCCCCGGCGGCGATCTCCAACGAGACCCGGTTCAAGGCCATCACCTCCACCTCTCCCTGTCGGTAGATTTTGGAGAGGTTGCGAATTTTGACAATGGTGCGCTCGGCCATAAGCGATGCGGAAGATACCGTTCCCTGATCTGGAATGCAAATCCGGACCGCGGCGCTAAACGGCCCGCGCCAAGTCGCCACGCCCGGGCGTAACCGGAGCCTGCCCTTGGGGGGTGCGGGTGAGGAGATTCCGGTAAGTGGCCATGGCGAGCAACGGCCAACTATTCCGGTACATGTCGTACTTGAGATAATAGACGCGCGGAAAACCCGTCCCGGTCGTTTCGTGCTCCGTCCAAGAGCCATCGGCATTTTGCGTGTCGATCAAGTACTGGATGCCCCGTTGCAAACTGGGCCGGTGCGGATCATCGAAGGCGCACAAGCCCATTACCGCCCAAGCCGTTTGGGAGGCGGTGCTCGGCCCCTGCCCTTTGACCACGGGGTCGTCGTAGGTGTTGCAGCGCTCGCCCCAGCCACCGTCCTCTTCGTGCTGCACGCTCTCCAGCCAGTCGCGCGCCTTGATCAGCCACGGTTCGTTCATGTTCAAACCGAGTGCCCGCATCCCGCGGAGCACCTGCCAGGTGCCGTAGATGAAATTCACGCCCCAACGGCCGTACCACGAACCATCCTCCTCCTGCTCGTCGCGGAGGAATTGCAGCGCCTTTTTGACCTGCGGATCGTCGAGGCTGATGCCCTCGTAGCCGACCAACTCCAAAATCCGGGCGGTGATGTCCGCGCACTCCGGATCGAGCATGGCGTTGTGGTCCGCGAAGGGCACCTTCTCCAGGATGCCCTTCGTGCAATCCTTGTCAAAAGCCGCCCAGCCGCCGTCCTTGCATTGGAAGGTCAGCATCCACTTCAACCCGCGCTGGAAGCATTCATCCCGCTTGCGAAGGTCGTCCGTGGGAATCTTGCGCAACGCCAGCAGCACCATGGCGGTGTCGTCCACATCGGGATTCCACTTGTTGTCGAATTCGAACACCCAGCCGCTGGGCTCGACGTTCACCGGGTTCTTGTACTGCCAATCCCCGCGGAAACGAATCTCCTTGGCCATCAGCCAATCCGCCGCCTTCTTCATGGCCGGATGCCCGGGCGGCACGCCCGATTCCGCCAGACAGATGGCCACAATGGCCGTGTCCCAGACCGGCGAAAGGCAGGGCTCGATGCGCAGGGTGGTCTCGGTCTCGTGCTCCAAGTGCTTCAACTCCCGTTCGGCGCGTTTGATTTGCGGATGATCGTCGGGATAACCGAGGGCCTTCAACGCGATGATGGAATTGAGGATGGACGGGAAAATGGCCGCCAAGCCGTTGGAACCTTCGAAGCGCTCCAGCATCCAATTTTCGCACTTCTTTAAAGCCCGCTTGCGGAACGGATGAATCCCGCCCGCCACCCACAACTCGGCGAATTTGTGGAGCTTGTCCAGCCACAGGAAGAAATTCCGCCACGTAAACGTCTGCGGATCGCGGGGCATGGCGAGGTCGCGCTCGTGATAGCCCTCCGGGAACAACTCGTCCAAATTGATGGAATTGGGCAGTTTGCGGGTCGGCTTGAAGTGGTTGATGATCGCCAGCGGCACGAGCATGGAGCGGCTCCAAGAGCTCATCTCCCAAAAATTCACATGGAACCATTTCCCGATCAAAATGACTTCGCAGGGAATGGTGGGCACATAATTCCACGGGAACAAGCCGAGGAGCGCCAAGTAAAGCTTGGAGAACGTGTTCATCCGGGGCACACCGCCCAACGCCCGGGCCATGGCCCGCGCCCGGAGCATCCGCGGATCGGTGGCGGGAATGCCCGCGAGCTTGAGCGCCAGATACGCCTTGACCGTGGCGTTAACCTCCGCCGGACCGCCGTGATAGATGTTCCAGCCGCCGTCCGGCAATTGGTGCTCGAGGAGGTGGTTGACGGCCTTGCGCTGCCAGACCGGGTCCACCTTGCGGTTCCAGTGGTGGTACGCAAGGGAGTCGGACACGATGGTCGTGTCCACGATCAACTCACCGATCCAATACCCCTCGGGCTTCTGTTCCCCCAACAAATAGTTTTGGGACCGCGTGATCGCGGCTTCCAAATCCCCCGGAATGCGGGGGGCGTTGACTGCGGATTGCGGTTGGACTGCGTTGCGCCGAGCTTGGGTTTCCGTGACTGCCACGCGGATACATTGCAAACGGCCCCGGAGGGTGGCAAGCACTATATCGCCCGTTGAAAAGCCCCCGGCCATCCCTTAAAGTCCCCCCCATGCTTTTGGAATTCACGAAGATGAACGGCGCGGGCAATGATTTTATCCTGCTCGACAACCGGGCCGGAACGATCCAGCTCACCCCGGATCAAATCGCCCGGCTCTGCCACCGCCAGCGCGGCATTGGGGCGGACGGCCTCATGCTGCTCGTCCCCGCCCGCACCGGCCGGGCGGATTGGGCGTGGGACTTTTTCAACAATGACGGCAGCCACGCGGACATGTGCGGCAACGGCGCCCGTTGCTTCGCCCGCTACGTCCAGCGCCTCACCGGCCAGAACCGTGCTTTCACCTTTGAAACCGGGGCCGGGATCATCCAGGCCGCCTTTCAAGGCGAACGCGTCACGGTCAGCCTCACCCAACCCAAGGATCTCCGGCTCCACGAGTCCGTCCCCCTGGCCCAAGGCCCGGCCACGATCCATTCCTTGAACACCGGCGTGCCCCACGCCGTGCTCTTTGTGCCGGATGCCGACCAGGCCATGGTCCAGCAATGGGGCCAGGAAATCCGCCGCCACGCGCATTTCTCCCCGAAGGGAACGAATGTTAATTTCGTGCAACGCCTCCCCGAAGGTGGCATTCGGGTCCGCACCTATGAACGCGGCGTCGAAGGTGAAACCCTGGCCTGCGGCACGGGCGTGACGGCCTCCGCGCTCATCGCGGCCAGCGTCCACCAACTGACCTCCCCGGTCCAAGTGCGGGTTCAAGGCGGCGACCATCTTGAGGTCAACTTCGACCAAGCCAACGGCAGCTTCACGAACGTCCGCCTCACCGGCCCCGCGGATTTTGTGTTCACCGGACAGATTGAGGTTTGAAGCACGGGTTGCGGGCGGGCGGAGATTAAATTGGGACCGCGGGGAAGCGTGCTTCAGGGGTTGCCCGCCAAAGGATTCCAAACCCGATCGAATCCAAGGTCTTGGAAGTCCTTGGGGTTGGCGGGGGCGAATTCGGTGACGCCATAATGGCGGAGCACCAACCCCAGACACTGGTCAATGAGGCGGCGAAAGGCGAAATCACCGCGGGCGGCCCGTTCCCAAACTGCGGCCATCACGGGGGCGGATTCCACCAAAGTCCAATTCCGGTTTCCGCGCAGGTGGTTGCAAAAGTTCACCGCCTGCGCGGGGCCGAACGGAATCGGGAAGATCTTTTGGTTCCGCAGCTTCAAATAAAGCTCCACCAACATCCATTCGCAGGACGACCATGTCTTTCCGCAACGCGAGGCCGGTAATAAACTGGCGCGCGGCGGAATGGGCCGGGAAAGCACGATTGGCGGCATAGACCGCCAAGTTCGTGTCGAAAGCGATCATGGTTGCGCAGGGAGAATTTCGTCACGACACACCGCCGTCCATTCCTCCTCCGGCAGCAAGGGCAAGCCCATGTCCAGGCCTTCCGGCAGCCGCCAATCCTTGCCCGCGGTCCGGTGCGGCGGATTACTTTGCGCGATCTGTTCCAATCCACGTCGAACCACTTCGGCGAAGGACCATTCCTTTTCTTCCGCCAAGCGCTTGGCCCGATGAAATAGTTCATCGGGGATCTGGACTTGCGTCTTGATCATGATGGCGAATTGCCGTCAGGGCGAATTAGCGTCAAGAAACGGGTGACGGCTCCGCTTGGGGAGTCCGGTTGGTCCCGCGGAAAGGGCAAAGGGGGAGAAAAGAATGCCCCCGCATTCGGCAAAATAAAAATGGCGGCCCGGGGGGCCGCCATTCAAAGCGAATTGGCCGAATGAAAAAAGCGGCCGGATTACTGGGCCTGCTTCTTTTTGTCGAAGGCGGCGTCGAAGGCGACTTTGCTGGGGGCGAAATCGACTTTTTTGACGAACGCGGCGGCTTCGGCGGCGCCGTGCTCGCGGTCCATGCCGATGTCCTCCCACTCGACGCTCAAGGGGCCTTGGTAATTGACGTCGTTCAGGGCGCGGACGATGCGCTCAAAATTCACGGTGCCGCGGCCCAGGGAGCGGAATTCCCAGAAGCGGCGGGAGTCGCCAAACTTGGTGTGACCGCCGAAAACGCCGGCTTCGGTGGGGGTGGCGGACCAATACACGTCCTTCATGTGGACGTGGTAGATGCGGTCGGCAAATTTGCGGATGAATCCGACGTAATCCACGCCTTGGTAGCCCAAGTGTGAGGGGTCGTAATTGAAGCCGAATTCCGGACGGCGGCCGATGGCGTCCAAGGTGCGTTCCGCGCTGGCGATGTCGAAAGCGATTTCGGTGGGGTGGACTTCCAAGGCGTATTTGACGCCACACTTCTTGAATTCGTCCAAGATGGGGTTCCAGCGGGCGGCGAAGTCGGCGAAGCCGTCTTCGATCTGCGCGTCGCTGACGGGCGGGAAGCTGTAGAGGAAGGGCCAGATTTTGGAGCCGGTAAAGCCGTTCACGATCTGGACGCCCAAATTCTTGGCGGCGTGGGCGGTCTTGATCATTTCCTCGGCGGCGCGCTTGCGGACGTCCTCGGGCTTGCCGTCACCCCAGACGTGGGGGGGCAGGATGGACTTGTGGCGCTCGTCGATGAGGTCACACACGGCCTGGCCGACCAAGTGGTTGGAAACGGCCCAAGTCTTCAAACCATGGCGCGCGAGGAGGGCGTGGCGGTCGTCGCAGTAGGCTTTGTCCTGCGCCTTGATCACATCGAAATGGTCGCCCCAGCAGGCGAGTTCGATGCCGTCGTAACCAAAGGATTTGGCTTTTTGGGCCATGGTTTCCAACGGGAGGTCAGCCCACTGACCCGTGAACAAAGTTACCGGACGTGCCATAAATCGTTTACTTTTATCGTTTCTAGTTTAATCAACCGCGCGGCGCCTTCCGCGGACGGCGCAGGGTTAATGCTTGTGGGGAAGGGTGCGGGATTTGCGGCCCGAACGCAAGCGCAATCCCAACAATTTTTCGCCGCGGCGCGCGCTGGACACCCCGGACGGATTCTGAATAAATCGGCGGGTGCAACAAACGATTGTGACCTTGGATTTGGAAGGCGTCCTCGTGCCGGAGATTTGGATCGCGGTGGCGGAGCGCACGGGCGTGGCGGAACTGCGGCTCACGACGCGCGAGGTGCCGGATTATGACGCGCTGATGCGCCGCAGGCTGGCCATTCTGGACCAGCACGGCTTCACGCTCTCGCTCATTCAGGAGGTCATCGGGACCCTGCAACCCCTGCCCGGGGGCAAGGAATTCCTCGACGAACTGCGCTCCCTGACCCAGGTGGTGATCCTGTCGGACACGTTCGAGGAATTCGCCCAACCGCTGATGCGGCAACTGGGCTGGCCGGCGATTTTCTGCCATCGCTTGGAAGTGAGCCAAAACCGGATCACCAATTACCGCCTGCGGCAGGCGAACCAAAAGCAGAAGGCGGTGGCGGCGTTCAAGACGCTGAATTACCGGGTGATCGCGGCCGGGGACGCCTATAACGATACCGCCATGCTGGGGGAAGCCCACGTGGGCTACCTGTTTCATTCGCCGCTGAACGTGCAGCAACAATTTCCGCAGTTTAAGGCCCTGGAGACGTACCCGGAGCTCCTCGCGCATATTAAAGCGAATTTGGCGGGGTGAGGGCGGGGAGGATGGACCCGATGGAGGGGGAGTCTTCAGCGGTGGGGCTCCCCCACCCTAACCGGCCAACTCAATCCTCGGGTTTGGACTCGCGCATCATCAGGTCGCGGACGCCGAGGGCCAAGTTTTTGCCTTCGTAGAGCATGTGGTAGACCTCGTCAATGACGGGGGTCATGACGTCCAAGCGGCGGGCCAGAAGGTAGGCGGAGCGGGTGGTGGGGTAGCCTTCGGCCACGGCGGTCATGCCGGCGATCACGTCCGCAAGCTTTTCACCGCGGCCCAGGCGCTCGCCGAATTCCCGGTTCCGGCTCAAGCGGGAGAAGCAGGTAACGGTGAGGTCCCCAAGGCCGCTCAAGCCGGTGAAAGTATCGCCCTGCGCCCCGGCGGCGACGCCCAAACGGCGGATTTCGGCCATGGCGCGGGTGATGAGGGCGGCCTTGGAGTTGTCGCCGAAGCGCAGACCGTCGCTCACGCCCGCGGCGATGGCGATGACGTTTTTCAAGGCGCCGCCCAACTCCACCCCACGCAAATCGGTGCCGGTGTAAACCCGTAGAAACGGGCGGTGGAAGAGCCGTTGCACCGCTTCCGCCACGGCCATTTCCGGGCTCGCGGCCACCATCGCCGTGGGGATGCCCAAGGCCAGTTCCCGGGCGAAGGAGGGGCCGGACAAAGCCGCGCGCCGCGCGCCCGGAATGATCTCCCCCAGCACCCCGCACATGGTCAACCCGGTGTCGTGCTCAATCCCCTTGGTCACGCTGACCACCACGCCGGAATAATCCGCCAAGCGGGCGGTGACCTCCCGGAAGGCCTTCGACGGCACGGCCACCACGAGGCAGTCCGCAGTGGCGACGGCGGAAGCCAAATCCGGCACAAAAATCAGGTCCCGCGGCAGGGCGATGCCGGGGAGGCAGGGTTCATTTCGTCCCTTGGCCTGCATGGCGGCCAGTTTGTCGGGGTCGTGTCCCCAGAGGGTCACGACGTGAGCGCCTTCCTGCAAGGTTTTGGCCAGGGCGGTGCCCCAAGCCCCGGCGCCCAAAACGGTCACGTTCATTGCTCTGCCTCCGCGTTCGCCGGCGGCCGGCGCGGCCCGCCAATGCGGTTTTCCGTGCCGGCCAGCAGGCGCTGGATATTCGCTTTGTGCTTGTAAATCGCCAAGGCGGAGAGGGCCACGGCCACGCCGGTCAAGGCGCCGCCCGAATGGCCGAGCCACGCGCCGAACGGGAGCACCAGTGCGGCCGCCAACGAAGCGACGGACACGAAACGCGTCAGGGCGCAAACCAAGAGCCATACGGTCAGGCTGATCACCAAGGCCAGCGGCATGAGCGCCGCCAACACCCCCGCCGAGGTGGCAATCCCCTTCCCGCCTTTAAAGCGCAGCCAGCAAGTATAATTGTGGCCCAGCACCACCGCCACGGCGGCCAAAATCCGCAGGGATTCGACGTTCACCGGCGCGTCCACGCCGGTGAGGCGCTGCGCCAACCCGGGCAGGAGGGCCACGGCCAACCAGCCTTTGCAGGCATCGGCGAGGAGCACGCAGGTGCCCAGGCCACGGCCGAGAATGCGAAACGCATTCGTCGCGCCGATGTTTCCGCTCCCGGCGGTACGGATATCCACGCCCCGGGCCTTTCCCGCCAAATAACCGGAAGGAATGGACCCCAGCAAGTACCCCGCCAACGCGGTCACCAAAAAAGCCACAAATACCACGCCCCCACCATAGAGTTGTCCCGCCGCACCCTGCAACTCCGGATTGCGCCGCCGCCGGACCGGAGGATTGACGAATGACCAAGGTAACCGGTGGGGCACGCGGGCGGAAAAAGTTGCGTGCCGGCGCCGGGCCAACTGGTCAATTCGGACAACTTGACCCGTGATCCCGGGGGGGGTATTATTCGCGGCGTTCACCAACCCCTTTTTGCCATGACAACCTACTACGTGGAAAAAATAACCTGCGGGGCGTGCGGGGAAGCGTTCGAACACCAGGCCTGCGGCAGCACCAACACCATGGGCTATCCGGACTTGGATTGCCGCCCGGCGCTAATGCAGCGGTACACGATGGGGACTTGGGTTCAGCGTTGCCCCGGCTGTGGTTATTGTGCGGTGAACGCCGGCGTTTTCGAAGAAAGCATGCGCCCGGTTCTGGCCGGGGAGCCCTATGCCACCCAACTGAGGGACCCGCGTTTGCCGAAGCTGGCGGCGAGCTTCATTTGCAGCGGGTTTTTGCGCGAAGCGGTGGGGGATCGGAAGGCGGCCGGGTTGGCCTACCTGCACGCCGCTTGGTGTTTGGACGACGCAAACGCGACCGAATTGGCTCGGACATGGCGCGCGACCGCAGCAACGCATTTTCTGGCGCTTTTGGCCGACAACCGCCAGTTTGACGGCGAGGCAGGCGCCGCCGAAGCCATCGCCATCGATTGTCTGCGACGGGCCGGACGCGCCGCGGATGCCCTTGAATTGCTGGGGCGGGCGAAGGGGCGCAAAGGGGAGCCGATTTTCGACCAAATTTTTGCCTTTCAAAAAAAGCTGATTGAGCTCGGGGATGTCGCCGGCCACACCGTGGGGGAGGCCGTGAAGTCGGCAGAAGCCTGAATGGCCGCGGCGGGCGCCACGGACACTTTGCTGGCCACTGGAGCGGGGGGGACGGGTTCACCGGGCGTAATCATCCCAACCCGCCCGGCCGCGGCGAAAAGGCGTGCAATTCCCAAGAAACATGTTTATAAAAAACTAATGTATCCGGCAGTCGCTACGAAAGATCCCGCGGCGGTGGCCCGGGAGGTGGCCGCGATTTATGCGGTCCTCTTTCCAGGGGGCGACCCCGACTTCGTGCCGCGCGGCTTCGCGTGGGTGGTGCGCTGCTTCACCGGAGGGGAGCCGGGGTATCAGCCGATTGACGCCCAGTACCACGATTTGGAGCACACCATGCAGGGAGCGTTGTGCATGGCCCGGTTGTTGGCCGGCCGGACCGCGGCCGGCGCGACGCCGGTGCTGACGCAGCGGATGTTCGAGTTGGGCATTCTCGCGATTCTCCTCCATGACACGGGTTACTTGAAGCGCACGGGGGACGACGTCGGCACGGGGGCCAAATACACGGTGGTGCATGTCGGCCGCAGCGCGGCGTTCGCGGCGGATTTTCTGGGCCGCCAAGGCTTTTCCCCAACGGAGATTAGTTGCATCCAGAGCATGATCTATTGCACCGGGGTGGATGCGGCGCTAGACCGGCTGCCGTTCCGGGACGAATTGGAGCGCGTGGTGGGTTTTGCCTTGGGGGCGGCGGATTTGCTGGGCCAAATGGCGGCGGACGATTATATCGAAAAGTTGCCGGTCCTGTACGCGGAATTCGCCGAGGCGGCGCAGTCGGAGGGCGCCCGCGGCAAGTCGGTGAGCCTGTTCGCAAGCGCGGCGGACTTGCGCCAAAAGACGCCGGCGTTTTGGGAGAAATTTGTGCGGCCGAAGCTGGACCGCGACTTCGGAGGGATTCAGCGCTATCTGGCCCGGCCGTATCCGGACGGGCCGAACGAGTACATGGACCGCATCGAAGCGAACATCGCCCGGTTGCGCCGCGAATTGGCGTAAACCGCGGATTTTTCGGGAGGCGATTTTTTACCACGCAGGGCACCGAGGGCGGGAACGAGGGCGCGTTTTTTCCCGCTTTTCTCCGGCGGCCAATGGCGTAACCTGCGGGTATGGCGCGTGAATATGTATTGCAGCCCTTCGGGGGGACGGACACGCCGCGGATCGATTACGCGGCGGCGCTGAACCCCCAGCAGCACGCGGCGGTGA
>CAIYZC010000752.1 GCA_903930565.1 uncultured Pedosphaera sp.
GCGAACGCCCCTACGGTCACATACACCTACGGCCTGGAATTGATCGCCCAGAACCGTTCCGGGGTGGTCCGCTTCTACGGCTACGACGGCCAGGGCAGCGTCCGTCTCCTCACCGACGCCAACACCACCCCACCCATTCAGTTGATTCCGCAGGCGTTCTTACTGACCGCGGGTTACGATGGCCTCAACGGCAGCGGGGCACTCCCGAGTGCCAACGCACAAGCCACCACCGGCCCTCCCGCCAGCATCACTGACACCTACGACTACGACGCCTACGGCCAGCTCCTCGCCCAAACCGGCAGCACCCCCAACAACTACCGCTACACCGGCCAGGCCTGGGATCCCGCCCTCGGAATGTACCACCTCCGTGCCCGCTACTACCAACCCGGCCTCGGAAGATTCTGGACGATGGACAGTTTTGAGGGCGATAATGACCAGCCTGCTTCCTTGCATAAGTTTTTGTATTGCATGGCTAATTCAGCAAACCGGTTTGACCCCACTGGGCATAATGCAGACGGTGCATCTACTGAAGCCAGTGTAGGGATTGTCGGCAATTTGGCGTCACGTGCTGGATACGTCGTTTTTAAAGCCATGGACTTCGCCAACAGAATTCCAAAACTTACTAAAATAGTCCTGCTAGGGCAAACACTATTGACATGGTACGGTGTCGCTAATGACCCTGAGCAAGCCGCATTGTATGTTGGGACCGGCGGAATTGAGGCTGACCTGCAATTGCTCCGCGCTGTTGCAAATGACCTTCGCGGCGTTGCTGCTATGTACATGGGAATCAATTCTGCAAAGCAGGCGGTAGGTGCAGTTGCAATTTTAACGCAGGCCTCGATCAAAGGTGGAAGCAGGGCTTCGGAATACATCTTGCCGCCTGGCTGGGGATCGCTTCCGGCAGCTGATCGTGCACGGGGACATTTGTTAGCTAAGTGTTTGGGGGGCGAGGGCACAACCCCTGAAAATTTAGTTGCTGTTTATCAGACAGCAAACGAGAGAATGAAGACGTATGAAATGCAAGTCAAGCGGGCGGTTGACTCTGGTGAAAAAGTCGAATACGCTGTGATACCTCGTTACGGAAGCAATTTATACCCCGCTTCCTTATTTATATACGCAAAAGGGGATAGGGGGTTGCATATTAGTGCTGTTGTTGCAAATATTCCATAATATATATGTCACACCTTGAGAAATTATGGCAAATCGCTCCACCACCCAAAAAGCCGAAAGGCGTTGGGAGTCTGGCCGGATGGCTTCACCTGGAGGCTCAACTAGGATTTGAACTGCCAGCACATTATAAGGAGTTTATAGCTAGTTATGGCAACGGCAGATTCGCTGAATATTTTGGTGTAGTTAATCCCTTCCATACTGCTGCGAACGACATCAATTTCAGTACATTTGTTCAGCGTCGCACCAACGGAGTAAGATTAGCACAATCATCATACCCCGATTACGCGGTAGCGTTGCCAGTATACCCCAATAAGGGCGGGCTATTCCCGTGGGGTTACACAGATAATGGAGACACCATGTTTTGGTTAACTGAAGGAGATAACTCTGCATGGCCAATCATCTGCGTGGAAATTGGCTATACTAATAATCTAGATCGATTTGAATTGACAATTCCGGATTTTATCGAACAGTGGTTAACACAGCAAATATCAGTACCCACTTTAACGCCATCGGATTTCTTTCCGCTGCGCAAGCCCGGTTTTGTTTCGTCTCATTGAGACTTGCATATTCGAGTAACATCAAGGCCAAAGTTGGTATGGGCGTAGCACGAGGTGACGATGGCTCGTAGTAATAAACCCCGGATTGCGGACCTGGTGTTAAGTTGGACTTTTCAGGCTCCGCCGGGCGTGCCAAATCGGTGGAGTATGAGCAAAGCAAAACGCAAACGGTATACAGGTGCCGTCAAGGCAAAGGTCGGCTTGGAAGCCTTGATGGGGATCAAGACGGCTGGACAGATCGCCCGGGAAAACCAGGTGCATCCGGTCCAAGTGGCGCAGTGGAAAGGGGTGGTTCGGGAGCGGTGCGAGGAGTTCTTCGAGGCCCGCCCAGCGAAAGCCGGGGAGAGCCAGGAATGTATCCGTATTGCCAACCCCGTATAGGCAGGAAAACGGGCAGCGGCTACGCTGACCGACATGTTAATTCTGCTTGGCCTTGGCCGCCTTCCAAGCGGTGGGCGTCAGTTCGGCGATCCGGTTGATGTGCCAGCCGCCGAGCTTGGGCAATACCTCGGTCAGGTATTCCCGCAGATGGATGTCCAGGCGACGGCAGGTTTCAATGATCGACGCGATGGCCGCCACTTTCGGCCCGGCTTCCGCACTCCC
>CAIYZC010000753.1 GCA_903930565.1 uncultured Pedosphaera sp.
GCAATTGCCGCCAGGCCCCGGTGTAAAACGGCACCCCGCCGCCGCCTTGCACCGCCAGGGCCAGGGCGAACTCCACCCACCGGAACCATGGGGTCATCCCCAGCCCCAAAAACCATTCGCCCGCCATCAGCGGCGCGAGCGCGAGCAACCCTGCGAGCAGCGGCCACTGCCAAGTCTGGCGCGCCGGGGCCGGTTTGCCGGGTTCCACCGCTTGCGCCGGGGTGCCGGCCACGGCGTCCGGCGCGACCTCCCGCCCCGCGAAGCCCGCTTGGGCCAGTGCCGCCAACACCCCGGGGGTGTTGGCCGCGGCGCCCGTCCACCGCACGCGCAAACGGCCCGCCGCGAGCCAGAGCGGCGTCCCCGCCACCCCGGGCACCGCCTGCACCGCCGCCCCCGCGTGCCGCACGCAATTCGCGCACGTCATGCCGGTTACAATGAATTCGGTCGCCGCCGTCGGCGTCGCGCCCGGGGGCGCCAGGGGTTCGGGGATGGCCTGCATTTTAATCCGTTTCCAACTTACCCCCTTTCCCCAACCCCGCAAATCCTTTTTTGCCGGGAGCCGGCCGCGCTTTGACCCGCCGCGGCGCGGGCGGGGGCTTGAGCAATCCCCGGCTTTGGGGCAGGGTGGGGGCATGGCTTTCTTGATGCGGATGGCGGCCGGTCCGGCGGGGCGTAAACGAGTGCTCCTTTGCTGGGGGCTGTTTTGCCTGCTTGTGGGCGGCGGCGGGCTGGCGCGGGCGGCGGGCACTTGGGCCGCGTTGGTGAACCCGGCGCCGGGCAACCCCCAGGATCTGTGCCTCCTCACGGACGGCACGGTGCTGGCCCAGAATGGCGGGAGCGCGACTTGGTACCGGCTCACGCCGGACACCCATGGCAGCTACGTCAACGGCACCTGGACCACGATCGCCCCAATGCATGACACCCGGCGGTTCATGGCCACGCAGGTGTTGCGCGACGGGCGGGTGTTCGTGGCGGGGGGCGAATACGGCACGGGCGCCACCACGGCGGAGGTGTATGATCCCCTGGCGAACACTTGGACCTACGCCCCGAACTCGGGGGCGAATTTCATCGACGCCATCTCGGAGCTGTTGCCCGACGGCAATGTGCTGGTGTGCCCGGTCTATTCCGGGGCCCAAACGCTGGTTTACAATGTGGCCAATAACACTTGGTCAAACGGGCCCGTGTGCCTGGGCGGCCAGGACGAAGCCAGTTGGGTGAAGCTCGGCGATGGCAGCATTCTCACCGTGGACCCCTTCGGCATCAACTCCGAGCGCTACCTTCCTTCTTTGAACCAGTGGGTGGCCGACGCCAGCCTGCCGACGACTGTTTACGGCTACGGCGGGGAATTGGGCGCGGCGTTCCTGTTGCCCAATGGCAACGCCATCTTCTTCGGGGCCACCAACCACACCGCCATTTACACGCCGTCCGGCAACAACGGCCCGGGCACCTGGCGGGCCGGGGCCAACATCCCCAACAATCTCGGGGCGGTGGACGCCCCGGCGGCCATGATGGTCAACGGCCTGGTGCTGGCGGCCTTCAACACCGACACCGGCTACTCGGGCCCGTCTTACTTTTACGAGTATGATTACGCGGCGGACGCCTTCACTTTGGTGGGCAGTCCGACCGGTGGCACCGCCTACAGCCCGGCCACCGACGGTTTGACCATGCTCGCGCTGCCCGATGGCACGGTGTTGCTCTCGAACGGGAGCAGCCAGCTCTATGCTTACCGGCCCGGCGGTGCGCCCCTGGCGTCCGGCCGGCCGGTGATCAGTTCGGTCGCCACCAACGCCGACGGGTCCCTGCACCTGACCGGGCTGCTCTTCAACGGCATTTCCGAAGGGGCCGCCTACGGGGATGATGCCCAGATGGCGACGGATTACCCCATCGCCTGGGTCACCAACTCCGCCGGGCAAACCCGGTTCTGCCGCACCTTCAATTGGAGTGGCACCGCCCCGATGACCGGCACGAACGTGGTCACGACGGAGTTGACGCTGCCGCCGGGTTTGTTGGCCGGCACCTACCCGCTCGTGGTCGCGGCCAACGGCAATCCCTCCGCCCCCGTCTGGATCACCACCGCCGGCGCGCCCTTGGCGCCCGTCGCCGGTTTGGGGTTCACCTTGATCCGCTCCAACCAGATGGCGCTGCAATGGTCCGCCCTGGGCGAAACGGAGACCGGGTATGTGGTGCAGCGGTCCCTCGACGGAACCAATTTCACGAACCTCGGAGCGACCGGCGTCGCCACCTTGGCTTATCAGGACAATTCGGTGACCCCCTTGAAACCTTATTATTACCGGGTGATGGGCTCGAACGCCTTCGGTTTGGGCTTGGCGTGCCCGGCGATTCTGGCGGCTTCCCCGGGCGCGGTGGCGGCTTCCGCCCCCTGGCAGGACGGCGATTTGGGCACCGTGCCGGGTACGGGCGCCGCGGGGGTGTCGGGCGGTGGGTATGGGCTCATCGGCGGCGGCGCGGGGGTGGGGGGTACCAACGACTCGCTCCACGAACTGGTCGCATCCCTGGCCGGTGATTTTGTGCTGACGGCCCGCTTGACTTACAGCACGGGCGGCGCGGCGGATGCCCCCGCCGGGCTCCTCCTCCGGAGCGCCGCCGCCCCGGGCGCCCGGATGCTGGCCTTGACCTACAATTCCGCCCGGCCATCCGTGGTGTTCAGCGCTCGCACGACGGGCAATACCGTTCCCACCGTCTTGGGCACGCTCGGTTCCGTGGGGTTGCCGGGTTGGTTGCGGCTTTCCCGCTCCGGCAACCGCTTCACCGGGGCCGCTTCCCCGGATGGCGTCAATTGGAGTCCGTTGGGAACCATCGCCCTGCCCCTGGAAGCGGTGGTCAGCGCCGGGATGATGGTCGGCGGCGGGACCGCAAATCTCCTCAACACCGCGGGGTTTGACCAAGTCACGGTGACCGGCACGCCCGCCGTCCTGCCCCCGGCCTTCGCCCATTGGAAACTGGATGAAGCGACGGGTTCCGTGGCGGCGGATTCCACCGGCGGGTTCGATGGGGCCTACACCAACGCCGTGCTGGGGCTGGCGGGGGCGACCACCCAGTCCGGCACCTCGATTTTCCTCAACGGCACCAACGCCAACGTGGTGGTGCCGGCGCTGAATTTGAACACCAACACCCTGACCCTCACCGCCTGGGTTCGGCGTTCCGGCAACCAGAACCAGTGGGCGGGCATCTTTTTCAACCGCGCGAACAATACCGTGGCGGGTTTGCATTTCGGCACCGCCAATGAATTGCGCTACACTTGGAACAACGCGGCGGGCAGCTACAACTTTAATTCGAGCCTGGTCCCGCCCAACAACCAGTGGGTCTTTGTCGCGTTGGTGGTGGAACCGGCCCGCGCGCGCTTGTACCAATACGCCAATGGCGTCCTCGCCGGGGCCACCAACAACCTGGCCCATCCCGTGCAGGCCTTTGATGGGAGCGGCTACCTGGGCGAGGACCCGACCAGTAGCACCCGTTCCATGACCGGTTGGCTGGACGACGTTGCGCTTTACCCCGGTCTGGCGCTGACTCCCGCGCAGCTCACGCAATTGGCCAATCCGCTGCTGCTCACCCTCACTTCCCCCGCCAACGGCTCCGGCACCCCCGCCCCCGGCAGCGTGACCCTGGCCGCAACGGTCACCGGCGCGACGAGCCACACGGTGCAGGCGGTGCAGTTTTTCCAACAGGGCGTGCTGGTGGGCACCACCGCCGCGTTGCCGCCTTATTCCGTGCCGCTCACCAACTTGGCCGCGGGCAATTACACCTTCGGCGCGCGCCTGTTCTATGATTCGGGTTGGTCGGTGGAGTCTGATGCCGTGGGCTTTGCCGTGCTCAATCCCCCGGCCGTGCCGTCGAATGTCACGGCCACCGCCCTGGCGGGTAATGTCATCAATGTGACTTGGTCGCCGGCCAATTCGGCGTCCGGGTACTTCGTTTATCGGGACGGCGCGCTGCTCACCGCGGTGGCCGCGACGGGTTGGACGGATACCACGGTGACCCCGGGCGCCAACCATTGCTACACGGTGGTGGCGACGAATCTGGTGGCCGTCTCCGGGGCGGGCGCCGCGGCGTGCGCCACCACCCCTGGCGCGGGCACCGCGCTGGTTTGGGACGCCGGCGCCAGTGGTGCCGGGCCGCAGGACGGCAGCGGAAACTGGGACGGCACCACCGCGGACTGGTGGAATGGTGCTTCGGCGGGCGCTTGGTCCGATGGCAGCTTGGCGGTGATCGGCGTGAACTCCCCCACCAATTGCGCGGTGAATTTGACCGCCACCGTTTCCCCTTCAGGACTCGTCGTGAACGCGCCCGGTGCCGGGGGGTACACCCTGGGCGGATCGGGGGCCTTGAATCTGGCCGGCACGCCGGTCATTACGGTGAATGGCAGTGCCGTCATCACCACCCCCCTCACCGCCACGGCCCTGACCAAGTCCGGCGGCGGGGCGCTCGTGCTCGGCAACGCCAACCCCGGTCTGAACGCCACGGTGCTGGTGAATGCCGGCAGCCTGGAAATGCAAGCGGGACCGGCGGCCACGCAAATCGGCTATGTGGTCGGGCCGAACGGACTGCTCCGGCACGGCTACAACACCAGTCCCAATTACACCAAGGGAATCGTCGTTTACGGTGACGCGGTGAATTCCGGGCACGGCCTCGCGGTGGCGGCGGGCACGACCCTGAGCGAGCAGAACATCACCCTGAGCAACGCGCCCACCACCATCAGCGGCTACGGCGCCGGCGCGAACGGCCAGTTGCAGGGCTTCGACATCAACGGCGACAATCTCCTGGTCCGGGCCGCGGCGTCGGGGTCCGTGGTCGCCACCAACGTCAGCCTCAATTTGGCCGGCGGTTACGGGTTGCGGATCAATGTCGAGAGCGGGGCCAACACCGGCGCGGGGGATCTGACCGTGGCCGGCCCGGTCACCGGCGGCAACAATTCCCTCTACAAATACGGCGCCGGTTCCCTGCGCCTGGCGGGAGTGAACACGTACTCCGTTCCCACCTTGCTCAACGGCGGCACCCTGCAGTTGGCCTCGGCCGCCACGCCCCTGGGCTCCGGCCTGTTGAACTTTGTCGTTTCCGCCACCCTCCAGTCCGTGGTGGGCGTTGCGGTGGGCAATGCCATCACGATCGGTTCCGGTCAGACCGCCACGTTTGACACCCTGACCAACACTTTGAGCTTGGCCGGCGTCCTGACCAACGCCGGGGCATTGAGCAAAATCAGTGCCGGCAAGTTGATCCTCGGCGGCGCGGGGGCCGGGACCGGCACTCTCACGGTCCGGGCGGGCACGCTGCAAGTGGATGGCTCCACCGGCACGGGCGCGGTGAGTGTGCGGAGTGGGGCCCAACTCTCCGGGGTGGGGGTGGTGCGCGGAGCGACCACCATTTTGTCCGGCGGCCTCCTCGCGCCGGGGGATGGCGGCTTCGGCGTGCTCACCGTCAGCAACGCCCTGACCCTCGCCGGGCAGACGCTGCTGAAAATCGGCCGGTTTGACACCGGCCTCACCAATGATTACCTGGCCGTGACCGGCCCGTTGCAGTATGGCGGCACCTTGGTGGTCAGCAACGCGGGTTCCCGGGCTTTGGCCGGGGGCGATGCTTGCAAACTCTTTTCGCTCCCCGCGGCTGGCACCTATTTTTCCAGCATCACCCTGCCGCCCCTGCCCGCCGGCTTGGCGTGGAATACCAATGCCTTGCGTTCGGGCGGCACCATTTCCGTGGTCAACACGACCACCCCGGCCTTCGCCACGGCCGGGATCGTGGGCGGCCAATTGGTCTTGCAGGGCGCGGGCGGCGTCGGCGGCGCGGGCTACGCCGTGCTGGGCACCACCAACCTGGCCCTGCCTCTGGCCCAATGGAGCCGCGTCGCCACCAACACCTTCCAGACCGACGGTTCCTTCTCGGTCACCAACGCCATGGTCAACACCGCCGGCCCCGTGTTCTATTCGGTGCAACTCCTGCCGCCTTGAGTTCGCGAAAACAGGTGCCGGCCAGGAACCAGCCCGCGAGGTTTCGTTCCCCGCTCCTCCATGCGGACCGCCCGGAATGCCACCGGCGGATTCGGTTGCGACTTCATCGGCGTCGTTTCCGCTGAAGGAGTCACCAATTGGCCCGGCCTGTTCCAAGAAATCGGGTGCCGCAAGGTCGAAGGGCAAGTGGAAAAGCACCGCATTCACGCCTGGTTAAATTATGTGTTCAAGTGCGTGGGCGTCATTCCCGCGACCGAAAACATCCCATTCTGCGATCCTTGGACGGGCGCACTGGGCTCCGGTGCTTATGCCCTGGACGCCCTCATCTCGCCGACCAATCCTTTCTTTTGCCTCCAGCGATATTAGCCGATTGCAGCGGCCGCTGCCCCGGGCGGTTCTCCCAGCGCCAGCCACGGTTCAAAAATCGCGGACTGGTGGGATCTTGGCATTGGTTTCCCAATGTTCCACGGCCGATGCGATCTCGGCCGCTTCAGCCGGCCAATCATGGAGTGTCGCCGGGTCGAAGTCCGCACCGTTGGGCCACACCAACGTATGGACCTCGGGATCAAGGGCAACTTGTTCGAACAAACGTGTCTCGCGCAACGGTTCGTAGAGTTCGCCTTTGAGAAAGGGGCGGAAGTCGATGATCCGGGACAGCCCATCACTGAATGACACCCTCAAGGATTGGGGGCCGGCCAAGCTAAAGGCGGTTACGCGGTAAAGCGGAGGATGGGCAGGCATGAGCTTATTGGAGTGGAGCGATCGGATTTGGGCGGCGCCCTTGTTGCAGGAGCGTCCAATCCGCGAGGAGTTCTTCCCGGTGAAGTTCAATCCAAGCTTCGACCAAACGGTGTTGACGGAGCGGTAGTGATCCGGAGAGCAATTCAACTGAGTCGAATCCGTAGACGGCCATCGAATCCTGATAGTAAGCGTGCAAATGAGGCAAGTTATGCTGAGCGAAAGGCTCGGCATACATGCGGATGATGATTCCAAAAAACCGGGCTATTTCCGGCATTGTGGTTGTAGCATACAGGAATTGGTTGCCGACAGCAAGCTCCAGCGGTTGTTGAAGCGGCACCATTAGGCCTTCGTGATGGAGCCAGGTTGACGTCCAGCCTGGTCGAACCCCTGCTTCCACCTCTCGAAAAAATCCCCACCGTTTTCCAGGGTGGGACCGCCATTGTCCAACCACCCGGACGACACTGCGCGCATGAAAAATCGATTCATGCCATTGTTGTCGGGGCCGGCGGAAAACTTGATCGCGCGGTTTGGCCGGGCGCGCTTGGTGGCGCTGCCCGACGGGGTTTTGGAGTTGCGCGGCGGCGCGGCGGAGGATCGCACCGCCGCCAAGGAGTGGATTTCGCTGTTCCTGCACGACGCGGTGGCCCGCTTCGGGGATGAGGGGGCGGGTGTGGCCGGCAACTGATCAGTCCGCGAAGAGGGCCGCGGCGAATTCATGCGCGTCGAAGGGTTGCAGATCGTCGGGTTGCTCGCCCAGGCCGATGAATTTGATCGGGAGACCGAGTTCCTTCTGGATGGCCACGACCATGCCGCCCTTGCTGGTGCCGTCGAGCTTGGTGACCACCAACCCCGTGAGGGGCACGGCCTTGTGAAATTCGCGGGCCTGGGTCAGGGCGTTCATGCCCGTGGTGGCGTCCAGGACGAGCAGGACCTCGTGCGGGGCGCCGGGCGTCTGTTTCCCCATCACGCGGTGGAGCTTTTGGAGCTCCTGCATGAGATTGTGTTTGGTGTGCAATCGCCCGGCGGTGTCCACCAGCAAATAGGTGGCCCCGCGGGCGTTCGCGGCCGTGACGGCGTCGTGGGCCACGGAGGCGGGATCCGCCTTGTCCGCGCCGGCAATCACCGGCACGTTTAGGCGCTGGCCCCACAGCTTGAGTTGGCCGATGGCGGCGGCGCGAAACGTGTCGCAGGCGGCCAGCACCGCCGTGTCGCCGCGGTTTTGCAGCAGGTGGGCGAGTTTGGCCGTGGTGGTGGTCTTGCCCGTTCCATTCACCCCGACCAGGGAGATCACCGTCAGGCCCGAAGGGGCTTTCGCCAGCTCCGATCGGCCGGTGGCCAGGCTTTGTTCGACCTCCCGGCTCGCGATGGTGAAGACATCCACGCCCGTCGAGCCCTGGGTTTCGTAGGCTTTGCGCACCGCGTCCAGGATTTGGTGCGTCATGGCGGTCCCGAGATCGGCGCCCAGCAGCGCGCCTTCCAACTCTTCGATCGTGCCCGCCGTGAGTTTCGGCGAACGGGTGATGATGCGCTTGAGTTCGTGGACCAGCTTGGCCTGGGTTTTTTGCAGGCCCGCTTTGATTTTGGCGAATAATCCCATGGTGTTAAATTGGTCCGGCGGACGCCGGGGCGCCGGTTTCGTTCAGGCGCGCGCGCAGGCGGCGGTAATGTTCATCGGCGAGTTGCACCGAGCCGATGAGGGGTTTGCCTTTGTTCATCCCGTGGCAGTCGGAGCCGCCGGTGACGAGAAGGCCGTGGGCGGCGGCGGTGGCCAGATAATGCCGGGTGGTGGCGGGGCTGTGGCGCGAATGAAAGCATTCCAACCCATCGAGCCCGGCCGCCACCAACGCCTCCAAGGCGTCATCGCTGCGGTACAAACCGGGGTGGGCGAGCACCGCGAGGCCGCCCGCTTCATGCAGCAGGGCCACGGCGGTGGCCGCGGCCATTTTGTTGGTGGGCACCCAGGCGGGCCGGTGGATTTTGAGAAACCGCTCGAACGCCTCGTCCAGAGTCCGGCAGTGCCCGCCTTCGACCAGCGCGCGGGCGACATGCGGGCGGCCGGGGGATTGGCAGTTGGCGACCCGGAAAACCGCGGCGGCATCCAGCGGAATCCCGAGGCGGTTGAGCCGGGCCACCATTTCCAGCACCCGCTCCTGGCGCACGGCTTGGAATTGGGCCAATTCCGTGAGCAGCCGCGGGTGGCCGGCGTCAAACCCATAGCCCAACAGGTGATACTCCTGGCCCCCGTACTCCACCGAAAGTTCCGCCCCCGCCAGATACTCCACGCCCGCCGCGGCGCACGCGGCGGCGAAGCGGGCGCAGCCTTCCACCGTGTCGTGGTCGGTCAGGGCCAGGGCGCCCAAACCGTGCTGCCGGCCCGCCGCCACGACCTCTTCCGGACGGTACGTGCCGTCGGAGAAGTTCGAGTGGAGATGGAGGTCGGCGAACATGGAGGCGGCTTATTTGACGATGCGGGCCGGGCGCATGAGGTCGCCCTTGATGCGGTCGAGGACGCCATTGACGAACTTGCCACTGTCCTGCGTTGAGAATTTTTTGGCCACATCCACGGCCTCGTTGATGCTGACCACCGGCGGAATGTCGTCCCGGTGGAGCATTTCAAAGATGGCCAGGCGGAGGATGTTGCGGTCCACGGCGGCGATTCGGTGGAGATCCCAGTTCTGCGCGTGCTTCTTGATGAGGGCGTCCGCTTCCTCCCGGTATTGGAGGGTGCCGCGGATCAGCGGGTCGGCGAACAGGCGCACGGCGGTTTCCGCCGCCGTGATGGGCGGCAGCTCGACTTTCTCCCCCCAGGTGGCGTCCGCCTTGTCCTCGGCGATCGCGTCGCTCCGCTGCGAGTTCCAGAAATGATCCAGCGCCTCATCCAGCTGTTCAGCGGGATTGATGTCGTACTGGAATAAAAATTGCACCGCGCGTTCCCGCGCTTCACGTCGTTTGCCCATACCGTCCCATCTTGGCGCACCCCCGCCGGGGGCGAAATGAAAATCTTTGGGCATTGAGGGAAGTGATGCCGGGCGCATTTTTTTCGATTAGGGGTTGCCGGCCCCTGCGGCTAGCTTCAGGGTGCATGAACGACAGCGACCCAAAATGAACTCCTACGAGCGTGAAGAGCTGGAGCGGCTCAAGCTGCGCCAAGTCGATCTGGCGGACCGCATGGGCCGGTTGCAACGGGATATCCAGCAATTGGAGGCGCACCTTCTGCGCTCGGACGCGGCCCCGGCGCCGGTCAATCCAACCTCGCCCCCCGCCGAAACCGTTGCGGCGGCACCCCTGGCCTTGCCCCCGATCATTCCCGTGCCGGCGCCCGCGGAAGCGGCGCCCGTCCCCGCCGGTTCCCCGGTGGAGTTGCCGCGCCGGCGGGTGTTGCCGGTCCTGGCCACCCCCGTTCTGGCCGAGCCCGTCCCCCCGTCGCCGGCCACCCTCCCGCCCGTTGCCCCCGTTCCTCCTTCGCCGGCCGGGGCGCCGCCGAAGTCTTTCGAGCTGCAATTGGGCACGTTCTGGCTGGTGCGCATCGGCATTGTCATGATTCTGGGGGCGCTGGGCTTGGTTGGGTTGTATGCCTACCAGCATGTGGTCCCCCGCTTGGGACCGGGCGCGAAGGTGGGGCTGCTCTACCTCGCCTCGGGTTTGCTGGCCGGGGTGGGGGCTTGGTTGCAGCGCAAAACCGAGGCCGCGCTGCGCAATTACGGGATGGTCGTGCTGGCGGGTGGCTTGGCGGCCATTTATTTCACCACGTACGCCGCCTGGCACATTCCCAATCTGCGGGTTGTGCCGTCGGCGTGGATGGATGG
Source organism: uncultured Pedosphaera sp. (assembly GCA_903930565.1). Taxonomy (GTDB): domain Bacteria; phylum Verrucomicrobiota; class Verrucomicrobiia; order Limisphaerales; family Pedosphaeraceae; genus CAIXFN01. The sequence continues at coordinate 10,511 of CAIYZC010000753.1, forward strand.
CGTCCTGTTGCTGGCCTGCGCCGGCGGGATTGTGGCGCTGGCGGACCGCCGGCGGTCCGAAGTGCTGGCTCTCTTCGCCATCGTGCTCGCGTATTTCACTTCCATCATCACGCAGGTGGGCTTGTTCACGCTCTACTCGAACCTCGTCCTCACGCTGGCGGGGGTGTTCTTCCTGATCCGGCACCGCTGGGCGCGCTTGAGCTTCGCCAGCCTGATCGGCACGTACGGCGGGTATGCTTTCTGGCGGTTCTACGCCGACGGCCACTGGCATTTGGTTTCCCCGGCGGAAGGGTTGTGGACGGGCAATTACTTTTTGGTTTGTTACTGGGTGCTGTTCACCGTGGCGCCCTTCTGGTCGCGCAGCGAACAGTTCCACGGCCCCCGCCGCGCCGGGTTTGTCACGCTCAACAACGGGGCCTTCACCAGCGCGTTCTTGTTGACCATGCTGCAGGTCAATAGCGGTCAATTCCATGTGTTTGCGTTTGTGTTTGGCGGCGTGCTGGCGGCGTTGGCGGTCCTGGCCGCGCGGTTGCGGCCGGATGACCGGAGCTTTCGCAACACCTACCTGACCCAAGGGTTGTTGTTGGTCACCCTGGGCTGCCTGACCTACTTTGCCGGCTTGCACCTGAGCTTGATTCTGGGCGCGGAAAGCCTGCTCTTGATGGTGCTGGGGCGCCAGTTGGAGAGCCGGGTGCTGCGCGGAGCGGCGTATCCCGTGGCGGGTTTGGCCGTGTTCTGGGCGGCGACCCTCCTGGAGCCGTTCAACCGCGGGGATCTGGGGAGCGCGGTGTTTGTGGGGGCGTTGCTCCTGGGAAATGCCTGGGTCACGCGCCAGGAACCGGACCACGCCCCGCTGCCCATGGGCCCGCGGGGGTTGTATTTCACGGCGGGCGCCGTGGTGATTTGGTTGGTGGCCACGTGGCGGAACACCACTCCCGAACAGTTGCCGCTCGTTTTGGCGGGTGAATGCCTGCTGTTCTTGGCCGCGGCCGGACCGCTCGGGAACCGGGCGCTCGGCTGGGCGGGCCGGCTGGTCGCCGGACTGGCAACCGTGGCCGGCTTGGTGCTGCTGGCGGACACCGCCATCCTGGCCTTGGCTGTGCGGCCGGGCGCCGGGCGGGCGGTTGCCCTGGGCGGACTGTTGGTCGGGGCGGCGTTGCTCTGCCGCCGGGTGGCGCCGCCGGCGGGTCGCACCGGCTCGGTGACTTGGTTCAGCGGGTTGGGCCTGCTCGTCTGGCTCGTGGCCCTGCTGGTGCATGTGGCGCCGCCGACCCGGGCCGCGGCCTTGGCGGTCGCCGCCGCGGCCCTCACGCTCGGCTATTATCCCACTCGATTGCGCGAGGCGGCGTATGGCGGCCAGGTGTTTCTCGTCGTCGGTTTGCTGGCTTGGTTGGTGCCGACGGTGAACCACGGGCACCTGCCGTGGTGGAATCCCGCCACGCTGTTGGTCATCACCTTGGGTTTGGGCCAGTGGTGGCAGCGTCAACGTTCCGTGCCCCTCCCGCGCGAGGCGCGCCAAGGCTTGGCGGCCGTGGCCGCCGTGGGAGTGGTCGGCTTGCTGTACCTCTGGCTGCCGCCGCTGGTCTCCGCACCGCATTGGCTGCTGCTGGCCGCGGGGCTGGCGGTCGCGCTGACCGCTTACGGGCTGGCCCTCCGGTCCTGGCTCATGGCGGTGGCCGGTCAGTTTTTTCTGGCGGTCAGCGTTTGGGAGTTGGCGCGGCAGTTGGAGGGCGGCGGGCTCCCCGGGCCTGCCGCGTTGGTGCCGCTCGCTGTCCTGGCGGGGCTTTCGGTACTGACGGTGCGCGGCCCGGCGGCGGCGGCCGCCGGGGCGGACGCGGCGGCGGGTTTGCGCACCGTGGGCCGCGCCTACCGGATCACCGCGGCGGTGCTGCTCTGGTGGTGGGTGGGTGTGTACGTGCCCGCGCCGTTCCGCAGTCTGGCGCTCGCCGGTATCGCCCTCACCCTCTTCCTCCTGGCCGGGCGTTGGCGGCAAGCCGAGGCGCTGGCCCTCAGCGGCGCCTTCGCGGCCGCGCTGCTCGCCGGTTTCTGGATCGCGGCGCTCCAAGAGCGGGAGACCACCTTGTGGCAGCTCGCGGCCTTGCTCGTGGTGCCCGTGCTCCAAGGCTGCGCCCGTCGGCGGCCGGAGCGGTATCCGCTGACCACTCCCCTGCACAACGCCTGCCTGGCCGCGGGCGGGTTGACGCTTTGGTTCTGGCTCTCCCGGTGGGTGGACGCCCGGGCGGGGGGCTTTTACCTCACCGCTTCGTGGTCCGGACTCGCGTTGCTGATCTTTGTCGCGGGCATGGGCCTGCGGGAACGGGGTTACCGCTGGCTCGGCCTCGCCATTTTGGGCTGCGCCCTGGCCCGTGGCCTGTTGATCGACTTGCGGACGATGGAATTGATCTATCGCATCCTCAGCGTGCTCGCCCTGGGCGTCGTCCTGCTGGTCCTGGGTTTCCTCTACAACAAGTACCAGGACCGGCTCAAGGATTGGCTCTGACCAGGAACTCCAGCAAATCCGCCAAGTCGCCCACGCCCAAACCGGCCGCGAGCGCCTCGTGGGGCGAGTCCCCCGCGAGGTTGGCTTGGAATTGCACCGCGTGGCGCGGGATCACCCGGACCTGCCCCCGCGCTTCGCGCAGGACGATGCTGTTCGTCGTCTGCCGGAGCACCAAGCCGCCCACCGTCCCGTGGCTGCGCGTGCGCAGCATCGCCTGCGGATGGAGCGGGCTCGCCGCCGACTGGGTGTCCAAAATCCCGGTGAGCAGCGTCGCCCGGTTGCGGCCGCCGACCGGGGCCAACTCCAGCGCCGCCGCGCCGCCCTCGGGGCCGAAACGATGGCACTTCGCGCACCGGGCTTGGAACAGTTCGCGGCCATGGCGGGCGTTGCCGGGCAGGTCCGCCGCACCGGCATAACCGGCCGGGGCGCCCACCGGGGCGGCGGGCGGCGGCGGCCCCAGTAATTTGCGGGCGGCTTCCGCCACGTCGGGGTCGGGATGGTTCCCCAAGAAACGCAACTCGCCCGCCGTCAGGAATGCGCGCGGAATGCGCCCGTCGCGGATGCCCGCCAGCAGGAGTTTGGTGCGGTCCGGCCGGTTCAGGAGAATCCCCACCAACTCCCGCTGGGCCGTGGGGGTGAGGAACGCCCAGCGTTGGAAACAGGCCGCCGCCAATCGGTCGTCGGGGATGCGCCCCAGCGCGGCGATGGCGGCGGCCTCCCAATACGGCGGCGGGGCGGCGAAAATGAAGGGCAGCAGGAAATCACCCGCCGTCGCCGCGTCGCCCAGCCCGAGCACCTCGAAGGCGGCCGTCCGGGTGGCGTCCGGGGCTTGGCCGTCGGCCGCGACCCGCCGGGCGCGGGCGAAGATCGCGCCGCGGGCGCCGACCGGATCGGCCAATTCCAAGGAATTCGTGGCCATGAGGAGCGCTTGGTCCAGTTCCAGAAAGAGGTGGAACGCCACGGCCGCATCCGCCTGCCCGCCAATCACGGCCAAGGTTTGGGCGATTTCCGGCGGCCGACCCCGGCCGCCGATCATCCGGGTGAGGCGGCTCAGGAAATCCAACCCCGTGGGCGAGCGACGCAATTCCTCATTATTCGCGGCCGCGGCGAAGACGGGCACCGCGGCGGGCCCCGCGCCCGCCGCCCCGGCCACCGCGCCCTGCACCCAGGCGCTGGCGGGGTCATGGCCCAGAATGGTCAGCAACGCGGGCGCCGGGTCCGGTTCCCGCACCAGCCCCAGCGTGCAGGCCAGTTGATACCGCACCCGGACCGAAGGATCATCACCGAGCCGCGTCAGGGAATCCGCCAGCAAGGCCGGCACGACGGCGTTCGTCCCCAAAAAATTCTCCGTCAACAGCACGGCTTGGGCGCGCACCCGTTCATCGGGATCCGCCAGCCCGCGTTGGACGTGGCCCGGCGCCAGCGCTCCGATCCCTTCCAGGGCGCGCAGGGCGTGCAGGCGGGACCACCACGGGCCGCCGGGGGTGAAGACCAGTTTGCCCAGCGGCCCCACGGCGGCGCGGTCCTGCCGCTCATAGAGCAGGCGGGCGGCCGTGTCCCTGTCCCAACCATCCGTGTGCCGCAGGCAGGTCACGAGTTCGGGCGTGGAGAGCTCGCCGATGGCCCACGGCTCAGGTTGTTCGAACCGCGCCGGCACAATGCGGTAAATGCGCCCGCGCGGCCCGCCCGGTCCGGGGCGGGGGAAGTCGGCGATATACAGCGCCCCTTCCGGGCCGGCGACCACCTGCACTGGTTGAAAGGCCGGGTCGCCCCCGGCCAGAAATTCCGCCTGCGCCTCCTCCGGCGCGCGCACCGCCACCAAGCCCGGACCGGCCGCATGCAGCTTGGCCCGGTGCACCACTCCGGCCGCGGCGTCGGGCACAAAAACATCCTCGGCGTAGCCCGGCCCGAACAGCGTGCCACGATAAATGGCGGGGCCGCCCGCCGCGGTGAAGCACGCGGGCGCCGGCTCCGGGCGCGCGGCTCCGCGGGCCGCCGGCGCCCCCGCCCCGCGCCCCGGGTGCGGGTAGAGCGGCGTGGGGTAGCCGCCCTGGGCCAGCGGCTGCAAGGTCGGGGGGCGTTCGTAGGCCGGCAGGTCCGGCGCATACCGCGGCTCCGTCATCACCAAGGAGTAGGGATGCCGTGGTTCCGTCACAAATTTCCGCCCCAGGCTGTCCAGCGCCAGCCCGCCCGCTCCCGCGCCCCCTTCGCCGCGCAAGCGGCCGCGGCGCGGGTCGAACGCGAAATCACCATCCTCCAAGGTCAGCACCGAGCCCGGGGCTTCGCCGAGGAGCACCTCCCCGCCCGTGCCCGCGGTTGCCACGTGGATCCAATTGTCGAGCCCCCACACCAGGCTCGTGAACGCGTACCGGCCGTCCACGAGGGAATTGGGGGTGCCATGCCGGGACACGACCACCCGCCGCACGTCCGCGTTGCCGTCATGGTGGGAGTCTTTGAGATAAAGGATTTCCGTGCCCGCCCCGACAAACACCCCGCCGTCGTAGCAAACAATGGCGGACGGATTGTCCAGTTCATCCGCGTAGACCGAGCTGACGTCAAAAGTGCCGTCCCCGTCCTGATCTTCCAGCAGGCGGATGCGGCCGCGAAAGGCGTTGGTGCGGCCGGGGTGGGGGCGCATCTCCACGACGAACAAGCGGCCGTTTTCATCGAAGGCCATCGCCACCGGATCCACCACCAAAGGTTCGGCGGCGACCAGTTCCAATTTGAAGCCCGGGTGGACGCTGAAGCTGCGCAGCAAGGCCGGCAGATTGGCGGGCGTGCCGAGCGGTCTTTTGGGCGGGGGATCGGCCGCCGGTGCGGCCGCCGCCGCCGCCATCCAGACTCCCGCCGTCAACCATCCCGCCCGCCAAATTTTAAGCCATGAGTTCACCAGGCAAGGTGGCTCAGGATCATGGTTTGCGAAAGGGGAAAAATGCACCGATTTGGGGGGCATTAACCCCAAAAAGATCAATCCGCACCGGGGGGGGGTGGGTCGGATTACGAAGCCCCGGGGGGAATGTAATGGCGGGGCGGGGCGGGTGGGAGTAGGTTGACAGCAAGTCCGGTGGGTGCTATGGCTGGGGCCTGGCTGCCGGACGCCCCGCGGTCGGGATCGGCCCGGCCGGGGTGCCCGCGGTCCCCAGTCAATGCCGGCAACAACCTGAAAACTATCTATGTTTCGCGCGATCAAAAGACTCTTTATTTGGCTCGGTATCTCGGCCGAAAAGGCGACGGAAACCGATGCGATCAATCAAGCCGTGGTGGAGCGGGGGATCCGCGACTCGAAAGCGAAAGCGGACAAGGCGCACTACGCCAACGGTCAATTGGCCGGCCAAGTGGCCCTGCTCAAGGACCAAGTCAAGCGCCAGCAGCGGCAAAGGGATGAGTTGCAGGGCATGCTCCAGGTCGCCGCGGCGGCGAACGACGAGGCCAACGGCGCCCATTACGCCGAGGAATTGGCCGCTCTGGAAAGCGAATTGGCCGACAACGAATCCCAGTTGAAGAACTTGGAGGAATTGTACCAACAAAACACCCAAATCATCGCCCAGAGTTTGCGCGAGATTCAGAAGTTTCAGCGCGAGTACGAAACCGTGAAAGCGCGCGTCGCCACCGGCCGCTCCTTGGAAAACCTGGCGGGGATCATGAAGAGCTCCATCACCGAACTCCAAGGCATGATGGGCGGCGAGTTGGGCCAGTCGATGCAGCAATTGCGGCAGTCCGCCGCCGGCGGCGAAGGGCAGATGCGGGCGACCTTGGATTTGGCCAAGGAAATGGGCTCCGGCGTCTCCCGGCAGCAGGAAATGCGCAAAGCGCGCGGCGCCATGCTCTTCGAGGAATACAAGAAGAAGATGGGCATGGTCCAACCCGACGGCGCCCCCGCCGCCCCCGCCGCCGAGAAGCCCGGCCGCCAAAAGATCGTCGAATAGTCGGCGGCTCCTCGTGGCATCGCGGCTCAAACCACCCGCGATGCCTCCCCGGTTGGGTGTCCGGTTCAACGAATTGGCACCTTCGATGGGCCATCCGATTGAGCGTCGGTCATCTGCAGAGAGAATTTATGTCAAATGGCATTGAATGCTGGGACGGTCAAACCAACCTCCAGGGTTCCTCCCCGCGGAGCTGGACGTTGCGGGCCGACAATCACAACCATTATCATGCCAAGGTCCGACTTTCGGAATCACCGCTTATTCTGCACCTGAGTTTTCGCGAAACCAAGCTGGGTGCTCGAAGCCGTGTTGGCACGTTCCGGCTCGATTTGCGGAATCTTCTTGAGGGCGGATTCATTCGTCATGCGCCCATCGGTTCCAAAGGCGATGACGTCCTCCTATGCTTTATTTATTGCCCGGAGACCGGCGAGTTCTCCGTGGGAACCAAAAAGGCCGGTCCAAAAGCCCCACTGACAAATCCAGGGAACTGCGATTGCCAGGCGCCGACCAAAGCCCGATAGCCGTCACGACCGCTGGGTCGTGCCATCCAATCGGACCGTGGGGCATCGACCGCACAGTTCCCGAACCCGGAGGGTTCAAAGCCGGTAGCCGGTGGTTGAGGAGCCTCGCGACGACACCACCGGTTTCCGATAATAAAAAGATCCCCATCCCGGAGGGATGGCAGCGCTGCCAGGTCCTCCATGATGGATGGCCTATGTCGGGCGCGCTACAGGCCGCGAAACCTTCCTCCTTCCGCCCCCAGGTAAGCCGCGTCAAACTATCCAGTCGGACCGCGCGGCTCCCGAACCCGGAGGGTTCAAAGCTGGTAGCCGGTGGTTGCGGAGCACCGCGACGACACCACCGGTTTTCGATGATGAAAATGTACAACCGAGGTGCTCAACGGCGCCTCCCGCGTTTTTAACCACGCCTTGGGCGTTCGCGGTCAACCTTCCCGCACC
>CAIYZC010000754.1 GCA_903930565.1 uncultured Pedosphaera sp.
GATGAGGCCGGTCGCCAGGGTATGCCCTTGGTGGGCTACCACACGGGTGATCCGGGCACTGCCACGGGCAACAGCCCCGCTTTTCCCAAGTTTGAGGATGACACGATCGAGGTGGTCAAAGCCCATCCGCAAACCACGTTTATCTTTGCCCATGGGCTGTTCATGTTGGAGAACGACCAGGGCATGGCAAAACTGGCCGGAATCTTCGATCAATGCCCCAATGTGTTTGTCGATCTTGCCTTCACGCATAATATGCGCCAGCCGGCCCATTACACGGCCGGCAAAGCCCGGGAGTTTTACCTCAAATACCAGGATCGCCTCCTGTTCGGTTCCGATGTCTTCGCCGCCGACGTCGGTGCGGCCGGGTTCTTGAACGAGCGCCGGTTGCTGGAAACCAGCGAGGTGACCAACGGCCTGCACGGTGGTCCAAAACTGGAAGGTTTTAAACTTCCGGATTTGGCGCTGAATCACATCTATTATTGGAACGCCGCCCGGCTCATTCCCCGGGTGCGACAGGTGCTGGCCGCGCGGGGTTTCAAGATTGGGTACGAATTGGGACCCTGCAAATGCGACCGGCTGCCGCCGGCTGTCACCGTGAACCCGCTCACCTTTGACACCCGCCGGCCGGCCGATCTCACTGGCACTTTGGGCAGTACGACGGTAAGCTTGGTCGTGGAAATCGCGGGCGTCGTTTACCCCGCCGTGGACAATCTGGACGGCTCCTGGAAACTGGCCGGAGACAAACTGGCCGGCTTGCCCGCCGGTACCTACGATGTCAAAGTGACCGCGAAGAACTCCATCGGACTCGTTCGGACTGATACCACCATCAATGAATTGACGGTGACCAGTCGTAACCCCAACCGAGACTGAGTCATGCCGCGCGAACACTGCTCACGCAACGCCACCGCAAACGACTTGCCCTTCGCCGCCGCTCCCGGTAGGTGGCGCGTCTGCGCGGCCTCGTCCAAGGTGAGCCGGCCGGCAATGGCGGGCTGAAGTGCTTCCCCCTCCGTCGTAAGTAACTCAACCATACGATGCAACTTCATGCCGCCGCCGCCCGGGGTGATCTGGAAGGAATGGTGTTCGCGTTGGCGCGAGGTGCGGACGTCAACGACTGCAATCGCGATGGCCAGACCGCCCTGGTCTTTGCCTTGGAGCGAGCACGCGGATTCTCTCGGAGATGCGGCCCGCTGGTGACCCCGGAGGCGGTGCGTTTCCTGGTCCAGGCCGGCGTTGACCTCGAAGCCCGCGATAGCTTGGGGACCACGGCCATTCATTACGCGGCGGCAATTCCCGATCCCGCCCTCCTGGAAATCATTCTCGAATTCGGCGGCCAGCCAAAACATGTCACCAAATCCGGCTATTCGGTTTTGATTCATGCCTGCTACCAACCTGCCGGCTCCGCCAAGCGCGCGATTGTGCGCCGGTTGCATAATGCGGGGGTAGCGTTGGATGCCATAACCGAATTTGGCGAATTTCCGCTGGGCGTCTGTCTACGTTTTGGAGATTTGGAAACTTTGCGGCTGCTGCTGGACCTGGGCGCCGATCCCGGCCCGCTGCATTGGACCCCGCTGCATCATGCCGTTGCGCTGGGGACCGAGGCTGAGCTCGCCCGCTTGGCGCCGTCCGCCTTGGAGATCAACGCTTTCAATCGAGGTTGCCAACTCTCTCCCTGGCTCCTGGCCTTCTTCGCCGGTGACCTCGGAAAGATCCAATGGTTGGCCGAGCACGGGGCGGATTTAACCCAAGTTGACCGAATGGGGCAAAGTCCGACGCATTTTGCGGCCGAGTTTGGCCACGTCGCCGCTCTCCGCTGGCTCCTGGAACTGGGCGCGGACCCCAACGCGCTCAGTGACTCCTCCGATTCCAGTCCCCTGCATGCGGCCGCGGAATGGGACCACGTCGAGTGTGCCTGCACCCTGCTGGCGTTGGGGGCTGACACGAACCCCATGGACCATGGTCTGCGACAACCCATTCATGTCGCGAAATCCGTCCCGATGCTCCAGGCGCTCGTTGAGCGGGGCGGGGCGGATGTGAATGCGGTGGACAGCGGCGGGGATTGGCCGCTGAAACTGGCGGCCGAAGCCAACGACATCGCCCGCTTGGAATGGCTCCTAAGCCATGGCGCCGAGGTGGATCGAACTTCAACCGGTGAGACCGCCCTCCACACCGCGTTGCGGGACGACTCCCGCGAAGCCGTTGACGTGCTCCTGAAAGCCGGGGCCAATCCCAATCAGCCGGATGTGGATGGGTGGACGCCGTTTTTTTTGGCGGCTTCGCGGGAGGTCATCCACACCCTGCGCGCTGCCGGCGGCGATCCGCTAATCACCGACCAAGCTGGAGGAGGGCCGCAAAGGTGGTTAAAGGACCCCATCCTCATTCGCGCCCTGAAGGAGCCTCTGTGAAAGCTGCCCGACCAATTTCTTGCGCGCGCGGGATTGGCTTCATTGATGTTTCCCCTCTTGGGATGCCCCCAATGGTAGTGTCATGCGGGCAATACCCCATGGCCAACCCACACCTCCCTGTGCATGCTCCAATGCGGGTTGATTCGCTTCCAACCACCGCGATTTGGACCCCTCGACCGCTCCAAGAAAAACTTGGCCATGAAGAATCCATCGGCTCCGTCCCTGTCTGGCGCCCCAAATAACGGGGCTGCCGCCAAGCCGCTTCCCCCGTCGATGCCGCATCCGTCATGGCTTTCGCCGGCCGCACTCTGGCAGCGCAAGTCCACCGTCATCGCCGCTTTTTCCTTGGCCGCCGTTTTAGTCTACCTGGTGCTCCGCTTTGGTCTGCGGCGCCCGGCGGCAATTTATGATTTGCCCTTGCTGGCCACCCTGTTGCTGGGCGGTTTGCCGATGCTGTACGAATTGTTGTGCAAACTCCTGAAAGGGGAATTCAATTCCGATCTGCTCGGGGGGATTTCTATGATCACTTCCGTGATCCTGGGCGAATACTTGGCGGGCTCGATCATCGTGTTGATGCTCGCCGGTGGCGAAGCCCTGGAAAGTTACGCCTTGCGCAGCGCTTCCTCGGTGCTCGCCGCCTTGGCGAAACGGATGCCGTCCCTCGCCCACCGTAAGCAGGCGGGGGAAATGTTGGACGTCGCCCTCGCGGACATTGCCGTCGGGGATACGCTGGTGGTTTACCCGCATGAGATTTGCCCGGCGGATGGGGTGGTGCTGGCCGGCCACGGTGTGATGGATGAATCCTACCTCACCGGGGAGCCGTTTCAGATCACCAAAACTTCGGGCTCCTCGGTGATTTCCGGCGCGGTGAATGGTGAATCGGCGCTGACCATTCGCACCACCCGGCGCGCCGCCGATTCCCGATATGCCAAGATCATGGAGGTCATGCGCGAGTCCGAGAGCAAGCGTCCGCAATTGCAGCGGTTGGGGGATCGCTTGGGGGCCATTTATACCCCGGTGGCCTTGGGCGTCGCCCTGCTGGCCTGGGCCGTGAGCGGTGAAGCCGTCCGGTTCCTCGCCGTCCTGGTCATCGCCACGCCCTGCCCCCTCCTGCTCGCGATTCCCATCGCCATTATTGGTTCCATTTCCCTTTGCGCGCGCCGGGCCATCATCGTCAAAAGTCCGGTGGTGTTGGAGCAAATCGCCGAGTGCCGCACGGCGATCTTTGACAAGACCGGAACGCTTACGTATGGCGAGCCGAAGCTGACCGAGCTCATCACCGCCACGGGTGTAACGCGGACGGAGGTGCTGGCCCTCGCGGCCGGCCTGGAACGTTATTCCAAACATCCCCTCGCGCGGGCCGTGTTGGCCGCCGCGCAGGAGTCCGGGATTGCGTTCCCAGAGGCGGCGCAGGTGGGTGAGCCGCCCGGCCAGGGCTTGGTGGGAACCGTTGCCGGCCATGCTTTGCAAATCACCAGCCGGGCCAAACTTCTGGCCCAAAGAATTCCGGGAATCAAGCAATTGCCCCCGCTGGCCGGCGGCTTGGAATGCGTGGTGGCCGTGGATGGCCGTTTCGCCGCGTCCTTGCGCTTTCGCGACGCCCCCCGGGCGGAGAGCAAGTCCTTCGTCAAACACCTCGGCCCGAAGCACCAGTTTGGGCATGTCATGATTGTTTCCGGTGACCGCGAATCGGAAGTGCATTACCTCGCCGAACAGGTGGGCATCACCGAAATCTACGCGGAAAAAAGTCCGGAGGAAAAACTCGCCATCGTCCGCGCGGAAACCGTCAAAGCCAAAACCCTCTACGTCGGTGATGGCATCAATGACGCCCCCGCGATGATGGCCGCCACGGTGGGCATGGCCATCGGCCAGAACAGCGACGTGACGGCGGAGGCCGCGGGCGTGGTGATCATGGACAACTCGCTGGAGAAAGTGGACGAATTCATGCACATCAGCCGCCGGATGCGCACCATCGCGCTCCAAAGCGCGGTCGGGGGCATGGTCTTGAGTGTTCTCGGCATGCTCTTCGCCGCCACGGGCCATTTGGACCCGGTGAGCGGCGCCATCGCCCAGGAAATCATCGACGTTCTCGCCGTGCTAAACGCCCTGCGCGCCGCCTTCCCGCCCAAGGTGATTCATGATTTTGATGGCGCTTGAGCAAAGGCGGGAATAACCACTGGTTGGTGTCATTAGCGGGGGAAATTGCATCGTGGCCGGTCGGAACTGGATCTGCCAACACCGACGGCATTCAGGTCCCGGGGGTGTCTTTGGACCAATTGCCCCATGCGTAATCCATTTGTCGGGCGGTGGCCTGCGCAAGGGTGGGGGACTCCAATCGGGCCACGAGCTCCAGGGCCAGGTCGATGCCCGCGGTAATACCCGCCGAGGTGAACAGTTCGCCGTCCTGAATCCAGCGCGTATTTTCCTCCACCAACACCCGGGGATACGCGGCCCGCAAATCGGCCAGATCCTCCCAGTGCGTCGTCGCCCGCTTGCCGTCCAGCAAGCCGGCTTCGGCCAGGAGGAAGGATCCCGTGCAAACTCCGGCAATGACCTCGGCCCGGGTGGCCGCCTGGGTAATCCAAGAGATCACGGTCGGTTCCTTGAGCTCCGCCGTCACCACGCCCCCGGGAATGACCAACAGATCAATGGGCGGATGATCGACGAACGCATAGGCGGGCAGGACCCTCAACCCGCCCCGCGCCGTCACCGGCGCCGGCGTCCGCCCCACGGTGAAAACCTGGAAGGGTGGCGGCGACCCGGGCTCCAAGCGGGCCTTCACCCGGGCGGCCACGGAAAACACCTCGAAGGGTCCGCCCAAATCCAACACCTCAATTTCATCAAACACGTAAATGCCCACGGTGCGCATCATGACGCGGATTTTGCGCCTGCGCAGGCCGGCCGGGCAAGTGCGAAACGCAGCGGGGCTGAAGTGACTGCTCCAGATTCTGGCGTGGTAATTTGGTGGTGGGCGGGCTCACCCGTTCGGGCACCCCACCCGCTTCCCGCCGGACCCGTCGGAGGATCGGGTCGTTCGCCCAAAAATTTCCCGATTTTGCTGGCTTGGTTTGATGCGCCAAACAATAATGCGAAAAATGCAGCAAGTACTCAAACCACTGGCCGGCATGAGCCCGCTCCAGGGCGGACGCGTCACCAATGGCGGCCTGCGCCCGTGCCCGGGTGGGGCCTTGAGTAACCGCCAAATGCCCGCCCACCGAAACTGATCACCGCCCGGGCCCGGGTTGTGGACCAAAACTGAAGGCTTGCCCGCTCATGAAACCCACCCTCCGCCTTTTGCTTGTAGTCTGCTTCTTGGCCGCCCGGTTTGCCGCCGCCCAATCCAACTTGGTGCTTTTTCTCAGCGCGCCGGGGGATTACGTCGGCGGGGGTGTCAATTCATTCACCACCAACCAGGCCGCCTTCGCCTTCAACGGTTCGCCGACCTACATTGGCGTCGGCGCCTTCGGTTATGGTTTTAAGTTCGCACCCGGTTCTGGCGCGGTTTTCGCTGTGGGAACCTATTCCAACACGCTGCCGTTTCCGGTCAACGGTTCGTCGCCGGGGATGGACATTTCCGGCAATGGACGGGGCTGCAATACCGAGTGCGGCTGGTTTCAGGTGCTGGAATTCCACACGAACAGCGCCGGCGCGGTGGACCACCTCTGGTTGGTTTATTCCAATCTCTGCGAATGCGGTGCCGCGCCGATGACCGGCGAAATCCGGTATCAATCCCTCCTGGCCCCGTCCCCGCCTCCCCTGAAAACAATTCGCGTGCCCGCGGACTATGCCACCATTCAGGGGGCGCTGAATGCCTCCAGCATATTCGGTGGCGACACCGTGCTGGTGGCTCCCGGCACCTACAATGAATCCTTGAACTTTTATGGGCGGGGCACCCGGCTGTTGGCGACCGGCGGCCCCGCCAACACCTTCCTTTCCTCCCCTGCTTCGCAAAATGCCGTGCGCTTTATCAGCGGGGAATCAAGTAACGCGGTCTTGGCCGGATTTACGATTTCTTCCGGCGGCGCCGCCGGAGTTTACGCCAGCGTCAACTCGAACCCCACGGTGCGCTCCAATACGATCCTTAATAGCGCCTATGGTCTGAACCTTTACGGCGCTTCCATCATCGCTCAATATAACTTGATCGTTTCCAACACTTACGCGGTTTTTATCAGCGGCGGCTCCAATGCGCTCATCCAGGGCAACACCCTGCAATACAACGCCAACGGGGTTTACCTGAATGGCTGCGGGCAGGCGCAGTTCAACCAAAACTGGATCGCCTACAACCGCGGGGATGCCTTTTATGGCATCAATGATGCCGACCCGGACATTTATCAAAATGTCATCTACTCCAATGCCGGCAACGCGGTTTCCTTTTTGGTGCCCACTGGTTCCCGCGGCCCGGTCGTGGTGAACAACACCATCGCGGGGAATAAATATGGCATCAGCATCAGCGGCTACGACGGCGCGTCCCAGGTGATCAACAATCTCCTGATCGGCCCCGGAGCTGTCAATGTCACCTATTACAATTCCTCGACCACCCCGTTGTTCCTGAATAATGACATCTACTCCGCCACGGGCGGGGCGTACACCGGCGTGATCAGCAACTTGGCCGGCGCGAACGGGAATCTTTCCTTGGATCCGCATTTTGTCTGCCTGCTCGGGGCGGATTTGCGCCTGCTGCCCGGTTCGCCGGTGATCGACGCCGGCACGAACGGGGCCGTTTCCCTGCCGTCCACGGACTTTTTGGGGAATCCGCGGAACGTGGCCGGTGGCGTCGGGCCCGCCTTGGTGGATCTGGGGGCGTACGAGGCCCGTCCCGCTTTCCCCCTCAGCCCGTGTTTGTACGCTTTGACAACGAATGTCTTCGTCATCGCTGTGCCGGGCCAGAATTCCGCCGTGGCGAATTATCCAACGATCAGCGCCACGCCGGACGCCACGCTGGCCTACAATCCCCCTTCCGGGTCGGTTTTTTCCGCCGGCACCAACCAAGTGCTGGCCACCGTGAGCTACGGCACCAATCTGTTCACCACCAATTTCTCCGTCATCGTGTTGATTCCCCCTTTCCTCACGAACCAACCCACCTTGGTGACCGCCGCCGCGAATTCCAACGTCACCCTGACGGTGGGCGCATTGGGCAGCAGTATTGGCTACCAATGGTTTTTCGAAGGCCACCGCCTCACCAATGCGGGCGGCAACACCCTCTCGCTGCCTTTGGTGCAGGTCGGTAATGAGGGGTATTACCAAGTGGTGGTGACCAATTCGTTGGGCTCGTATTCGAGCCTGCCGATTGAGCTGCGCGTCCTGCCCACCCCGCCCAACGTGCTGACCAACCCCGCGCCGTCGGTCGTGCCCGCGGGTGGCTCCGCCACCTTCCAACCCGTGGTGTTGGGCAGCGCCCCATTCAGTTTCCAATGGTTTAAGGACGGCGGGTTGCTGCCTGGGGCGACCGGGCTTGCCCTGAATCTGACCAACGTCCAAGCCGGCCAGGCCGGCTGGTACCAGTTGGGCGTGACGAATGCGCTGGGTGGAACGTTGGGGCTGGGGGCGTCATTGACGGTGACCTCCGCTCCCCCGGTTTTTGTGCAACAACCCTTGAGCCTGCAAACCCTCGCTGCCGGGAGCAATTTGGTGTTGAACGTGCTGGCGCGGGGCACCGATGACGCCGCGCATCCGTTGAGCTATGCTTGGTATTCCCAGGGGAAACTCCTCGTGGGCGCGACCAATGCCCGGCTGGCACTGGTTGCCTTGGGCACGACCAATCAGGGCAGCTACTATGCCGTGGCGGCAAATTCCTATGGCGTCGCGACCAGTCTCCTCGCGCAAGTGATCGTCTACGCGCCGCCGAGTTTGACCGCCGGACTTTCCAATCAACTGGCGACGGCGGGTGGCTCCATCGTCCTCGGTGTGACGGCGGTCGGCAGCGCCCCGCTGAGCTACGCTTGGAAATGGAACGTGGCCGTGATCGGTGCCGGCACCGGTTCCCTGGTCTTGAGCAATGCCACGGTCGCCCAGTCCGGCTTTTACTCGGTGATTGTCAGCAACGCCTACGGCACCGTCAGCTCGCGGGCCCGGTTGGCCATTGTGAATCCGACTTCGCGAGTTCTGGCCTGGGGCGACGATGCGTTGGGGCAGTTGGATTTTCCTGGTAACTTGGTCGATGCCGTGGCCGTGGCCGGCGGCGATTACCATACGGTGGTGCTCCGGCAGAATGGAATGTTGGTGGCCGCGGGGGCGAATGACCAGGGACAAACGTCCGTGCCGACGAACGCGCTGCCCTTTGTGGCGGTGGCCGCCGGTGCCAATCATAATTTGGCCATCGCCCTGGATGGCGGGGTGGTGGCTTGGGGCCGCAATGACGCCGGCCAGACCACGGTGCCCGCGGGCGCCACGCCGGCGGTGGCCGTGGCGGCCGGTCAGGCCCATAGTTTGACTCTGCTGCCGACCGGTGCGGTCGTCGTTTGGGGGGACAACACGTACGGGCAGACCAATCCGCCCCTGGTTTTGCTGCCCGGAGCCGCCTTCGTTTCCTCCACCGCGATTGCCGCCGGCCGCAACCACAGTCTCGCCCGGCTCAGCTCCGGTCAGGTGGTCGCTTGGGGCGACAATGGCTTCGGCCAGTCCACCGCTCCCAGCAACAATTTTAACATTGTGGCCGTCGCCGCCGGCAACCTGCACAGCCTGGCGCTGACGGGCACGGGGAAGGTGCTGGCCTGGGGCAACAACAGCTATGGCCAAACCAATGTCCCAGTCGGAATTCCTCCCGTGGTGGCCGTTGCCGCCGGTGAGTACCACAGCTTGGCGTTGTGCGCCAACGGTCAGGTATTCGCTTGGGGTGACAATAGTTCGGGCCAAATCAATGTGCCCGCCGCCGCCTTTGCCCCGGCGGCCGTTGCGGCCGGCTATTACACGGGATTCGCACTTCAGCCCGTGCAACTCACCACCACGCTCCTCAGCATCCCGGGCGGATTTGTCCTGCAGTGGCCCGCGGGCGGCACCTTGCAAACCGCGTCCACGCCGGCGGGGCCGTTCACGGATTTTTCCACCCTTGGCACCAGCTTTACGAACACTCATTTTTCACTGCCATCCCAGTTCTATCGCGTGCGTTGGTGAGCCGGATCCACTTTGGCGCCGGGGGCCCTCTGGCCGCTGATGTTTGACCGGGCGGAAGGGTGGTAAACGCTCTCCGCCTTTGCCCGCGGGCCCGGCAATCCGGCGGGGGAATCTGCGCTGTGTAACGGACGAGTTTTGGCCGGGGACACTTTATGGCAACTTGCGATCAATGCGGGACGATGATTTTGTTCGGCGGAGTGAAGGCCGGGGGTGCGCGCTTTTGCAACGCGCGTTGCCACCGGGCGGCCGCCCAAATGGCCGCCCAAAACCTGATCCCCGCCGGGGTGGTGGAGGAGCACTTGGCCCGGCTGCATCAAGGCCCCTGCCCACGTTGCGCCGGGCCCGGTCCGGTGGATGTTCACATGGTCCACTCCGTCTATTCCTTCGTGATTTTGACCCGGTGGTCCTCGGCCGGGCCAATCTGTTGTGTGGGCTGCGGGCGGAAGGCCAAGTGGGGGGCGGCCGGGCTGTGTCTCTTGACCGGGTGGTGGGGCTTTCCCTGGGGCTTGGTGCTTACCCCCATCCAAATTACCCGCAACCTCAAGTCACTGTCCCAGCCCGATCCCGCGGTGCCGTCCGAACGCCTGCGCAAACACCTGCGGATGGTGCTCTACCAGCAGGCCCTGCAAAACGATTCCCCGGATGTCCCGCCCCGGATTTGAGTTTGGTACGCGTGACAAAGGTCGCCCGGGAGCCGGGTGTTCGTCCAACGCTTGGAGGTCCCGCCCGTCTCACTTTACCGGCGTTAACTCCCTGATACTCTTGCCCGCCCGAATCCTTCCGCGAGGTCGCCGCGCTCCAACGCAGGCTTGCCGTGCGAACGGCGCGCGGGGCATAGTTTGCTCATGCGCAAGAATGGTGTCACTTGGGTTGGCCTTGCCTTGGTCTTGTTGACGGCGGGATTCTATGCCGCCGTGCTGGGCAATGATTTCGTCAATTACGACGACCCCGATTACGTCACCCAAAACTCCCATGTTCGGGCGGGGTTGACCACCGGGAATGTCCGCTGGGCCTTGACCACCGGGGAGGCGAGCAACTGGCATCCCCTCACCTGGCTCGCGCACTGTTTGGACTGGCAATTGTTCGGGGAGCGGCCCTGGGGGCATCATGCAATGAGTGTGTTGCTGCATGGTATCAACGTGGCTTTGGTGCTCTTGGTGTGGTGGCGTTTGACGGGCGCATGGTGGCCGAGCGCCTTGCTGGCGGCCGTCTTCGCCTGGCATCCGGTCCAAGTGGAATCGGTGGCCTGGGTGGCCGAACGCAAAAACGTGTTGAGCACCCTCTTCTGGTTGTTGACGACGTGGTTCTACGCGGGCTACGTCCGCGCGCCCGCGGGGCGCGGACGACGCGATTACTTTTTGGCCTTGGGCTGCTTCGCGTTGGGATTGATGGCGAAACCCATGCTGGTCACCTTGCCGTTCACGCTCTGGTTGCTGGATTTTTGGCCCTTGGGACGCACGCCTTGGTGGAGCGCTATTGCCGCGCCCGCGCCGGAGGCGGGCAAACCCGTGGCGAAGCCGGCCACGCGCAAGCCCCTTCCCCCCGTTCCCTCGGAGGCGCAGCCTACGGGCGGAGTTTCCTGGCGGCTGCTGTTGCTGGAAAAGGTGCCCTTTTTGGCGTTGGCCTTCGGGTCGGCCGCCGCCACCTTTTATGTGCAACGCGCCGGCGGGGCGGTGTCCTCGCTGGGGAGTCTGAGTCTGGGCGCCCGGGTGGCCAACGCCTTGGTGGCCTATCC
>CAIYZC010000755.1 GCA_903930565.1 uncultured Pedosphaera sp.
CGTCGTGGGAAAAAAGGAGGAGCGGGCCGTGGCCAGCCTCTTCCAACCTGGCGGCACGCATGCCCTGAAAGGGGAATTCGCCGGCACCAACGATTTTGAAGTCGTGGCTTATTTGGTGATCATGGCACCAACTCTTCGGGGCACCGACGCCCTGGGTCCTGAATAAATTACCCAGAAAACTTATCAAATTGTCATTATGAACGCAAAACAATTGATTTCAATGCTGGCGCAACTCAATGAATCGGACCGCATCACTCTGAGCCGGAAACTCCTCCCGCCAACCCCTCCTAACCCGCAAAACAAAATCCAGTTGGAAAAGGCGCTCGGCCTAGCCGCACAACTCCCTTTGCCCTACCGCCATGCGGTAATTCAAATGCTGCTTGAGGGCGACCGTCATTCCGGCGGAAACGGCCTCTGCGTCGCCGATCTCATCAATCAATGCCACAGTCTGCTCCTGCTGTGCCAGGACCACGGCCCCGTCAGCTACACCCATGGAATTCCCGCCACCATTCCCCATGATTTTATTTTGGAAGGCAATCTCGACCAACTATTGCGCGGCAAACCGCCAACGAGCTGAGCCGGCCGCAAAGCCACGTACCCGCGCGAGGACCAGCAAGGTTGGAGCGTGGCCTTCCCGCTGTCGGCTGGGGTATCGAACGACCCAGAACGCCTTTCGAGCACTGGGTGCGCCATGAGCTTTGCCCCGATCTTGCAAGCTCTCGCCCTGCCTCCGGAAACGCTGGTGGAACAGCGTGTGCCCAAAAAGCTGCTGCTGGAAAACGGCGCACCGACGGCCGGGGACAAGCGGCAAATCAGTGAGGGAATTGAGGAATGCCTCTGGCACGCGGCCCTGAAACCCGCCACCGTGGGCGTTCCCGCCTTTCGCGATGCCACTCGGGAATACCTGGAAATTGCCGTGGTCACGGTCCAACTCCGGCCGGCGGCCAAGCCCGGCCGGTTGGTGGAACTGATCCACCGGGCGATTCCTTATCCGGTGTTGCTCATTACCCGACTGGGACTGTACCTGGGCGTGTCTGTGGCCCATAAGCGCTGGTCGGAACTGGAAACGGGCAAGGTGGTGCTGGAGGAACTCCGCGCCACCGCCTCGTTCCAGCCCGAAGCCCCGACGCAGTCGGAAGCCGGATTTCTGGCCCGGCTCCGGCTGACGGGCCTGCCACGGGGCGACTTGTTTGGCCTTTATCAAGGCTGGCTGGAAGCGGTGCTGGCGCTGGAAGCGGCGCAAATTACCGGCTCTTTTGCCCCGCCCGCCTCGGCCGATCAGGCGTTGGTTATGCGCGAGGCCCTGGCCAGCCATGCGGCGAGCCTACGCGAGCTGGCGAGGCTCCGCGCCCAGGCGGAACGCGAAACCCAAATCAACCGCCGCGTCGATCTGAACCTTGCCATCAAGAAACTGGAGGATCGCATTCGTCACAATGAAGCAGCCTTAACTTTTTAACACCATGCCATCTCTGATAAATCCCATTTTCCCACCTTTGATCCGGAATATTCCAGTCATGGAGCACTCGGTTGAGGTTGAAGCGGCATTCTGGCAACCCATTTTCGCGCGTGCCAATCAAATTCCCCTGTGGACAGCCATTTTTCTCGGGCAAACTGTGACCCGCTTGACGCGCCAACGGCTGAAACTGCATGCCTATCCCAATAATATTCAGAAATGCGCGGAAATCTTGCTATGGGGCTATCCGCGCAATCTCAATCAAGTCGTTGCCAATGCCTTGCCCAATCTCGCGGCCATTTCTGCTGCTGCTCCGGTGCTTGCGAATTGGCCCGCCTATTTTGCTAACCTCCACGGTATTGGCGGCATAAATATTTCATCCATCTCGAAGTTTGCCTATTTTTATTCGCACACATTCGCTGGCCAAGGTGCGCTGATTCTGGATTTGCAGCTCATTTCCAAGACTGCCCGATGGAATCAAGTGGCAATCCAAGGGCTGGCTTACCACAACGCCGTGACGCATTATATTGCTTATTTGCAAGCCATGCATAACGCCGCAGCGGCAATTGGTTGTACCGGTGATCAATTGGAATTTTTCCTCTTTTCGCTCGGGGATAGCTTCTAACGCTTGGCGTCACTATACTCCTTCAACAAAATGAAACCGCTCACTGCCAACGATGCCGAGACGAAATCACCGGATTTCGGGGCTGAAAACCTCGCCAAGCTGAAGGCGTTGTTCCCGGAAGCCGTTACGGAGGACGGTGTGAATGTGGACGTGCTGCAACAATTGCTGGGCCGGACGGTGACCGATGCCGACGAAAAATTCGGGTTGAATTGGCACGGCAAGCGCAAGGCCCGGCAGTTGGCGTTGACGCCCAGCACGGGCACCC
>CAIYZC010000756.1 GCA_903930565.1 uncultured Pedosphaera sp.
CCGGGGTTCGCCTTGCCCTTGCTGAGTTTCATCACCTGGCCCTTGAGAAAATTCAGCGCGGCCCCTTTGCCGGCGCGGAAGTCCTCGGCGCTGCGGGGGTTGGCGGCGATGACTTCGGCGCAGAACTTTTCCAACGCCCCCGTGTCGCTGACTTGGGCCAGGCCCTTGCGGGCCACGATGGCCGCGGGAGCTTCGCCGGTGGCGAACATGTCGGCGAACACATCCTGGGCGATCTTGCTGCTGATCTGGCCGCCCTCGACCAACGCGACCAGCGCGGGCAAATCCGCCGGGGCGATCTTGACCGCCGCCAAAGGGGTGGCGGTTTCGGTGAGTTTGGCCCGCAGATTGTTGATCACCCAGTTCGCCACCGCTTTGGCCGTGGCGTTGCCCCTTGCGGCCTTTTCAAAGTAGTCCCCCAGCGGCACATCGTTCACAAACGTTTCCGCGTCGGGCGCGGGCAGTCCGTAGGTGGTCATGAACCGTTGCTTGCGGGCGAGGGGCAACTCGACCACGCGGGCTTTGACTTCAGCCAGCCACTCCGGCGTGGGTTCGAAGGGCATCAGATCCGGCTCCGGAAAATAGCGGTAATCGTGGGCCTGCTCCTTGGTGCGCATCAGCTCGGTGATGCCCGCCACATCGTCCCATCGGCGGGTTTCTTGGGACAGCTTGCCGCCCGCCTTGACTACGGCGATCTGCCGGGGAATCTCATAATCCAGCGCCTTGCGCACCCCGCTGAAGGTGTTCATGTTCTTGATCTCGATTTTGGCGCCCAGTTCCTTTTGCCCCACGGGCCGCACACTCACGTTCACATCGCAGCGGACCATGCCCTTTTCCATGTCGCAATCGCTGATGCCGCCGTAGATCAAAATGTCCTTCAGCGCGTTCAGGTAGGTGTAGGCCATGTCCGAACTGGTCAGGTCCGGTTCGGAGACGATTTCGAGCAGGGGGACCCCGGCGCGGTTGAAATCCACGCCGCTGTTCCGGGCGAAGTGGAAGTTCTTGCCCACATCCTCCTCCAAATGCGCGCGCGTGATGCGCACCCGGGCCATGCCGCCCGCGAATTCGAAATCCACATACCCGTGCTCCGTGGAAGGTTTGTCGAACTGGGTGATCTGATAATTCTTGGGCGCGTCCGGGTAGAAATAGTTTTTGCGGTCGAACTTGGCGAAGCCGGGGATGCCGCAGTTCAGGAGGTAGCCCGTCAGCACCGTGAGGCGCAGGCCCTCCTCATTGGCGACCGGGAGCACGCCGGGCAGGCCGAGGCAGACCGGGCACACGTTGGTGTTCGGCGGTGCGCCGAATTCATTCGCGCACCCGCACCACATCTTCGATTTCGTTTTGAGCTGGACATGCGTTTCCAGCCCGATGACCGCTTCGTATTCCATGATCCTGTTCGTAATTGAGCCGGGGCCGCGCCCTCCGCGGTGCCAAAGCCGGCGGTTGTGCCGGCGCCACGCCACCGCCACCGGCGGGGTCACTATGCCCTTTCCCCGCACCCCGCGCAATCAAATCGCGGGGGGGGCGCGGCGGGGCGCGGGCTCAGGGGTTGCCGGGTGGCGCCTGGTCGAGGGCGAACAGCACACCAAAGAAGCGCAAGGCGAAGTCCTCCATCATTTGCCAGAACACCCTTTCGAGCGCCTCCCATTCCACCAATAATTGCCGCAGATTTGATAAAGCGGCCTCGATCGCCGTTAGCAGGCCGAGTGCTTCTTTGGGCCTCACCGTGGGCTGGGGCGGGCACCCAACCGCCGTCGGCAGGTGGGCATCGGCCGCCGCGACCGCCAGCCGGTAAACCACCGTTGCCGCCTTGACGCGGGCGCGCAGCTCCGCCAGTTCGACGGAATGGCCCCCGAGCTCCCGGAGGGCCGCCTCCAAGTGGGGGACTCGCGGCGTGGTGGCGGGCGGGGCGGATTGGATGCGGAGCCGCAAATGTTCGGCCCAACCTAGGTAACCTGCCCGCATGCAGCTCTCCCGCACCCTGACCAGGGCGGCTTCCGCGCTGACCGGCGGGCAGCACTCGGGACGCGAGCGCATGTTGGTGATCCGCGGGGGGCGCGCGCGGAGCTCGGCCGCTTCGAAGAACCGGTGCTCCAATCCGCTAGTCAGGCGGGGCCCGCCGGCCGGCACGGGTTTGAACTCACGTTCGTTGTCCGTTTCGGCAAGTGGGTCGCCCGCCCAGCCCGTTTCCTGTAACACCGGTTGCACGAGGTCCTCCCGCGCCAATACCACCCGCTCCGCGGCATCCCAAGCCACGAATGCCGTCAGCGGACACACCAGATTCGCGGCGACGGAGAGCTCGATGGCCGCGGCGGTTTCGCCCGCCGCCACCAGCTCCACCAACCGGGTGCGGCACCATTGCAACCAGGGGCCGCGTTCCGTCACGGCTGCAACCCCCGGGCGCGGCCGCACGGTGGCGCCAGTGGCATCGCGCCCGTGAAGCACGGGTGCCTCGCCCACCCCGGCGGGTGCCCGGAGGCTGAGGTACACCACTTGCCCGGCGTGCAGGGGGGGCACCGTGGCCGTGGCGGATTCCCACGGCTGCTCGACGCCCAAATCGCGCAACACCGGCGCGCGCAGCGTGGCGCTCAAAGCCTGGATTCGACCGGTGATGTTTTCCGTGGGCTGGACGGCGTGAAAGGTGCCGCCCTGCTGCCGGATGAGATCGAGCAACACCCCGTCGTTGACTTGTGTGTCGATGCCAAAACAATGAACCGGCACGGCCGGCCCGTCCCGGAGCACCGCCGCGGAGGTCGGTTCGTTTGCGACTTCCGCATCGGTGATGAGCACCAGCAAGGCCGACCGACCCGGGGAGTGTTGCGTAATGAGTTGCCGGGCGTGCCCCAAGGCGGACGCCAGCTCCGTGCCACCGGCGCTGGGCAACGTACGCAATTGTATGAAGTTGCGATCCTGGAGCAATTGGGAGGGCGCCGTGGGGGCTTCGGCGAAATCCCGGTATTCGCTGCCAAAGATCGTCAGCATGACCCGGTCGCCGGCGGTCATGTTGCCCACGCAGGCATGCAAAGTGGCCACGGCTTGGGCCCACTTCGGACCATCCATGCTGCCCGAGCGATCCACCAAAAAATAGGTGTCCACGGGGGCGGGCGACGTGGCGGTGACGGCGGGGGCGCGCACTTCCACGAGGGCGAATTGTTCCGCGCCGACCACGCAGCCCCACGCCCGACCGGCCAGGACGTCCGCGGCGGGTTCGGTCCAGCGGACCACGCAATCGGCCGCCGGCACTTCATCCCGGCGGGCCAGACTGATCTCCCATTTGCCCGGGAGCGCCCGCAAGTCCAAGGCATGCGTCGGGGAAGTGATCCGCACGTTTTGCGCGTCCGTGACTTCCAGCACCCCTTGCAGGTCCAGAATCGCCGCGTCCGGATGCCAGGAATCAATGCGTGGCGGGGAGAGGCGGGAGGCATCCGGTACCTGATCCGTGTCGTCTTGGAAGCCTTTGCCGCGGTTGGAGCGGAGCAAGGGGCGGCCGGGGACGTAGCGCTGGGCGGGACTGAACGGCAGCGTGAAACTGAATTCCCGCCCCTGCCCGCGCACCGGCTGCACGTAGGCAAGGGTGAGCTCGATGAAATCGCCCGGTTGAAGATTGGTCAACGAGAGCGTGAACAAATTATTCCGCTCCGCTTCGACCAGCACGGTGCGTCGGCCGGCGGCTTGGTGAACGCGCGCCAGTTCCCGCGCCGCCTCGCGTTCCTTGACTTGCGCGATGATTTCCCGGTCGTTGATGAACGCGGTGCAGCGGTAAACGGCCGCGTCCGCGGGGAGGGGGAACAGATACTCGCAATTGAGGGGCCGCGGGCCCTCCAAGCGGTAAACCTGAATCATCTCCACCTCGGCCAAGCCGCCGCGGATCACAAACCGGCTTTGCACCGCCTTGAGGGGCAGAATGGTGCGTGCCAGCTCCGGCGTGGTCGCTTCGTCGGGGAACAAACCAAAATACTGGGGTTGGGGGGCGGTCATGCGGGGTCCTTTCAGGGGTTGGGGTTGGGCGGGCTGGAACGGGCCGGGGGTTCTTCGGCCAACAGGGCTCGGATTTGTTGCAACCGGCCCGCCGGGATCGTTTTGGCCCGGCGGGAAATCAGGAGGAAATCGTCGGTGAGCGGGGTCATGGTCCAGTGCTCGGATTCCGGCCCGGCCGGGACGAATGCCGGGGGGGCGGTTTGACGGCGCGCGGTCTTGGCCACGAAGTCCGCCAATTGCTCCTCCCCCTGGCCGTACAACTGGTCCCGGATCTTGCGCAACGGGAAGCCTTGCGCCTGATAAATCCGCAGGGCGATGAGTTGGAGGAGATGCTTTGGGCCAAAGGTTTTTTGGTAGCCGCCCAAAGGGGCGTCCAGAATGCCCAGCGTGCGATAGTAGCGGATGGTGCGCTCCGTGATCTGCTCCGCCGCCTGGCCATTGGCCGGAAATACTTGATGCTCCGCGCACCATTTTTGGATCGCGGCAGCCAGTTCTTCCAGTTGATAGCTCTCGTTCACAACCACAATAAAACATGTAACAGTGTTACTGTCAAGTATTGGCGTGAATTCTCATCAAAGAAATCCAAACGACAACGGGTCATGACCAAGAGCGCGGGAGGCGAATGTGGAGGAGCGAAGAAAAGAAGCTTAAAAAGCAAATGGTCGGGACGGTGAGATTTGAACTCACGACCTTCTGAACCCCATTCAGACGCGCTACCAAGCTACGCTACGTCCCGAACCATTCCGCCGGGCGTTGCCGCCAAGCAGGAAGGCAAGCTTAGGCGATGCCGGGCGGAATTCAACAACATTTCGCGATTTTTTTCACGGCGGTCCTGGCGCCTGGCCGGCCCGCTCAGTGCCGGTTGGCGGGCAACCGCAGGCTGGGGTCGCCGAACAGCATGAACTTCATGCCTTGAAAGAAAATGCTCGGCGGATACCAATCTTCGGTCGGCTGCAGCGTGGCCAAGTGCTCATGCTGGTAATAAAACTTGATGGCCGTGGCCCAGCAGTCGCCCAATCGCGGTTCCTTGGTGTTCGCCAGCGAGCCGACAAAACCCTCCAGCAGGGTTAAACCGCAGGGTTGGCTGCCCGTGTTGCAGCCGATGTAGGCCACCGCGCCGGCATTTTCCCGGAGCAGGATTTGTTCGGCGAGGCAGGCGGGATTATAGCGGCCGCGTTGATAAACCGCCGGCGGTGGTGGGGGAGCGGTGAACACTTCGCCATGATCGGTGCCCCGGTGTTCCACACCCTGCACGTCAACATACGGCTCATACGGCGGCAACGGCGCGAAATGCGCGGTGCTGCACCCGGCCGACATCACCACCGGCATCCCGTTGGAATTGGTGAGCCGGGAGACATCCGCCGGGGAAAAGCACTGGTCCCAACTGGTCTCCGAGCCATGGCCGGCATGAATGGCGAGTTGCAGTCCGTGGTTGAACAAGTCGCGCACCTGGGTGTGGTCCGGCGGCGGTGTGGCGCTGTTCGTCGGGGCGCCGTAAAAGCGCTGCTCGACCTGCCAACCCGGCTGCATTTGGGCCGCCAGGCGGGTTTGCAACGGCCGGCTGTCCACCCAGCCGCCCACCGCGATAAACGCGGCCCGGGGCGCCGCCGCCGCGGGGGCGTTGGTCAGCACTTGGTCCTCGTAG
>CAIYZC010000757.1 GCA_903930565.1 uncultured Pedosphaera sp.
CTACGCCATGATCACTCCCGCAAATGGCCCAAAAGATGGCACCACGCACCGCGAAGGGATGCAGTGGATAGATTCGCGTGTTGTACCCCATAGTCGGGAACCCATTATAACTCACGGTACGGGGCCATACTGGATTCTTCGCCTTCCGCCACTCATCCTCAGCTTTTTTGAACTCGTCAAACGAGTGGAATCCGGAGGGAGATTTAGCGAGTCCGGCGTTTCTATTCGCGAGCATTTCCTGATAAAAATTGCCTTTGCCGTCCGCTGAGGGAAACGACTCCAGGGTTTCCCGTGAGCACCAGGTGGGACTATCCGTCGCCGTGACTAATAGCATCTGGACGACCCCCACCGGTACGTTGATTCCATCCCGAAGTGCCCGGGTAAAGTAGCCGACTGCTGTCATCGTTTGGGATGCAGGATTTTCATTGAGGGTTGCCCAATAGGTAGAAGCTCGTCCCATGGGATCGATATCGTCATAAAGCGTCAAGGACGCACCGAACCCAAATTGACACATCCTGATTTGGGGTTTTCCGGCGCCGGTTGTAAAGCTGTTGGGGGGATAGACGCCTGTGTCCAGGGCCGGGCCGCCGGAACCCAAAGCCGAGTGGGAAGCCGTGAACCAGACCTCGCCCACGAGGACGTTCTTGCGGGTGACGGTGGTCGAGCCGATTTTCGCCGTCAGATCCTGGCCCGTGGCATTGGCGGTCAATGAATCGAGGACCGCCTTCCAATACCCTTTGTCATCGGCTGTGGCTTGCTTCGTCTGACCACCAAAGGTGACCCGGACTTGGGTGCCCGGATCGGCCCAACCCCATACTGGAACCGGCTTTTCCCGCTGGAGAACCATGTTGTCCTGGAAAATAGTGGCAATCCGGTTCTCGGCCTGGGCAGAAATTGAAACTGCCGTCCACAGGACGGCAAGTAGAAATGCAATACGAGGTGCGATACGATTGGTTTTCATTTGAGAAGTTGGGCAGGCTTAGAAAGCTATACGACTGACGCTCACGCTTTGACAATTAAATCGAAATTGAGAGGTTCAATTTTCCTGCACTCAAACCGTTTCAAGCGGCTTGCGGAACCAGTCTATCCTTCATTTTGGCCCATACCGCTGGCATGAACTCTCTGATCTGGGTGATCTTGGCTGCTGGCAAACGGGTGAACAAATCCCTCAGATAATCAAATGGGTTGAGGCCGTGCCGACGACAACTACCCAGCAGAGTGTAGATCACCGCACTGCGTTCGCCAGCTTCGGGATGCCCAATGAACAGAAAATTCTTTTTCCCGAGAGCACTGGGCCGAATCGCGTTCTCGATTAAGTTATTGTCTATCTCCAGCGTCCCGTCAGTGATGAAGCGTGTCAGTGCTTCCCAGCGTTTCAGCGTGTAATCAATCGCCTGTCCGAGCAACCCTTGTGGTAGAGTTTTTCTACGGATCAACTCCATGGCGCGGTGAAAACGAGCCAATACCGGTTGCGATTGCCAAACCCGCATTGCCTGTCGCAGGACCGGTCCGGCCTTTTGCTCCCGCAAATTCTTTTCCACGGCGTAGAGATGTCCAATCTGCCGCACAAACCACGCCGCCAATTTGGTCTCCGCCAAGGCTTCGTGATAACCCCGACGCGCGTGTGCCCAGCAACCAATCAAAGTCAAATCACCACGCTGTTTGGCCAGCGATTCGTATGCCGAGTAGCCATCAGTCTGTAATTTGCCCCGGAACTTTTTCAGAAATTCTTGCGGCCCTTCACGTGATCGGCTCACCCGCCATTCAA
>CAIYZC010000758.1 GCA_903930565.1 uncultured Pedosphaera sp.
ACAACCACTCCATCGGTCACGATGGCCGCGGAATCGCGGTCACGATCCCCTGGAACCTCGGTCACGATGCGGCGGAATCACCGGTCACGATGACGTGGAATACGCAATGTCGTTAAAGAAAATGGGCCAAATCTGGGTTGCTATCGCTGCGATGAGCGCAGGACTGGCGTTTGGGCAGGTAACCGGCAGCGGATTCTTTATTACGACTGACGGATATTTCGTCACTAATCAGCACGTAGTGGATGCCGCCAAGAAAGTCGCTATACGCACGGTTAATCGACGAGTCGGTGCTGCTAAGCTTGGACAAGCACGCGCATTCACCTCAGTTCGTCGCGGACGTGGTCGATTCTTTCGAGTCCGATATGCGCGATCTCATCGAGCGACTCGATGCTGCTGTAAAAATAGAAGATTGGGATGAGATCGCGGAGATCAGGCATACAATTAAAGGGACAGCGCAAGGCAGTGGCGCAGCGGCGATCGCCGCGCTCATTGGAAATTCCCAAAATCTTCGCGCAATCACACCGGCCGAGCGCCATAAGCAAATCGGGGAGCTTCGCGCCCGGTTCGCCGCAACCCGCGAAGCCATGCGAAGTTTTCTGGCGAGGCGCGCAGAGGAGCCGTCCGCCACCGTCAAGGGTGCACTCGGCTAGGAGTGCAAAAGTGTCGTAGTCCCAGCTTGATCGGGCCGAGTTTCCACTTCAGGAATCTACAGGCATATGCTTTATCGGAACGTGCCCGCCGCATTTCGACTCATTTTGGATTTTCGGGCGGTTTGATTGCTGGAACGTCTGCTGCTCGGCCGAAGCGGCCGTTGGACCTGCGCGGCATGTGCGGCAGGTGTAGGTCCGTGACCGGCCATTGCTCAGGAATTCAGGGCGAATGGCTGCTTTCTGTTGGGGCGAATGCGTGCTCCCGACCCAGAGCTGCCGGTCGAGATTCTCCATAGCGGACGCCCAGAGTAGCCACGCTAATGCATATTGCGTATCTACAAACCGGTCAAGCGCCAACTTCGGCCAAGGGCATAAGGCGTCGCTGAAGCCTGCTTAGATTCGCACTTTTAAAAGGCCGCTATGTGGCGTATTCCTGCCCCACCACTAGCCCCCGCGTCAAAATAGTTTCGCTCCGATATGATCTTGAACTCGGGGCGATAACGATGAAAGATAGCACTGTACGGCGAAGCATTCAGGAATAGAGTTGTGGCGCGGTTGTTGTCGCCATCTGCTCATCGCAGGACACCAAAAAGTTACAAATACACAGTCACGCTATTGCTTGGCGTTATAAAGTGAATTAGCTAAGAAAACATAAACAAGAAAGCTGATTGCACATATCAGAATGTAAAGAGTTTGCGAACTACCTATAAGCGCAAATGTCAGGTTGAGTGCCAAACCGATCATGAAGAATACGACGCAGACCACCCGCAGGTTGGTTGCATTGCGCGCAAACTCCAAATTGATGCCGATCGCCGGACCGAGCGTTCCGGCACAATAAGCAAACGATCCAATAGCAACGTAGGCCTTAAGGCTTCCATCCATACTCCACAGCCCGTATGCGATCAGCGCGCTAATCGCAACTGCGATTAAGAAATTAGCCGGATGGATTTGCATTGGTCAGGCTCCTGGATTGAAGGGCGGGGGTACGAGGGCAACCAGTTTCAATACGTCAGGAACATTCTCGATCAACTCCCATCTTGGCTGCCCCGGTCTCCACACATGCGTATTCTTAGTGACCTTGCCGTCACTGATCAGTCGCGATATTTCCTGCTCAGAGAAAGGGCCAGCTGGTTTCCCGTCGAGAATAATGTGGTATGCATGCGACGGCGACTGTTGTGCTCCCATGGGGTTGTGAGGGCCCGGGATATGGGTGTTTTGCAGCGCATCATTCATCGACTTCACCATCTGCTGCGCTACGCCAATACCTAGACCAAACTCAACCAGCTTGTCAATTGAATAGAAATTATCGGTATTCATAAAATCTCCCTAAGAATTTAGCCCGCTGAAGGGGGCGGTACCTCAGGCGAAGGCGGTGTCTCAGGCGGAGGCGGCGCCTGAGGTGGTGGTGGCGGCGGAGGCGGTGGTGGCGGTGGTGGCGGCGGAGGCGGTGCAGCTACAACAAACATTGCTCCCAATTCAGCTACATTCCCAGCGAGTTCCCAACTCGCCATTCCAGGCTTCCAGACGTGTGCATCTTTCGTTAATTGGCCAGTGCGAACCATGTCTTGAAGCTGCGGCATATTGAACGGACCTGTGTTCTGGCCATTCACTGAAACGTTGTACGCAATCTGGGGAACAGGTGGAGGGGCATTCATTGGCTGCTGAATGTTTTGCCCGGCTGTATTCATCATGTTGGCCATTTGGCCACCCATTGCTCCACCAACCGCGAGTCCAGTCATCATGCCAATAGGATTGAATCCGCCGCCTCCTCCTCCCCCCCCTCCACCTCCTCCACCAAGATTCATTTGACCCATATTTCCAAGGCCCGTGGCGGCGGTCTTAAGCACATCTGTCTGCTGGTCGATCTGGTGCGCACCCAGAAATTGTGATTCCGTTTGCAATCTAGCGAAGCGATCCGCTTGATCCCTTTGAATTTCGAGCGTTCCCGCCATGTTGACGGCATTGATCTTTTGAGTGTCTTTGAGATTTTGGATGTTGATAGCGTTTTGCTCTTGCAACATTGAAGTTTGGAGATCTGCTGTAACCGCACGAAGCTGTAGGTACTCTTCGGTCTCCTTATTAACCTCAACTGTCTCCAAGTCGAATCGCTTAAGGTTGACCCCGAAATCATTCTCAAACTCTGCCTTGAGTCTTGGCAGTATCAGATCGTTTAGTTCAAGAAGCATATTCCCAATTTGGAGAACGGGGAGTGAATTCTCTCTGGGAGCTCTTGTGATAAGCCCCTTAACTGTCTTGGTCACAGCGTCACGAACTCTCTTCTTGAAGTCGTCGATTTCAAAGTTGACGAGCCGAGTCAGCTTGATGAATCCTTTGTAGTCAGTAATGTTGAATTGGAAGGAGCCCCTTGCAGCAACCTTGACTGGAAAATCTTGAAAACGCGGATCAAAGACGTCGAATTCTCCGATACCGAATGGAACACGAATGTTCCCTGCGAGATTGATGAAGTAAATCTCTGCTTGGAACGGAGATTGGCCGGCATAGGCGAGTCCTATAATGTTCGAGATGATTGGGAAATTCGCGGTCTTGATGACGTCATCAAACGGCCCCTCAATGTAGTCTTGCGACGGTCCGTTTTGCTGCTTGTAGACAAAAATGGCGACCTCGCCATCTTTCACGCGCAGGCTGCTTCCCCAGCGAATAGCGTTTTCTTTCTTCGTCGTGTTCGCGTCGCCGCTCGGCCGCCATTTCCAGATCAAATACTCCGGTTCATCGCATCGGATAACATCAAGCAATCCACCTTCGCTTTTTTTTCCAAACAATCCCATAACTAATTCTTTCTATCAAATTGTCGAACAGCTAACTGTTAGCGATACACGGTCTACCACTCCTTGCTGGTGGCAGCCTTTCGTTCGGTAGTTGCTTGTTTCGCTGCCACAGCATTCTCGGCTGCGGCCTGCTTTTCTTCCTCTGCTCGCTTATCGGCAATTGCGCGATCGGCCTCTGCCTTCTTCTCGGCACCTGCCTCGGCTTCGCTTTTCTGAACGACGGCCACCATTTCCTTTCGTTTCTCTTCCCATTGCACCTTGGCCTCATCAGATTCAGGCTTCTTGCATTCCTCTTGATAATCCCACCGCAACTGATTGAGGGACGTCTGGGCATCTGCAAATTTCTTTTCCTTGTGAAATGCGTCCGCTTGCTTCAAGACAGTTTCTAAACGTGCCTTCTCGGTGGCAGACCCGACAGCGTATTTCTCTTCGCACTGCTTTTGCTTCCACTTGTCCATCTGGGAACCAACGACCCCGGCGATGACAAGGAGAATCACTGCCACGACCGCGATTGCGACAAGCGGACTTCTCTTGGCGCGCGTCTGAAGACTTCCCGCGAGCGTCGTGTTCAGGCTTCGTTCGATTTCCTCGAAATCGGCTCGTGTCTTCGCGTCTCCTTTGTATGCATTCTTGGCGAGGTTAAGCACCTCCCTGAACTTTACGCGCCAATCCTCGGCGTTCGGGTCCGGCTTGATGCTGTCCTGAATCTTTGGCTGAATGAAATAGATCAGGCTCTGAAGATCCTCGCGCGAGTTTGGGATCGGAAAATCGCGGATGACCCGCGCCTTGCGTGCGACGACTTCCTTTTCCAGGCTACCGCCCTTCGCTCCAGTTTTCGCGACTTCTTCCTCGATTTCATTGAATCGCTGAACGAGGTCAGTGATGGTCTTGTTCGCCCCCACACCAGCCAGTTCGTGATCGCACGCTTCACATACGGAAGCAAAGGCCTTGATCGGTGCTCCACAGTTCGGACACTTGTTAATTACCCCTTGCTTCTGGCTGATGGAATCATTGGCCATATGTATTTCCCTTTTTGACAATTAGGAGACGCTATATTCAATTTACCAGTCGGATTCTGTAATCACGACGCCACGCTTGGTGCTTGTCGCAGGCTTTACTGAATACTGGTCAGAACTGCTGACAAAATCTTCCGTGAGCACCTCGACGGACGTACGACCGGTAGTGATTACCTGCCCCGTAGTAGCAACTAGTTTCCTAGTGGTTTGGCCTTCGGTCATTGTCTTGACAAGTCGATATACCACAACCGCCTGGCCCACATTAAGCTTTACCCCATTCGTCGGAATCGTTATCACATTTGTAGTGCCATCTTTGGTCAAATGGGTTGCGACATAGGCTGAGACCACGTTTGCAACGCGCGATGCGGCGTCCGTTATTGCCAACGGTCCTATTTCGCTTACTCCTGTTGGCGCTATCGAGCGTATAGTCTTTATCTGTCGAATTTGAGCGCTTGATCCATCGACGACATAAATCTTTGTCTTCAACTCACCTGCAGGTAAGTGCGAATCGTCCACGGAAATCAGGAAAAGTATATCCAACTGGAGGTTCCTGGTCGGGTGCGACAGATCTCCACTCGGGGAGCGTTGCCCACGTTTTAAACGCTCTATGAGCCTCATAACTGCTGGATCCCTGTCATCGACGGTTTCAATTCGTCGAGAACTTGATAGCTCCTTTTCCAGCGCAGTGATGAGGGCGTCAGTGCTATTAGCACTTGATCCTATCGGTTCTTGTACAAACGCGACTCGGACGTGCGGTTCGTCTGTCATCGAGGTGATAACTGCTATCTTGGCCTCAACTTCCGCTTCGTACAGCGACGGCCCCACTTCTTGCACTTCGATAACGCGCCACCGTTCGACTGATGGCACGACGCTTCGGACACGTCCATCCTTGGTTCCAGTGGATACGTATGCTCCCACTGAATCCCTTATTGCCTGCTGCTTTGCTGCGTCGATTGCAGCACTTTGGGAGGGACCCTGCCCAAACGCGTTTATGGTTACGACGCCGCCAAAGGAGGGGCGCGCGATTGCCGAACACACTAGAACAACAAGCCATAGCAACTTCGACATTCTCGACCCCTGTCTGCGTTAATCAAACACCTAGATCGGCGGCTTCTTTTTTCGCCTGACTGAGATCAACCCCGTTTGATCCAAGATACTTGAACAACGTAGACGTTGTGGACGTTCCGCTCGACAGCAGGCCAGGCAATTCCTTCGCCAAGTAAGCGACTGCCCCGGCATTCGCACCTAATGACATAGGATTCTTGGCAACATTCTGGATCGAACTGAGTAGCTTTTTGCTCGCGACTAGTCCCTTGATGTATTCGACCATGGACGAGCCGGCCATTGCTTTGTTGTTCGCATCGAGCTTAACGTTTGCTGCAACCTTCTTGTTAATTTCGTCGGTCGCGGACTTGTCTATGGTCACAAGCGTCTCAAGATCGTCCTTGGATGCGGCGGCATCACCCGCTTTCATCCCTTCGAGAAGTTTCTGCTGAGCTGCCAATTGTTCACTGCCGCCCATCGCGGCGAGAAGACCTGTCTTTGCCTTCACGAACGAGAAAATCGTGTTTCGCGTATTCTTAACGACATCTCCGGCGTTTTCCGTGCTTCCGCCACTTGAATTGCCGGTGCCAGGGAGTTTAGGCAAGTCGAAAGCCTGAACACTGCCCACACACAGACCAAACGAGATTGCGACCATTGATGTAATAATTCTGGACTGCTTCATTTTTGATTCCCCTCTAAAGTTAACGAATTCCCTTAGCATTAAGTTGATCTACCAAGGTCTTTGCAAGCTCACGTGCTGCGATCGCGAGAGCATTCTTGGCAGCGACGCCTTGATCCGGACCGAGGCCCGAATACTGTTTTGGACCGACGGATCCAATCTTCCTAGGGAGCCTTTGGCTGACATCCCACAATTGAGAGCGCACTGAAACAAACACCTGTTGATTTCCTGAGACAGTGTCTCGTGACGCTACGCCAGTATCAACCGTCCCTGTAGCGAAGTAGCGCACATCGCAGGCCTTTACTGCAGTGATTACCGCGCTCCTCGTTTGGGGTGACATTTCATCGGCATGCACGTACTCATTTTGAAACTTCTTGGAAGGGATGCCTTTGCAATTGGCGACGATGTCGTCGTATCCAACGTATTCAATGCCTGCGGAAGAAATCACTTCTCCCATTGCCGAATCCAAATCCTGCGAGCTCGTTACCGCGTAGGTGACTTCGTCTTCCTTACGAAGTGTGTTCCCACCCGACTGATCCATGGATTCTCGTGTAACAGCGCCATCGGCAGAAACAGTCTTTGCAGTCGTGGACTTCTGCACATCGGTCCGACGTTCGTCGAATTGCTTAATGGACGTCTGCTTCCGAGCCATAAACAGAAATGAAAAGAGCGAATCGCTGCTGCGAGCACTTTGCGCCCCTGTCCCAACAGACAACTTTTGGAGAAACTGGGTGACCGCTTCGTCGTTGAATGCCACGCGCGCGACCACATTAACCGTTTTCTGGTTACTATCCCTGACCGCATCCAGCACCACGACATCGATGATGAATTTATCGAGGTTTTGGAGAACAGCCTGTTCATTTTTCGAGATCATCTGCTGTTGTGAAGCATTGAGCCTGGCCACGAAATTTTTCCAAGCGATTTGTTTTGCTAGGTTAATTGCGCTCGACTTTTCGGCATCAGTGGGCTTCACTGTCGAGGCTACAGTTCCCTCGTAAGTGTAGGATCCGACTCCCTTGATCTCCACTCGGTCTGCAAATACGGAAAGAGATACGGTGAGTAAGGCTGCACATAACGTGCCCTGAATGACTGATTTCATTGCAGCTCCTGCAAAAGTTGTTTTGACTGTAGAAATGACGGCTTCGCCTCCAGCGCTCGCGCTGCATGCTCCTTCAACCACTCATCATCGGGGCTTGATAGTTGCCTACCTAACTGGGAAATCAAATCCTGTAGTGTTTTGAAGTACTGATCCCAGTCCTTGATCTGAACGTCGGCCTGCTTTGGCCGAGTTACAATTAAAGTGTTGTAGAGGTTTTCGTCCATATACGTCCGGCCACTAGCGGGAAGCTTAATCGTGATGCTTACCTTGGGACGGAAAATATCTTGAAAATATTCCTGCTTCTCTATCTTCTTTGACACGAAGTCGCGCAGCGAGAACGTGATTGCGTAATCCTCCTCTGGCAAGGTTAAAGTCAAGGCGCTCGCGTCGGCGAATCGCAGAGGCATCTTGCTGCCAATTGCTTCTCCAACTGCATTGGGCACGATGGGCACGCCTGACTTTTCTGTGATGGCAGCTTCGAGAAAATTGGCGACCTGATTTTTTACCGCAGAAATGCTCACTCCTGCAGACTGCATTACCCGCTCAGCCTCCGGTGTGATGTTTACATCCGTGACACGCAGGTATTTGGTTGCGCCCGATTTCAATTTGATTTTCTCGAACTTGTTCAGCCACTGATCAAAAATGTTCTCATTGGCGTTCATAGATGTATAGGCTTCCATGACCATCGCCTTAAGCTCGCTGCTCGTGGGGATAGTCTGTCTCACACGCGTAAACCGCATTCGCAACGGATAAGATGCAACGACAGAACTTGTGGCACGATTAAAGGCCAGCACATTTGCCTGTAGCGTAACCAGCACCCAGTATTTGCCATCCACTTTCTGAATTTCGACGTTTTCTTGTACCAGGGCAAACGCAACTGAGGTCACGTCCCGCTTGCCGTCCGACTTTTGGAGAGAAACTCGGCTTACCAATTGCGGGCGTGCCAAGAGTTTTCCCCTAAGCAAGTCATCCAACTGCCCACCGTTGTCTTTTTCAGCTATCTCCGCGCTGTAACGGTACAAATCCTGTCTGTGACCAAAATTTCCGGAAAACGCAAACCCGGCAAATAACAACGATGGATCAGTTTGCCCCGTTTGTGCACTTGTCAAACCAGGGATTAAAGTCATTAGAATTGATGCGAGAAGAGCGGCTATGGATCCACCCCGCCACATTAGGAAACTCAGAAGATTAGGCAGTCCGCAGCCCCACTGATGGCACTTCATCGCATTCCCTTTTTCTACTCGTTATCTTCGAGCAATCAATCCAAAAGTGCTTGA
>CAIYZC010000759.1 GCA_903930565.1 uncultured Pedosphaera sp.
CCACGATGAAAACCAGCACCCCAACCACCGGCGCCGCGACCGCGGCCGCCGCCACCACCACCCGGCCCGCCCGCGGGCCGCAAATTCTCACCCCGCGACACCGGGGCGCCCCGGCGTTCTTTCAGAACGAGGACGTGGCCGCGCTCCCGGACACCGGCGGGGGCTACGCGGCGGGGCAGTTCCTCTTCGCGAACGACTCGCGCTTCCTGGAAACCCATTACAGCGAACCGCTGACCGCCTACCTCACCGGTTGGAAGGACCCGAACGACATCCAACGTTCCTTGGATTTCATCGCCCCGCCGGTGCCCGTGGGGCGGCGCTTCGAATGGAAGCGCGCGAACAACGCGGAGGAGTTCCTCTCGGAGACGGTGGATGACCAGCGCGCGATCGGGTCCGACTTCAAGCGCGTGGAGTACACGGCGTCCGATGTCACCGACAAGACGCTCAACAAGGGGCTCACCTACATCGCGGACCTGGACAACGTGACCGGCGCGAACTGGCAGAACCTGAAGGCGCAGAAGCTGCAGCGGCGGCTCTACCGGAACGAATTCCGCCGGGGCATCGCCGCGCTCGCCACCGGGGCCGCGAACACGGCGCTGACGTGGGACACCACGGCGGGGAAAAATCCCGACCAGGACTTGAAGACCGACCTGCTCACGGCCACGACGGCCACGGGGATCCGGCCCAACCGCGTGCTCTACGGGGACACGGCCTGGAACAAACGCGGGCTCAGCTACGAGGCGCAGAACAACGCGGGCGGCTACGCGGCGGCGGGCCTGAACCCGGCGCAACTCGCGGCGCGCCTCATGGTGGACGAAGTGCAGGTGAGCCGCGAGCGCTACCAGAGCGCCGCCAGCGCCAAATCCGAGATCGTGTCCAACCTGATCTTCGCGTTTTACGCACAGGATGGCGTGGACACCGAGGACCCCACGAACTTAAAGCGCTTTGTGTCCGCGTTCGACGCGGAGCAGGGCGGCGGACTGCTCCGGGTGTATGTGCAGCAGCTTAGCAGCAAGCTCGTGGCGATCACCGTCGAGCATTACTCCAAGATCGTGGTCACCTACAGCGGCGGGCTCCGCAAGTGGACCATCGCCTGAACCCCAACCCGCTCAAATCCATCCTCTCCACAACATGAAAATGATGATCCGCACTCTGTTCCTCGCGGCCGCGCTGGCGGCCGGCGCGCGTCCCGCCGGGGCGCAAACCCAGGGCAACCTTGGCCCGCTGCCGCCCGCGCTGCCGGGCGGCGTCACCAGCAACCTGACCACCGGGGCCGTGCTGCTGCACGCGACCCAGGGGCTCGGGCTGCTGTTCGACTTCGCGATGACCTCCGCGGCCACGAACGGCACGGTCGTGCTCACCTTCCAAGTGAGCCCCGACAGCAACACCTGGTCCACCGTCGGCGGCCCCGTCCTCACCTTCACGGGGGCGGGGACGGCGCGGGTGACCGGCTACACCAACGTGCCGACGACGGCGTTGGCGAACATGACCTATTTGCGTCCCTACACCTTGTGGAACAACGGGACGAACACGCTCTTCCCGACGAACCTCTTCTGGTCCGTCACCGACCCCTCCGCCCGGTGAGCCCGGGCGCCGGACCCGCAAGGGCGCGGTGAGGCTGCCGCGCCGGTCCGGCGACTGAGTTCACTCCCTCCGGTCCGGGTTCGCAAGAACCCGGACCACGGGGGCAGGGAGGCGCAGGCCAACGCTGAATTACGAATTTTCGACTTTGCTGAATTTATGTGGAGCACTCCGGCGAGCAATCAAGTGTGGTTGAGCGAACCCGAACGCGCGGCCTTGCAAGGCCTGCCGGGTACGGCGGACCCCTGGCAGGCCATCCTGGACCAAGAGGTGGCGGCGGCGCGCGGCGCCATTCTGGCGGGCGGCGGCCGCGTGGGCCCCGAGGGCACACTGCCGGATCAACTGGTGCCGGATGTGCTGGCGATCGTGGCGTGGCGTTACCTGCTCGGGTACCCGGCCTTGCCGGGGCTGCAAACCGCCGGGCGCCAAGCGGCGGCGACCGCGGCGCGGGCCAACCTGACCGCGGTGGCGCGCGGGGAACAAAAGGTGGAACTGCCGCCCGCGGGCCAGGCGGTGCCGCTCTCGACTCCCCTGGGCCAAGTGCAGGTGGTCCGGCCCGGCCGCCACCACCCGGGCCGGTCGAACCGACTCGGCCGACTGGATTGAACCGACCACGCGAGAAAGAATTGCCCATGTCACTCTTGGAATCCTTGCAGCAGGAATGCGCCGACCGGCTGACGGCGCTGCCGTACTTCGCCGCGGTGCCGGTGCTCGTCGAGCACCAGCGGGACTACGCGTCCGAATTCCAGCGCGCGCTGGGGCCGCTGAACAGCGCCAACGGCCGCAGCGGGGTGTGCGTGGTCCTGCTCACGCCGACCGCCGATGCGAACTGGCCGGAGGTGGGTGGGCCGTTCTTTGACGAAATCCCGATTACGGCGCGGGTGCGGGAGCATCCCCCGGTGAACCAGGATCCGCGGCTGGGCACGGGGTTGAGCGCGCTGGCCATCGCGGAAAACATCGCGCAAGCCTGGACGCAATTTTGGCCGATCGCGGCCGCGGGCCCGCTCGTGCCCCGGCGGCCCACCTTGGTGCGCGGACCGCGGGATGAGTTTGTGAATTACGAGGTGCAATTCAAGACGATGGGCGGGGTGGGGATCACGTTGCCGCAGTGCGCGACGCCGACGAATGGGACGAGCGGGGGCAATACGACGCTGGCGACGGCGACGGCCGGGGCGGCGATTTTTTACACGCAGGACGGCAGCGGGCCGGGGCCGCGGAATGGGACGCTTTACACGGCGCCGTTTGCCAAGACGGGCACGGTGAAGGCGCGGGC
>CAIYZC010000760.1 GCA_903930565.1 uncultured Pedosphaera sp.
ACCTCGGATTGGCGGACCACCCCGCCGTGAAATCAGGGGCGGCGCGGGCCTTGGCGGAGTTTGGCGCGGGCGCCGGGGCCTCGCGCCTGATCTGCGGCTCGTTGGCGCCGCAACATGAATTGGAAGCGGAATTGGCCGCTTTCAAGCGGACGCCCGCGGCCTTGGTTTTTGGCTCCGGCTACGCCGCCGCCGGTGGGGTACTTGGCGCGCTGCTCGGGTCGGAGGATGTCGTCGTGCTCGACAAGTTGGTCCATGCGAGCATCGTGGACGCCGCCCGGCTCAGCGGGGCGAAGTTGCGCGTCTTTCCCCACAATGACTTGACGGCGTTGGCGGAGATTCTGCGCTGGGCGGCGGCGCGGCCCACGGGTGCCGACCGGCGGCCGGGCCGGACCCTGGTGGTTACGGAGAGTATATTTTCGATGGACGGCGACACCGCGCCGTTGCGGGAAATCGTAGAACTGAAGGATGAGTGCGGCGCTTGGTTGATGGTGGACGAGGCGCACGCCACCGGTTTGCTGGGCATGCGGGGCGGCGGCTTGGCGGAGGCTTTGGGGGTGGCGGACCGAATCGAGGTGCAAATGGGCACCCTGGGCAAGGCGTTGGGGGCCGCCGGGGGATATGTCTGCGGGGGCGTGGAATTGATCGACTACCTCGTCAATCGCGCCCGGCCGTTCATCTTTTCCACCGCGCCGGTGCCGGCGGCGGCGGGCGCCGCCTTGGCCGCCCTGGCCGTGGTGCAATCCGCCGAGGGCGCGGCACGGCGCGCCCGGGTGGCCGCGCACGGCACGCGGCTGCGAACGGCGTTGGTGGCGCTGGGCTGGCCGGTGCCACCGGGGGAGGCCGCCATTTTGCCTTTGGTGCTGGGCGGGGAAGCGGCCACCGTGGCCGCGGCGGATCGGTTGCGGGAGCGGGGCGTCTTTGCGCCCGCCATCCGTTACCCCACCGTGGCCCGGGGCCGGGCGCGGCTGCGGGTGACGCTTTCGGCCGCGCACACTGAAGCCGACGTCGAGTTGCTCTTAGAGGCGTTGTCTGAACTGACGCCGCCCCTCCTCCCCCCATGAAGCCCCGCCCCGTCAAAAGCCGATCCGTCGCGGATCTGGACCGCCAGTATGTTTGGCATCCCTTCACCCAAATGCGCGACTGGTTGCAGACCGAACCAACCGTGATCGTTTCCGGCCGCGGGGCGGTGGTGTGCGACGCCAATGGCCGGGAGTACTTGGATGCGAATTCCTCGATTTGGACCAATCTGCACGGCCACGCTCATCCCCGCATCAACACGGCCATCACCCGTCAACTGGGCCGGATCGCGCATTCCTCCGCGCTGGGTTTGGCCAACGAACCCGCCGCCCGATTGGCCGAGCGCCTGGTGTGCGCCGCCAATGAGCCCTTGGCGCCGGCCTCGAGCGCACGGCCTACGGGCGCTGAACCTCGCCTGGCCAAAGTGTTCTATTCCGACGATGGCTCGACGGCGATGGAAGTGGCGTTGAAGCTGGCTTACGCCCACGCCATTCGCAGTGGTCAATCGCGGCGGCCCCGGTTCCTCTCGCTCAGCGGTGCCTACCACGGCGACACCGTGGGCGCGGTGGCCTTGGGGCACATTGATTTGTTCCACAAGGCTTACTCCGGTTTGTTGTTTCCCACGGATCAGGTCATGGCACCGTACTGCTACCGTTGTCCCCACAACCGCGCGCGGCCGGAACGCGCCGACGCGCGTGATTATCGGAAATGCCGGAATGAATGCGTGGACGCCGTGGAGCAGAAGTTCGCCGTTCAAACCAAGCGTGGAAATCCCTACTCCGCCTTGGTGGTGGAACCCCTGGTGCAAGGCGCTGCGGGAATCATCCCGCAGCCGGCGGGCTGGCTGCGGCGGGTCGCCGAGATCGCCCGTGGACACGGGGCGCAGCTCATTGCCGACGAGGTGATGACCGGGTTCGGCCGCACTGGCGAGGCCGCGGAGGAAAACGCCGGGCGGCCCGGCCTGTTTGCGAGCCACCAAGAGGGGGTGCAGCCGGACTATTTGGCGCTGGCCAAGGGGCTCACCGGTGGTTACCTGCCGATGGCAGCCACCTTGACGACAGAAACCGTTTTTAATTCCTTCCTGGGGGATTACGCGGAGTTTAAGACCTTCTTTCACGGGCATAGTTTCACCGGTAACCAAGTGGGGGCGGCGGCGGCGCTCGCGAGTTTGGACTTGCTGGCGGGTGCGCCATCCGTCCGTGCGCGGCGGGCCTTGCAACGCAACCTGCGCCGGGAGTTGGCGGGCTTGTGGGCGCTGCCGCAGGTGGGGGACATCCGGCAGATCGGCTTGGTGGCGGGCGTGGAATTGGTCAAAGACTGGCGGACCCGCGCCCCGTTCGACTTGTCGGAGCGGGCGGGGATCCGGGTCTGCGCGGCCATGGCGCGGCGCGGCGTGCTCACGCGCCCCATCGGGAACGTGGTGGTTGTATTGCCTCCCTATTGCACGACCGCGGCCCAGGTTCGTCGTATTGTGGGCGCTTTGGCGGAGGCCATCGCCGAGGTATTACCCTCCCCGGCGG
This sequence comes from uncultured Pedosphaera sp., assembly GCA_903930565.1. Lineage (GTDB taxonomy): Bacteria > Verrucomicrobiota > Verrucomicrobiia > Limisphaerales > Pedosphaeraceae > CAIXFN01. Next base: position 2,538 of record CAIYZC010000760.1, read on the forward strand.
GGCCGGTTCAGTGACCGGCTTGGTGCTCCTGGATGTATTCCTGCTTGAGCCCCAGCTTTTCCGGGGCATGCAGGACCAGCATCTTCATGCGAACATCCTTGGGAACGGCGTGAGCCGTGAGCTTGGAGACGAGTATCATAAGTGAGATCGCCAGGGGAACCGCCCAAATGGCCGGTTGTTCACAGAGTATGCGGGCCAGGGGATTCGCCGCCCAGAAGGAGTCCAATGGCAGCAACTTCAAGTCGGTGAAGCTGGTCAGCGAGACGCCTGCAAGCGCCAGGAGGCCGCCGACCAACATGCCGGTCGCGGCGCCTGCAACCGTCATTCCACGCCACCAGGCGCTGAGAAAGAGCAGGGGGAAATAACTGGCCGCGGCGATGGCGAAGGCCTGGCCGACCATGAAATTGATGTCCAGCTTCTCCACGCACATGCCCAACAGAATGGCCACGACACCGATGATCACCGCGGCAATTTTGAAGGCGAACATCCGCTGCGCGGGCGTGGCTTGGGGTCGGAGCATCCGGCCATACACGTCGTGCGCCAGGGCGCCGGTCATCGAGACCAACAAACCGCTGAAGGTGCTCATGAAGGCGGCGAAAGCACCCGCGCAGGTGATGCCGCTTAGAATGGAACCCAGGCCGGGTACTTTTTGGTTCAACAGGCTGGGGAGTTCCAACACGACCTTGTCGGTGCCCGTGGCGCCGATGGCGGAATAGAGTTCCGGCAGCAAATTGCGGCCGAGCACCCCGAAGACCGGCGGGAAGACATAAAAGATGCCGATCAGAATCATGACCCACATGGTGGTCCGCTTCGCCGCCACCCCGTCGGGATTGGTGTAAAACCGCACCAAAATGTGGGGCAAACCCGCGGTCCCGCACACGAGCGCGATGATGAGGGAGTAAGTGTAAACCAGCGACAACGCGCGCGCGTTGGCCTTGGGGTATTGAAACCGCGCCGCCTGCGCGGTGGTGACGGCCCAGATCTCTTTGGGGCCTGCGGGCACCAACAAGATCCCTTCTTCGGCCAAGCCCTTGTCCAGAATCGCCTCACGTTCCGCCATGGTCGGAGTATTCGTGCCTGTGACAGTCGTCGTGGCGGTGTCCTCCAGCATGGCGCGGACTAAGAGGGCCGCCCGGGATTTCGCCAAGGCTTCCGGAGTGGCCAGCATCAACCGCGCGGCAGTGCGCGTGGGGGTCGGAACCTCGCTCAAGCCCTCCCGGAGTTCCGGGGTGGGATGCCAGCGCGGCGTTGCGTTGGCCGCTTTGGCGGCTTTGGTGGTCAAGGGGCCAAAGGGACTCCCCCAGGCCGCGTCCGCGGGGGCCGTCGGCGGCAACGGTTTGCGGCCGGGAGCGTTCGGCGAGAGTTGCGTCCCGTAGCTCCCGTAAACCGACATGAGCACGAACACCGGCACCGCAATGGCGAACATTTTGGCCCAATATTGGCAGGCTTGAACCAGCGTAATGCCTTTCATGCCGCCCAGGGAAACATTGAGCGTGATCACCGCGCCCACCAAAATCACGCCCCAGCGGTAATCCAGACCGGGGAAGATGTAGGCCAGGGTGGTGCCCGCGCCCTTCATCTGCGGCATGGTGTAGAAGAAACCGATGAACAGCACGAAAATTACGGCGATCTTGCGGAACACCGGCGAGTCGTACCGGCCTTCGGCGAAATCGGGGATCGTGTAAGCGCCGAATCGACGAAGCGGGCCTGCGATAAACAACAGTAGGAAGAGGTAGCCGCAGGCGTAACAGACGGGGTACCAGAGGGCGTCGTAGCCGTTTTTCATCACCATGCCCGCGATGCCCATGAACGAGGCGGCGGACAGGTACTCCCCCGAGATGGCCGAAGCGTTCCACCCCACGGATACGGAACGCCCGGCGACGAAGAAATCACTCGCGGTGCGTGAGCGGCGGGCCGTCCAAAAGCCCATGAAGATGGTGGCGGCGACCGTCAGGAAGGAAAAGGCGAGGATCCAAGGATCCACGGTCATCGCGAGTATTGGGGTGGGCATGCGCAAGTGGCGTCGGCGATCAGTGGAGGGGTTGGCCGGCCGGAGTCGCCGCCGCCGAGCGTGCGACCTCGGCCGCTTCGGCCTCCTCCAGGGCAATGGAGCGCCGGATAAACACCCAGGCGATCACCCAGACCAAGGGGAAAAACAGAACGCCTAAAATCAGCCAAGACATCGTGAAACCGAACACCCGCGTGGCCATCAAATCGGGGGCGAAATAATTGGCCAGCGGCAGGCCCAATAGCGCCACCAAAAAGGTGGCCGCACAACCCACCGAGAGCCGGAGTTGCCGACGCATCAACTGGCGGAGAAATTCCTCGCTATGGATGTCGATGGTTGAATTCACGGGCTTGTGCACGGCGCCATTCTTAGCAAGCCGGCCGGGACTTGGCAACAGCACTCCTTGGGGCGGAGCCGCAACCTGTGCACCCATGGCGGGCGGCGGGCGCTTGCAATTCCAAGCTTGAATGCCGCCATGGGTGCGGCATGATGCCTGCTCATGCGACAACCGGATCATTGGGAGCGAGCGCGCCGCCGCGGCCCCGCCACTGGCGGGACTCCGTGCCGCCGTCCTGGCGCCCGCCCGCATTCCCGTCGCTGAACCCGCGAATCACCACGTTACCGAACATGAAACTCCGCCAAATCCTGCTGCTCCTCACACTGGTGCCACTGCTTCCCGCGGTGGCCCATGAAGGGCACGACACCAACGCCGTGAACTTGGTCTCCACCATTGCGGTGGTGCCCGAAACCAAACCCCCGATCCACCCCAAGACCAAGGTGGCCAAGAGTGC
>CAIYZC010000761.1 GCA_903930565.1 uncultured Pedosphaera sp.
GGCTGCGATCCCTCCGGGATCGGGTGGTTTCGGACTGGGGTTCCGGCGGTGTCGCTGCGCTCAACCGCCGGCTAATGGCTTTGAACCCTCCGGGTTCAGGGGGGTGGTTTTGGCCGCTTATTTTTTGGGGGGCGGAAGTCGCCACGGTCCGCAGCGGTGCCCGCTTCGGAAGCCGGCAGGATGCCGGCGCTCCCAGGGGGGGTGAAGAGGCGGGCGTGTTCGCGGAGGGCGAAGCCGTCGGTCATGCCGGCGAGGTAGTCGCAGATGGCGCGGGCACGGCCGACGCGGCGGAAGCGCTTGCGGGTGTGTTCGCCGACTTCCCCGGGGTGCTTCAGGTACAGATGGAAGAGGTCCTCCAACATGCGCACGGCGCGGAGGTTGGGCTCGTGGACGACGGGGTTGAAATAGAGGTTGGTGTAGAGGTAGTCGCGGAGCTCCTGGTTCAACCGGCGGCGCGCAGGGCTGTAGTCAACGAGGGGCGCGGGCTGGAGGCGGACGTCGTCGGCACTGGCGACGCCGCTGCGGAGGATGTGGCGCTCGGTGGTTTCAACGACGTCGCGGACCTGGAGGTCGATGATGCAGCGGATGATGAAATACCGGCGGCATTCATCGGGGAGGACGCCATACTCCTTCGCGACCTGGCGGGCGGCCTGGCGCCAGACGCGGACGTGGCGGTTGAGTTCCTTTTCGGAGAGGAGTTCGGAGTCGAGGCCGTCGTCGAGGTCGTGGCTGTAGTAGGTGATTTCGTCGGCGAGGTTGGCGACCTGGGCTTCCAGGGAGGAGGAGCGCGCCGCGAAATCGGCCCGGCGGGCGGGGTGGTCGTAGGCGGTGTAGTGTTTGACGAGGCCTTCGCGGACTTCCCAGCTCAGGTTGAGCCCGGGGAAGCGGGGGTATTTCTGCTCCAACTCCTCGACAACGCGGAGGCTGTGGCGGTTGTGCTCGAAGCCGCCGTGGTCGGCCATAAGCCGGTTTAGAGCGGTCTCGCCGGTGTGGCCGAAGGGGGAATGGCCGAGGTCGTGGGCGAGGGCGATGGTTTCGGCGAGGTCTTCGTTGAGGCGGAGGGCGCGGGTGATGTTGCGCGCGATGGCCGCGACCTCCATGGTGTGGGTGAGGCGGGTGCGGAGGTGGTCGCCGCTGCCGTTGAGGAAGACCTGGGTTTTGTATTCGAGCCGGCGGAAGGCGCGGGAATGGATGACGCGGTCGCGGTCGCGCTGGTACTCGGTGCGCCAAGTCGGAGGCGGCTCGGGGTACTTGCGACCGCGGGAGTCGGCGCTGAACTGGGCGTAGGGAGCGAGAAATTGACGCTCCCACGCCTCGAGTTGTTCACGCGTGCGGGGCATGACGGCGGAACCGGACGATGGCCGGGCGGCTCAAACGAGTTCGCTGGCGGAGATGCCGCGGAGGGCGAAGAGGCGGCGGATGGTGTCCTCGATGAGGTTGTTCGGGCAGGAGGCGCCGGCGGTGATGCCGACATTCAGCTTGCCGGGGCGGAGCCAATCGTGGGTCTCGACCTCGCTGCCCTGGTGCTGGTTGTAGTGGACGATGAGCTTGTCGGACACCATCTTGGCGGCGTTCTTGATGAAATAGGTGGGCAGCTTGGCCTCGCCCATTTCGGCCAGGTGGGAGGTGTTCGAGGAATTGTAGCCGCCGATGACGAGGAGGAAGTCGAGAGGTTCGCGGAGGAGTTTTTCCAAGGCGTCCTGGCGGTCCTGGGTGGCGCCGCAGATGGTGTCGAAGAAGCGGAAATGGGATTCGATCTGGTCCGGGCCGTAGCGCTGGATCATGGCCTGCTTGAGGCGGCGCTGGACCTCCTCGGTTTCGCCGCGGAGCATGGTGGTCTGGTTGGCGACGCCGATGGCCTGGAGGTGGATGTCGGGGTCAAAGCCGTCGGAGCAGGCGCCCTTGAACTTGGCGAGGAATTCGTCCTTGTTGCCGCCCTGGAGGATGTATTGGCAGACGTAATCCGTCTCGGCGAGGGTGAAGACGACGAGGTAATGGCCGCCGCCGGAGGTGGTCTGGGAGCTGGTGGCCTTGGTTTCCTCGTGCCAGGCCTTGCCGTGGATGATGCTGGTGACGCGGTCCTTGGAGTATTGGCGGACGCGTTTCCACACGCTCATGACGTCGCCGCAGGTGGTGTCGACGAATTCGCAGCCCTTGGCGGCGAGTTTGGCGCGGGTGGCGACCTCGGTGCCGAAGGCGGGGATGATGACGACGTCCTCGCGCTGGACTTCCTCGATGTCGGCGTTCTTTTCGCGGCCGGAGAGGAAGCGGACGCCCATGGCGCGGATCTGGTCGTTGACCTCGGGGTTGTGGATGATTTCGCCGAGGATGAAGATGTTCCGGTGGGGGTAGGCCTTGCGGGCGGCGTAGGCGAGGTCGATGGCGCGCTCGACGCCGTAGCAAAAGCCGAATTCCTTGGCGAGTTTGACGGTGAGCTGGCCGTCGGCGGAGAGGACGTGACCGTTGGCGCGGATGCGCTCAACCAATTCGCTGCGGTAATGGGAGAGCACTTGGGCTTGGACCGCCTCCATGATTTCCGGGCGGCGGAGATTGATCTTCTGCGGCGCGGGCAAAGTTTCGATAGACATACCTGCTGGGAAGATAACAGCGGGCGGGGCGGGAGGGAAGGGGGAAGACGGGGTGGCGGTGGGCGGGCGGCAGACCGGAAGCTCGCGCGAAGCCGCGAAGCCGCGAAGCCGCGAAGGCGCGAAGGCGCGAAGGGGGATGCTCGGCGGGGACGGGGAGAAAGCCGGTTTTGGACATGATTAACATGATTAACATGATGAACAGGATTTGGGGGCGGGGATTTGGGGGTCCGGGGGCGGTGGTCCGCTCGGAGGTTTTTGGTTGTGGGAGATGGCTCGTCCGACCGAAAGCGGAACTGCATTCCGCACTCCACAACGCTGGCGCGTGGGCGGGTGACCGGGAGCCGATTGGGCGCCGGGGTTGGGGGTGCGCTCGGCCGCTTTTGGGGCGAGGGCCCGGAGCCGGTCGAAGCAATGCAGCCCTCAGGGCTGCTGGGGGAAGATTTGGTAGAGGAGGAAGTAGATGAGGACGCCGGTGACGGAGACGTACATCCACAGGGGCCAGGTCCAACGGGCGATTTGACGGTGGCGCTCGACCTGGCCGCGGAGGGCGCGGGCCAGGGTCATGAAAATGAGGGGGACGATGACGATGGCCAACAGGGTGTGGGTGAGGAGCAGCGTCAGGTAGATGGGCCGGAACCAAGTGGGGTCGCGGAAGACGGTGGGGCCGCGGTGGAGGACGTACGCCAGATAGAAATGGTACGTGAGGTAGCAGGCAAGGAAGAGGGCGGAGGTGACAAAGGCGGCCCCCATGCAGGCACGGTGGACGGGAACGTTTTTGCGGCGGACGGCCACGTAACCGGCGGTGAGGAAAACGGCGCTCAAGGCGTTGAGCGAGCCGTTGACGGCGGGCAAATCCAAAATGGTCATGGCTTCGTCGGCGGGGGCGCGGTCGGGGTCGGGCTCAGGGTCGGGCTCAGGGTCGGGGTCGGCGGCGGGAGGGTGGCGGGGGCGGCTAAAAGTTGGCGGATGGCTTTGATGGCGCGGGTAATGTCATCCGGGTCTTCGGAATCGAAATAGGCGTGGAGGCGGCGGTCGCGGCCGATGGAGCCGCGGATTTGGCCCAACTGATCGACCAACACGTAA
>CAIYZC010000762.1 GCA_903930565.1 uncultured Pedosphaera sp.
GGCGACGTTACGGGGTTTGAAGGCGACGGACCCGGATCCCAAGGTGGTGGTGAAGGGCGGGGACAACGTGGACTACCAGAGCATGATCAAGGTGCTCGACGCCCTCCAACAACTCGACATCACCAAGGTCGGCCTCGCCACGCAGTAGGCGAACTCCGCGTTCGCAGTGGGCCCGGGAAGCGCGGCGCGGGACGCACGCTCCCAGCGTCTTCCCGGCCGGGCGGTCGCCCCGCGCGTCATCATTCCGTAACGAAGCGGTTGACTTAAAGGCGACCGTCTTTATCGTAATTGGAGTGAAGATTTCAAAGAAGACGGACTATGCGTTGCGCGCCCTGTTCACCTTGGTGGAGCATTACGGAGGGTTGCCGATTCCGATTCGCGAACTGGCGCGCCGGAACGATGTTCCCAAACGGTTCCTGGAACAGATCATGCTGGATTTGAAGTCCAAAGGCTGGGTGGAGAGCACCGCGGGAGTGCGGGGCGGCTACGCGCTGGGTCGGCGGCCGGAGCAAATCACTTTGGGGGAAGTGGTGCGGCACTTTGACGGGATCCTGGCGCCGATTGATTGCGTGTCGGTCACCGGTTACAAACGGTGTTCCCAAGAATCGGTTTGCCGTTTTCGCCGGGTTTTTTTCGACGCGCGAAATTACGTGGCCGGCGTGATGGATCGGGCCACGCTGGCGGACGTGGCCAAAGGGCTGCCGCTGGCAGGCCGGGAAGTCGCCATGGGATTCGCCGGCGGCGAGGGGATTTGAGGGGACGCAAAGATTTTCCAAAATCCGTTTGACAGCAGCAAAGTTTTGGCTGAATATACGACCTATACAGTAGTATATGAGCAACAACGACGTGCAGCAGAGACACCAATTGAGTGTGACCGGCCGCGGCTTTAAGGCCGCGACCAACGCGGTGGTTTTTATTTCGCCCAAATAACGAGACACTCTGTCGTGTATTATACAGAACTCTCCAGCCACACCTGAAAAACATGGAAAACTCCCCCCTCAAACTGCCGACCCACGCCGTGGACACCCATGACTGGCTGGAACTGGTCCGCAAGCAAGTGGCCGCCCTGCGATTCGGCGTCGTGCAGATCACGGTCCATGATTCCCGGGTCGTGCAAATCGAAACCACGGAGCGTTTGCGCTTCGAAGGGGCCAAATCCCAAACGCGCTGACCTTTCCCCCGCCACCCCGCACCCCAATTCAAGGGGGCTGACCGGACCACCGGAAGTGAACATGAAAACCCAAGATTAAATCCATGATGTGGAATACCCTACCGTGCGCCCCGGCGACCGGCCGAACGGCTGCGCCCGCGACCCCACGCCGATCCCTGATTGATTTATTGGCCCCCTTGGAAGCCCTGACCCGCACTTCCGCCAGTTTGGTGCGCAACCCCGGGGCCGCCTTTGACCTGGGGGGTGAGAATTGCGAACTGCCGCGCTACTTGTTCGTGGGCCCGCACGGCGGGGCGGCCACGCTGCGGGTGGGCCTTTTCGCCGCCCTGCACGGGGACGAACCGGAAGGCGCCCACGCGATCGTGCGGTTTCTGAGCCTGCTGGAGGCCTCCCCGGAGCCGGCCCTCGGTTACTCCCTCTTCGTGTATCCGGTCTGCAACCCCACCGGCTTCGAGGACCGAACGCGGGAGACGCGGGACGGGCGGGATTGGGAAGCCGAATTGAGCGCGGCCGAGCCGGGCCCGGAAGTGCGCTGGTTGCGCTCCGAACTGGCCGCCCGCTCCTTCCATGGGCTGATCACACTCCGCACCGACGCGCAGGCCACGGGATTCCACGCGGTGGCGGGCGGGGCCACGCTGGCCAAGCACCTGCTGCGCCCGGTGCTGGACGAGGTGGAAAACCTGCTGCCGATTGATGAGCGCGCCTTGATCGACGGTTTCCATGCCCGCGCAGGCCGCGTGCCGGACGCGGGCCGGAGCGCCTTCGGGGCCGCCAAACCAGGCCGCCCGCGGCCGTTTGAGATCACCCTCCACATGCCGCGGGCATTGCCCACTTACGTGCAGGAAATGGCGTTCGTCCTGGCCCTGCGGAGCATCCTGCAGGAGTACCGCAAACTCATCGCCTACGCCCAGGACATCTGATCCCCCCGGCCCCGGGCGCGGCCCGCGCCCGCCACTTTTGCGAACTGACCGGACAACCGGAGGTTCGGTCCGTTCAACCCAACCAACTGCAAACTCCGAAAACCATGAAAGCAAACTCCGTGAAACAAATCCTGACCGTCTCGCTGCTCGCGGGCGGGCTCTTCTCCGCCTCCGTGCGGGCCGACGTCGAAGTCCTCTTCGCGGGCGGCAACGCCAGTCAAACCGTCCTGTATGCCGCGGTCAGCAACATTCTGACCGGCGTGACGGCGCCCGTCATCTCCCCGACCAACAGCACCGTGCGCACCTACAAGGGCACCATCGCCTCCCAACCCGGGCTGGGCAACGTCACCATCGACTTCGCCCTGCTCGGCGCCGTGGGTGGGTTGCAGGATTTGGCCGCCCAAAACAATGAATTCACCGCGACGAGCAACAGCCTGCCCCCGACCGTCGCCGTGTCCAGCACCTCGCCCGAAGCGGTGGCCCTCAACCCCTCGCCCTTCGTGCAGAACCGCACGCTGGTGGTGCCCTTTGTGTTTGCGAAGAATGCGAACATCTCCCCCGCGCTGGCCGGGGTCACGAACCTGACCCAGCGGCAGGCCGCCTACCTGGAAGGCGCCGCGGGCTATTTGCCGGCCTCCTTCTTTGGCGGCACCGGCACCAATCCGGTGTACCTCGTCGCGCGGAACACGGCGGCGGCGGTGCGCACGGAAATTGATCTGAACATCTACTTCAGCGACACCATTTCCTCCTGGGTCACCAACACGACCGCGTTGAAGGCCCTGGGCGGCCTGTACGCGGCCACGGCCATTGGCCAACCCGTGCCGGATCCGAACGGCGGCCTCTCCAGCGGCAGCCTGGTGCGGGCCAATGTCAACGCCATCAGCAACTCCATCGGCACCGTGGCGGTGCAGGATCTCGGCAGTCTGACGCCCCTGGCCTATGAGGGCGTGCCGTTTTCCGTGGCGAACGTGCAGAACGGCAGCTACCCGCTCTGGGGCTATGAACGCTGGGCGTACCCGAAGGCGGGCCAACCCGGCGCGCCCAGCCAGAACCAGTTGACCGTCATCAACACCCTGCTGGCCGCGGTGACCAACGCGAATTTCCAAGCCACCAGCCCGGTCTTCGTCGGGAATTTCGTGCCGCTCTCCGGGCTGCAAGTGGATCGTTCCTCGGATGGCGGCCCCATCTACCTGCCCTGATGCGTCCGCCCTTGACCAACCCTTCGACTTGAACCGCATGAAAACTCATCTTGCTTTGCTGTTGGCCGCGCTCGGCCTCCTGGCACCACCCGCCGCCCGGGCGTGGAATTACACCAACGGGAGCGTCCTCCTCGTCTTCCGCCAAAGCGGCCTCAATGACGTGGAACTCAATCTGGGCGACATCAGCCAATTCACCGGCCAAACCGCGGGCCACACCGCCCCGGTCGCCGGCTGGAACCGCAGCCTGGTCACCAACGTGTTCGGCGCCGACCTCACGGGCGTCAGCGTGGTGGTGGCGGCCACCACCAGCACCACCGCCGCCAATCCCCTGGCGTGGTTGAGCAGCGGCGACCCCGCGGCCACCCCGGTCGGCTACAGTTTCCCGACCTGGCGCGCCAATCTCTACGCCCCCATCAACTCCCTGGGGACGCGGCCGGCCACTTACCTCGCGCCCGCCGCGGATGCCAATTCCTACTCCATCGACCCCGGCGGCACCTACCGTCTGGCGGGCTATGAATACATCATCTCCGACGGCGGGGTGAATTCCGGTTCCATTGCGACATTCGGCGGCCGGGTGCCCTTCGCCGTCGAAGCCGTGGTTCCCGCGTCCTTCGGCTTCTGGCAATTGCCGCCGGTCGCCGGCGCGGCGGCCACCTACGTCGGGACGTTCACCATCGACAGCGCGGGCAACCTGGGCTTCACCGCGGGTCCCGTCGCGAGCGCCACCCCGCCGGGGATCACGGGGATCACCCGCGCCCAAGGCGTGACCTCGGTCACGTTCACCACCACGGCCGGCGGCAATTATTCGCTGCTGGCCTCCACCAGCCTGGGGGCGGCCGCGGCCACCTGGTCGACGGTCAACGGCCCGCTCTCCGGCGACGGGAACGCGCACACCCTCACCCACACCACCAGCGGCGCCAAGTGGTTCTACCGCGTGGTCCGCACGCCCTAGTCCCCCGGAGCGGCGGGTCCACGCCCACCCGGCACGACCCGCCGCTCCCTTTTTCCATGATGACACGCCCCCTGGCCGTCCTGCTGTTCCTCCTCGGCACCTTCCCCGCCGCCGCGTCCGGTGCCGGCACGCCGACCAATTCCCCGCCCGCAACCAGTGCCGCCGCGCCCGCCCCCGAAGCCCGGGTGGAGGTGCGCGGTTACCAAGTCGTGGGCAACACGCTCCTGCGGCCCCGCCGCCCGGCCGCCCCCGGCGGGATCGCTTTGGTGCCGGCGGAATTCGAGGTGTTGACGAATTACACCGGGATGGTCCCGTTGTCCCGCGTCCGGGAGGCCGTGGGCGCTTTGCAATTGGTGTACCGGGAGCGCGGCTTCCCCACCGTGAGCGTCTCCCTGCCGCAACAAAAGCTCACCAACGGGATCGTGATGCTCCAGGTGGTCGAGGGCCGTTTGGTGGACATCTTGATCAAGGGGAACCATTACTACAACACGGCCAACATCCGCCGCGCCCTGCCGAGTCTGACCACCAACCTTTTTCTCAACACCAAGTGGTTTCAACCCGAACTGGACCGTGCCAACGCGAACGCGGACCGGCAGATCTACCCGGAGCTGGCGGCCGGCCCGGACCCGGGCACGACGGCGCTGACGCTGAAGGTCAAGGACCGCCTGCCGCTGCACGGGCACATGGAGTTGAACGACAAAGCGACGACCGACACGCCCCTGCTGCGGTTGGACACCGCGGTGCAGTACAACAACCTCTGGCAGTTGGACCATCAAATCGGCTTCGACTACAATTTTTCCCCGCAGGCCTTCAAATCGGACGCGCATCCCGCCGCCGTTTACGACGCCCCCAAAGTGGCCAATTACAGCGGCTTTTACCGCCTGCCGTTGGGCGGCGGCGGGGGGTTGCGCGACACCTACGACCACCTGCCGGCGGATTTCGGCTACGATGAAATCAGCCATCGCTTCAATCTGCCGCCCCCGACCGGAGTCCCCGAATTCTCCTTCTACGCCTCGCGGTCCGCCTCCGAGACCCCCTTGCAGTACGGACCGGTCACCCTGGTCACGAACACGGCGCTGGCGGACATCAGTTCCCAATTCGTGCAGCAAAACCGGATCGCCGCGGAAAACGTGGGGACCAAATTCACCCTGCCGCTGCGGGAATTTGCCGGGGTGCGCTCCACGGCGTTCCTGGGCTTGGACTTCAAGACGTATTCCGCCCACGGCTACGTGACCAATCTGACCTATTTCGACCTGTATTCGCTGGACAACTACGGCAACCGGGTGTTGGTGACGAATGAGGTGATCGCGCTGGGGGCGGTCAACACGCACAGCTTGAATTACCTGCCGCTATCCCTCGGTTGGACCGGCTCCCGCCCCGATCCGCACGGGGCCACCTCCCTGTACCTCAACTCCACCCTGTTTCTGGAGCCCCTGGCGTCCGACCGATCCGATTTCGTGGCGGTGGCCGGCACACCCGCGGCCGGGGCGACCACGACCGCCTGGAGCGCCGGCTTGATCCGGGAGCAGAAGCTGCCGCACGAGTGGACCGCGCAGTGGCGGGCCAACGGGCAGTGGGCCGGCGGCCCGCTCATCAATAATGAACAGTTTGCCCTGGGCGGCTCCGCGGGCGTCCGCGGTTACGCCGAAGGCCGGGCCTACGGCGACTCGGGCTGGCGCACCCTGCTGGATCTGCGCACGCCACCGACACCGATCGGCACCTTCCCGGTGGGCAAAGAGCGCATTCCCGCCGTGGTGCGCGGCGCGTGGTTCATGGATTACGGCCAAATTCACGATTACGCCCGCTCGGCGGGCGCGCCGGAAGGCTACGCGCAATGGGGTTCCGGCGTGAGTTGCTTCATCACCTCCGGGCAACATTTTGAGGCCCGCATGACGCTGGCTTGGGCATTGCTCAACACCCCCGACACCCGGGCGGGCAGTGCCCGTGCTTACTTCAACCTCGGTTGGCAATTTTAACCCCGTATGCACCTCCCCCCGCCTCCTTCCTTCCGCCGCAGCCGTTCCTGGTTGGGGATCCTCGGCGCCTGCCTCGCCGCCGGCCGGGCCCCGGAACTGTTCGCCAATCCCACCGGCCTCGCCGTGGTGACGGGCTCCGCCACGGCCCAAGCCAACGGGTCGCAACTGAATCTCAAAGTGGGGCCGTTCGCCTTCCTCAACTGGAGCAGCTTCAACATCCAACCCGGGGAGACCACGACTTTTCAGCAACCTTCAGCGGGCGCCATCGTCATCAACAATATCGGCGGCAACTCGCCCAGCCGCATTTGGGGTGGTTTGTACGCCAACGGCACGGTCATCCTGGCCAATGCCAATGGGTTCTACTTCGGCCCCAATTCCTTCATCAAGGTCGGGGGCGATTTCATCGCCACCACCGCCCCCCTCCCGCCCGATACCGGCGGGGGCGCCGGTTGGACCTTCACCGGCATGCCGCCCTTGGCGTCGATCGTAAATTATGGGTCCGTGCAGACCGGTTCCGGGCGGTCCCTCTATCTGATCGCGGAGCAGATTGAGAATCACGGCAACCTCACCTCCCCCGGCGGCGACGTGCGGCTCTACGCGGGCCAGGAGGTGCTCGTGAGCGAACGCCCGGATGGCCGGGGGCTCAGCGCCCGGTTGCAGGTTCCCGCCGGGGCGGTGGACAACACCGGGCGCATCACCGCGGATGCCGGGACGATTTCGCTGCAGGCCCAAGTGGTCAACCAAGGGGGCATCCTCCAAGCCGACTCGATCCAGAATCACAACGGGGTCATCGAATTGATCGCGGGCGGCGCCCTGAATTTGGGAGCCAACTCCCAAATCCTGGCCCGCGGCGATACCGCCGCCGTGGGCAGCCCCGGCGGCAATGTGACTTTGAAAGCGGGTGACACTTTTGCGGACACGCCCACCAGCACGATTATCACGACGGGCGGAACCCATGGCGGCAGCGGCGGCAACGTGGAGGTCAGCGCCGGACAGTTTCACTCGCTCGATTCCGCGATGGATGCGCGGGCGCAAAGCGGTGCGATCGGCGGTGCGTTGTTGCTTGATCCCGTCAACATCACGCTGGGCACTTCCGGAGGCGGCACGGTGGGGGCCGGGGGCACGGTTGCCGCCGGCGGCGGCTCGAGCACGCTGGCCTTGAACGTCAACAAGGCGTTCGCCAACAAGAATTTTTCGAGTATTGATCTGCAAGCCACCGCCAACATCACCCTGCTGGGCAACACCACTTGGAATCTCAGTCAGAGCACGGGCGTCTCCGCCGGCCAATTGACGCTCCAAGCCGGCGGCGACATCGTGTTCAACAACGGCGCCCAGATCGTGGATGCCAATCAATGGTCCGTCAATTTGCAAGCCGGCGTGAATTTCGCCACCGGCACCGTGCAGCCCGGCTTGGGCAATCTCTACTTGAACGGCGGGGCGGGCAAGTCCCTCAATGGCGCGATCAGCACCGCGGCCGGCAGCATCCATCTCGAAGCCGGGAACAGCATCCTGGTGGGTTCCGGGTACGTGCGCACCACGGCGGGCGGCGCCGTCCAGGCCACCGCGCTCAGCGGCGACATCAACGCGGGCACGGCCAATGGTGGCTACCAATTTTCCATTTTTGGTTACGCCGTCAGTCCGAACCTCGGCGGGATTTCAACCGCCGCAGGCGGGGATGTGACGCTGACCGCGGGGCACAACATCACCAGCTCCCCGACCGTCCCCGCCAACCAGGCGCCCGGCGCTTCGGGCGCCTACGGGCCGCAGCCAGGGGATGTCACTTTGACCGCGGGCAACCAGGTCATCGGCAATTACCTCGTCGCCAATGGCTCGGGCACCATCCTCGCGGGCGTGACCGTGCAAAACGGCGCCGTGTCCCAAGTCACCAGTCCCGGGGCTTCGGTGGGCAACGTCCAACATCCGGTCAGCTTGAGCCTGATCGCGGGGTCATGGAACGTCTGGGCCGCCCAGGACATCTACCTGACCGAAGTGCGCAACCCGAACGGCACTTTTAATGCGAACCAGTTGACCGTTCCGGGGGGCGCTTTTCTGGGCAACGTGGGCGACCCGACCGTGCCCGTCCGGAGTTCCTTCCTGTTTGATTATGCCGCCAATGCCGCGGCCAACCTTTGGGCGGGCAATGCCATCACGCTCACCGGCGCCAATCTGCCACGCGTCCTCGGGCAGGATCAAAACTTGCCGCCGGTGTACCCGCCGATCCTGACTTTGAATGCCGGCGCGGGGGGCATCAACCTGCAGAATTCCCTCCTCCTCTTTCCTTCCGCGGAAGGGGCGTTGCATATCACCACCCGGGACGGCGGCAATCTGGCCGGCGCCCCCGCGGCCTCGACCCTGACCGGCATCACCATGTCCGACAGCAGTCAACCGGGCTGGGCGACGTTCGGCCAGGAGAACGCCTTGACGCCGCTGCACTGGAACGATCCCCACCCCATCACCCTCGATATCGCCGGCGGCATTCAGAGCTTCGGGCTCACCGTGCCCACTTTTGCGACCATTAAGGTGGCTGGCGGCACCTATAATTTTGGCTTCGCGGGC
The DNA here is from genome assembly GCA_903930565.1 of uncultured Pedosphaera sp. Classification (GTDB taxonomy): domain Bacteria; phylum Verrucomicrobiota; class Verrucomicrobiia; order Limisphaerales; family Pedosphaeraceae; genus CAIXFN01. The sequence continues at coordinate 8,775 of CAIYZC010000762.1, forward strand.
CGCAACCTCTCCCCGGCCCAAACCACCGCCATCACCATCGCCGGCGACCTCACTTATCGGGGCAACCTGACCAGTGTGGCCTTGACCGATCCCCTCCCCGCCGTGTTGTTCAATTCGAACCTCAGCGGCAGCGCCGACGTGGCCATGCGCTTGCAATACAATGCCACGAGCGGCCAGCTGACCTTCATTGGACGGATGACCGCCGCCGAACTGGCTTTTCTCCTCAACCCGACCAAGCTCGTGCTGGATGCCGACGGCAACCCGGTCCTCGACGCCAATGGCAATCCCCAGACCACGCCGGTGCCGCTGGATGCCACTCAGTCGGCCGCGGTGCAACAGCTGTACACCGCCAGCCAGACTGCCTCCCTCGGGGACCAGGGCCTGGCCCTCGCCGGCCCCGGCCATTTCAACATCAGCGCCCGCAATATTGATCTGGGCATTTCCGGCGGCATCACCGTCCTCCCGCCGGATTCCGCGCTCGCGGCCATCTCCCCCTTCGGGGCCGACCTCAATGTCACCGCCGCGGGGGACCTGAGCATGACTTCCACCAAAATTGCGAACGAGAGTTACCTCGGCGCCATCAACCTGCATGCCGGGGGAACCCTGGATGTGGGTGGTCAATTCACCACTTATGGCGATCCCAACGCGCCGAAGGGCATTTTCACCACGAGCGGAGGGGATACTTCCGTCATCGCCGGCGGCAATGTGAATGTGAACGGCTCCCGAATCGCCGCTTACAATGGCGGCAACGTCACGGTCACCTCCCAGAATGGGGATGTGAACGCGGGGGCGGGGGGCTCCGGCTACGTCACCATGAGCGCTCTGGAGTTGGATCCCGCCACGGGGCAATTGGTGACCTTGGCGGCGAGCATTCCGGGCAGCGGCATCCTGGCCACCACCCTGCCGGGATCCACGGCGCCCACCTTGGGCAACATCACCATCAAGGCGCCCAATGGCAGCATTGAAGCCAGCTTGGGCGGCGTCATTCAAATTGCCTTCAACAGCGCCGACTCGCGGGCCGCCACCATCGACCTGTCCGCCGGGCACGACATCGATGCCGGCGGCTCGGGCATTATTGGCGGCAACCTTAAACTGCAGGCCGGCGGGGACATCAACGGGTTGGTGGTGGGGAGCGGCCAGGTCAACATCAACTCCCTGCACAACGTCGACGTCGTCGCCTTCGCCGGCGGCGGCATCAGTATCGCCGCCAGCGGCAATGTCAGCGGCACCGCCATCAGCCCGGTCGTGAGTGTCAGTGGCGAGTCCATCACGGCGTCCCTTATTGGCGGCTCCGTCGCGGCGGCGGGTGACAGCGCTCACGCCAGCCAAGGGGTGCCCGCCTCCAACGTGTCGGTGAGCCAAGCGCGGGTCGCGGATGACGCCTCCACCACCGCGACCTCCCGGACCGAGGATGCCGATCCCGATGGGGCCAAGCGCAAACCCCGTCCCGCCATCACCCTCGCGCGCCGGATGAGTCGCGTGACCGTGGTGTTGCCGGCGAATTAAGGGCCCGGCACCAAGCGAAAGATGGGCTGGTGTGACAATTGTGTGACAAACCACCTCCTCGGTTGACAAATCGCCATTCTAATGTACAGTAATTCTATCGACATTATGTTGTTTTTGTCGAACGCGGTTCCCGCTCCGGCAATTTCCGGGGCCGGTATCGCATCGGTTCGAAACTCAGATTGTGATTATGAAAAACTTGGCAAATAGCCCGACCGGGCGGGTTCAATACCCGGGCTTTGGTCTGCTCATGGCTGGTCGAGTCCAATTCGTTTTCAGCTCTTTGGCCCAACCACCGCGCCGGTTGATTGCCCGCCTGTTCCGGGCGGCGAAGGCCTGCGTTCCCGTCGGTTATGAGGATTGGCGTGGTTATCATGCGGGCGTGCGACCGGAACCGAGTTCCCAACCCGAGTCCTAAATTCCCACCCCCAAAACGATTATTGAGCTTCGGGCTGATCCCGGCCGGTTCTCCGCGCCAGGATCAGCCGCTTTTTGTCCCCCTCCCCACTCCCATTCATGCACCACTTGATCCTGCAACCCCTCCTGGCCGGCAGCGCCCTCCAATTCGCCATCAGCAAGGCGACCCCCGAAGGCAAGGTCACCATGACCGCCCTCCTGCTGCTCTCCCTCTTCAGCTGGACCATCATCATCACCAA
>CAIYZC010000763.1 GCA_903930565.1 uncultured Pedosphaera sp.
CCTTCCACGACCGGCCCGATACGCTGGCGCATGTCCTGGGACTGGCGGGGGTTTATGCGGGCCTCCGCTGGTTCTTGCGCCCCGCCGGCGAACCCGGTTCCGGCGGCTGGATTTGGGGCGTGGTCGCGACCGTGACGCTCGCGTTCACCACCAGCCTGCAAATCGGCGCCATCTATTATCTGCTGCTGGCATTGTTCGTGGTCGGCCCCGCCCTGGCCCGGCGGGTGCGCCTGCCCTGGGCGGCGATGATCGTGATGACCCTCGCGCCGGTGGCGCTCGTGGCGCTGGTCAAGTTCGGTTACCCGCATCTTTGGACCGGCTTCTTGGAACATGCGCGCCAGACCCCGTCCTTCACCGGTTTTCGCATCCCGTATCCGGGGGAATGGCTCAAAGTCGGTCGCAACGCTCCCGCTGTGCTCTTAGTCGCCATCCTCCTGCCGCTTTGGTGGCGCGGACGCCATCGCCCGGCGCCCGCGACAACGTCCCCCGGGGTGGACATGTTGTCCCGCCAACGGGAAGCCGCCGCCTGGCTGGCCCTGGCGACCCTGCTGGCCGGCCTCGCCGTGGTGGGCGCCTGCCTGCTCGTGCTCACCGCCAACACGGTGGCCATCGCCAACTATCTGCAACCCCTGCTCGTGGGCTGCTTCCTCACCGGCGCTGCCGCCGCCGCCACCGTCACTACTGCCGCCTCCGGCGCGACCGCCACTTGGCGCACGGGCCGGTCCTTTGCCTTGCTGGCCGGTTTGGCCCTGGGATCGGTGCGCGCCGTGGGCATGAGCACCTGGGGCGTGGCCTGCGCCTGGGATGTTGGCTACACCGCCGCCATCCACCGCGTGGACACGGAATTGACCGCCCAGCCGGAAGGCACGGTGGTGGTCCTCTCCTCCGCGTACCTCTACGAAGCCGCCCGGCATCGCAACGTCCGTTGGCTGCACTCCGACTGGCTGGTCCCCGCGCGTCACGACGACGTGGACCCCGACCTCACCGGCCTGCGTCAATTCCACCCCCGCCGCTTGCTGCTCACGCAATTCGATTACTACCGCCGCTACGCCCCCGAGCTGGCCAAACTCCGCACCGACCCCACCCTGGCCGATCTCAAAATCACCAACCTCGCCAAAATCCCTCCCCCGGACGCCTACCCCTCCCTCCAGCGCGTGGTCCAACACATCTCCTGGGCCCCGGTGGTGGTGGAGTTGACGTGGAGATAAGGCGGGTTTCGGCCGCTGCAAAATCCGAGAGCGGGCCAATTCTGACGAACTGCGCCATGGCGGATCCGGTTTAAGAATTCCCGACGCCCACCCAAGAGGCGCAAAAGACAAAGCCAAAGGCCGGTGCGCACCAAAAAAAGGTGTGTGAAACCGGAGGTGAAAGTCTCTGAAGCGTGGCGACGGTATCGCCAAGGTTCGGAACGAAAGAGCTGAATGACAAGGTCCAACCAACGTGGGCGCTGTAATGCCGGGGACTGAGTGTGCTAGCGCCGAAGGTAACGCACACGAAACCGGGGAGCCACAGAGTTCACCGAGGGAGGGATAAGGGAATTAGTGTGCGCGATCTTAAAGGTGGGGCAACACTATGATTTGACCGCGCAGGGGAAGACCCACGGTTTTTAGCGCCCAGTTAAGTGGGGTGGGAACTTAAACCACAAGACAGCCCTTTTTCTCGGCGATCCCGATTACGGCGCGGGTGCCGGAATTAAACTCTAAAAAATCATTTTCCATGCCGTCGCTAAAGATGACGCCATGTTCCGGCATTTGGGAGCCAAGCACCAAAGTTTGGCCGGAAGCGACGCGGCCGCAAACCAGATTGGCCGCAGTTGTTCGGGTTGGGAACGGCTCACGAACTGTAAACCGTAAATAGCTTGCATCCCAATCGAATTCGCTGCGAACTGTCACTCGGATCTTAGGCGGGGAAGAAACCCGCGGTTGCTGAGATCCATCGTTGAAATTCAGTTCGTCTTGCATCCCGCGCGCACGATCGGTGCCGGTAGCCCGCATGATCTCAGCCGCGCCCGTCAGCAGGCTTCTCAGCCAGCCCGTCGAACCGAGGCCCGTCGAAACAATGACGCCACTGGAAGATTGGGCTTCGGTCTGCTTACCGAGTGTGATCGTATAGCGTGCGGAAGTATGGGAACGCGGCCCAATGAATAGATCGTTCACCGCGTAAA
>CAIYZC010000764.1 GCA_903930565.1 uncultured Pedosphaera sp.
GGGGCCTCGATGCGCGACTTCCATAATTACCTCGTCACCAGCCCCCGCATCGACGGCGACTGGTCCGACCCCGTCCCGCTCAACAGCAGCGGCTTCGACCCCTCGCTGTTCCACGACGACGATGGTCGCAAGTATCTCCTCAACATGCTCTGGGACCATCGTCCCGGCCAAAACCGCTTTGCCGGCATCCTGCTCCAGGAATACTCCGTGACCGAACGCCGCCTCATCGGCGAGCGCCAAATCATCTTCCCCGGCACCCCGCTCGGCTTCACCGAAGCCCCGCACCTGTATCAACGCGACGGCTGGTACTACCTCCTCACCGCCGAGGGTGGCACCAATTGGAACCACGCCGTCACCATGGCCCGTTCCCGCCACCTGACCGGCCCCTACGAACTGCACCCGGACACCTATGTCCTCAGCGCCCGCCTCCGCCCCGACGCCGAGCTCCAGCGCGCCGGCCACGCGGACATCGTCGAGACTCCCGGCGGCGAAACCTACATGGTCTATCTCTGCGGCCGCCCCCTCCGCAACCGCGGCCGTTGCACCCTCGGCCGCGAAACCGCCATCCAAAAAATGACTTGGGGCGCCGATGGCTGGCTCCGCACTCTGGATGGCCAGGGCGTTCCCACCCTCGATACCCAGGCGCCGGCCTTGCCCGCGCACCCCTTCCCGCCCGCCCCCGTTCGCGAGGACTTCAACGCCCCGCAACTCCCCGTGGATTTCCAATGGCTCCGGAGCCCGTTTCCCGCTGAACTGTTCAGCCTCACCGCCCGCCCCGGTTACCTCCGCCTGCACGGCCGCGAAACCATTGGCTCCGTTTTCCACCAATCCTTGGTCGCCCGCCGCCAGCAGGCGCACTGCTACACCGCCGCCACCGTCGTCGAATTCGAGCCCCGGCATTTCCAACACCTCGCCGGCCTCGTCTGCTACTACAACAGTGTGAAGTTTCACTACTTCCACATCACCCACGACGACCGCCTGGGCAAGCACCTCCGGGTTATGTCCGCGCTCCCCGACTCCCTCCAAGCCGACGCCTTCACCGCCCCCATCCCCATCCGCGCCGGCCACGCCGTCCACTTGCGGGTCGAAGTCGATTTCGAGCGCCTCTATTTCGGCTACCGCCTCGAAGGCCTCCACGCCCCGGGCGACTGGCAATGGCTCCCCACTCCATTGGACGCCAGCATCCTCTCCGACGAGGCGAATCCCCCGGGCCTGCCCAACTTCACCGGCGCCTTCGTCGGCCTCGCCTGCCAGGACCTCGCCGGCACCCGCCACCCCGCCGACTTCGACCATTTCGACTACCAAGAGCGCGAATACCGTACCAATCCGTTGGGCTGATACCCGCCCCGCCGAGGTGGGTTGCGTTACCGCGCTCAGCCTTCGGCCGCCAGTTCCTGCAATTCCGCCAAGCGCACCACGGCGGGACGCAGCAGTTGGCCTTGGAAGGTATAGCCAGGCGCCAGTGCTTCCGCGATGATCGCGCCGGCTTCGGGACCGGGTTGACCGTCACGCACCTGATGCCGATTGGCGTCGAACGGTTCACCGGGTTCGGGTTCAAAGTGGTTCACGCCCACCCGGCGAACTTGGTCCCGGCAAGCGGATTGAAAAATCCCGATTTGCTCGGCGATGCCCGGCTTGCCCGAACGCACCGCTGCCTGATGCAGCAGGAAGGTATGGTCCAGCAACCGCACGATGGCTTGGATCCATTCGCCTTCGCCGCGCTTGAGTTTCTCCAATTCCATGCGCAACCGCTGCTTCTCGCCATCGTCGAGCTGCCGCATGAACTCCGTGAACGATTTGGTCTCCGCGGCCATGCGTGCGGCGATTTCCCGCGCGGCAGTGGTGGTCTGGCCGGCTTGTTCTTGCACGCCCTGCCATTGCGCGGTGGCTTGTGCGATCCGGGTGGCCAACTCCCCGGCGAGCTGCCACTGGTCCGCGGCCGCCTTGAGATCGGCGGATTCTCCCAGGCGCACGGCGGCGCGCAGCTCCAAAATCCATGGGGTCACCAGGCACCCCGCGCCCGCCGCGAGGGCGCCAAAGAACAGCGCCAACAACTCCGGCCGGGCGAGCAGATTCGCCCGATACGTCATTCCAAGCGCCACGGCGGCGCCCACCAACACCAGATCCCCCAGAATAAACGGCCACTTCGCCACCCGCGGTTCAGTCAAATTCGTCATGTGTCGGCCATCATGCCCGCCCCTCCCGGCTCTTTCAAGGCGCCGTTTGGCTGGCGGGTGAGTGGACAACAGGCTTAAAACCTCACTGGCAACCACCGTCGGAGCAACCTTTTTGCCCCCGGCGAGTCCCCGTCCTCCACCGCGCAGTGCGGGAAACGCCGACAGGCGCTGGCCTCGAAAGCGGCCCAAGCCACACCCCGCCAGCCAACCTCATCGGTTCCGTGGCCCGGACCGCGCGGCAGCGTTGTGGAGTGCGGAAGGAAGTTCCGCTGTCGGGCGGGCGGGCTGTGCCCCACAACCCCGGCGTCCGGAGCGGAAGCAACGCCTCCAATGGCGTGCCCGAAAATCCACGGTTCGCCTGCGGCCAGCGCTGGTGGATGGATAACCGCTCCGCCGATCAAAGCAGTAAGCCCAGATTCAGGTCACCCGACCCGGGGAATGGCCCAAAACCATGTCAAACGCTCCGCGAAATTCCGCCTCACTCACCACCCGCTTCGCCCAGCACTTTCGCCAACTTCCCCAACTGGCTCTCGTGTCCCATGCCCGACCTTTGCGTCCAATCCTCGTCGTGCATGGCCTCCAAAGTCAGTACCAGGCGCGCCCCCAAGGTATTGAATCCCCCCCATCGATCGGACAGCTATGGGAAGGGGGATGGTTTGGGCTTTTTGGAGCGTTCACCGGCGAAAACAGCGCTCCACTTCGGGGTTTAGGGTTAAAGCCAAGCCATGTCCTTGGCATGGGGGGTGTCTGAAGCAGTCGGCGAGGGTAACGCCGCAACTCGGCGCTACCCCCGGTCGGTCGATTTCAAATACCCTTAGTTCGCCACGAACGTCCCATCCGGACTCTCGATGCGGAGCGCTTCGGGCAGTTTCTCGCGGTCGAGCCGCACGATGATGGTGTGCTGGCCGGCGCGCAGGTCCAAAGCGGCGCCGGGCGTCACGCTCTTGCCGTCGATCCACACCGCGGCCCCCGTCCCGGCCGTGAGGTTGTAATGGAAGGCGCCGTTCGCCGCGACCTGGACTTCCGTGGCGGCAAACAAGGTCTTCGGCGAACGGAAACCGCCGCCCTTCATGGCGTCGAGCAAATCCGTCCGCGGCAGGCGGCCGTCCACGAAGGAGAAGTTGCGGACCCACTTGGGCTCGCTCAGCGGCGTGCCCAGGATCTTGTCGTCGCCAAATTGCGTGGCGTCGAGGTTTTGCGGATACAAGCGCCACACCCGCGCCACGTTGCCTTTCGAGGCGTCATAGGGACCGGGTTTGCCGAGTTCGGACAGGAACCGGTAAAGGTCGAGCCGGTCGCCCGGAGTCAATCCGTCCACCAAGCCGGAGGGCATCAGCGAGTTCCCCATGGTGCGGGTCTTGATGTTGTCCTTGGCCACGGCCACTTCCTTGTCGGTGGCGTTGCGCAACACCAGTTGCGTGGCGTTTTCGCGAACCAGCACGCCGGCCAGTTCCTGGTCATCCTTCGTTTCAACGAGGATGGAGTGGTAACCCTCCTTGATCTTGCGGTTGGGATACAGGACGGATTCGATCAAATAATCCACTTGGGCGCTGGCCCCGACGGAGGTCAGGTCGGGGCCGACATGGCCGCCGGCGCCGCCGATGGCGTGGCACAGGGTGCAGGCGGTGTCCTTGCGCCGGAAGACCAATTGCCCGCGGGCGGCGTCGCCGGTCTTCAGCACCGTGGCCGCGAGGGTCTTGAGTTCCGCGTCCGAGAGCGCCTGGCCTTCGCCTTCGAGATCCGCCCCGCGGGACAGCGCGAAGAGCAGGTCGGGCTCATTCCGCCCACCCTCGCGGGCGGCGCGCAGCCCGGCTTTGGCCATCACGGGCGAAAGCCCGGTCTTGGGCAGGGCGCGCGTCAGGGCCGCGGAAGCGCCTTTGATCGCGAGGAGGGACCGCCACAGTTCCAAAGCTTCGTTGGCGTCCGTGAGTTCATTCAGCAACCGCACGGCGGGTTCGCGACCTTGGTTCAGGTCGAGACCGGCCAGGGCGATGACCGCTTGGCGGCGCACCGGGGTGGCGTTCGGCGCCGCGGTCAACGGCAGCAAGGCCGTGATCGCCGGTTGTCCGCCCAAGGCGCGCAGACTGGTGAACGCCGCCTGCACCAATTCCCCGGATTCACCGGGAGCGCCCGCCAGGGCGATGATGCGCGGCGCCAGGGCCGCCACCTGCCACGTGCCCGCCAACTCCACCGCCGCCCGGCGCAAGCGCACGTTGGCGCCGCCAAACAACGTCCCCACCCGGGCCACGTCGCCCGTGGGCCGCAGCTTGCGGCCGCGCGCCGCTTCGCCCAGGGCGTTCAGCGCCCGGGCGGCCGCGGGCTCATCAAAGCCCCCGTTCAACACTTGCTCAAAGAGGCGCGTCAGCAACGCCGCATCCCCCGCCTGGCCGATGAGTTCGATCCACGGCCCCTTCCCGTCGCGGGCGATGGTTTGCCCGCTGCGCACCTGCTCCAAAATCCCGCCCGCCACCGCCGGTTCCACCGCCTTGAGGGCGAATTCCAACTGCTTCTCGTGGCCTTCCACCTTCCACGCGCCGGACTTCACCGCGTCCACAAACGCGGGCGCCAGGTCGTTGATGCTCAGCCACAGGGCGTAATCCACAAACGGATCCGTCGGCCGGTCCACCGCGCTCAACACCAACTCCACGGCCCGGGGGCCGGGAATGCGCGCCAACGCGCGCGCCGCCTCGATGCGCACCCGCGGATGCGCGTCGGCGATGCGTTGCGCCAGCAGCCCCAGCGGATCGTGCAGGCGCGGCTGCCAGTAGCTCACCACGCGCGTCGCCGCGGCGCGGACCCGCCCGTCGCGCGCGTTCAGCACGCGGTCGAGCAAATTGGTTTCCACCACATCGACGGCTTGATAGGTCCACAACGCCGCCAGCAAGGCGTTTTCGTTGGTCTGCCTGCGCGTCCAGCGCGCCAGGTCCGGCACGATCGCCGCCCCGCGCTCGGTCAACACCCGCTTCGCCTGCTGCTTCTCATACAAATTCGGCGACAGCAATTCGTCGAACAACACCCGGTTCGCCGCGCCCGCCAAAGCCGGCGGCTTGACCAGCGGACGCCCTTTGGCCGTCACGCGCCAAATGCGCCCGTGCTCGTGGTCGCGCCGGGGATCGCGGAAATCCACCTCGCCGTGCTGAATGATCGGGTTCGACCAATCCGCGATGTACAACGCGCCGTCGGGCCCCAGCTTCACGTCAATGGGCCGGAAAGTCACATTCGTGGAGCGCACCAGGTCGGGCATTTCCTTGCTCACGTAGCCGCCGTCCTTTTCTTCAATCGCAAACCGCACCACGCGGTGGGCGCGGAAATCGCACGTGATCGCGTTACCCTGCCAGTCGGGCGGGAATTGCTGGCTTTGGATCAGTTCCAACGCGCAGAATTTCGGATAGCTCCCCGGGCTGATGCTCTGCAGCTCGCGGCGCATGATGGCGTAAGTAAAATACGTCGCGCCGGGGATGCCGTAACTCAGCCCCTGGCCGCCCGCGCCATCCGTCTCGAAGGATTGGCCAAAATTGTCGAATTGATGCCCCCAGGGATTGCAGAAGCCCTTGAGGAACACGCCCAATTCCATGGTGGACGGCCGCAGGTGCCACACGCCGCCGCTGTTCAGCCGCTCCACGCCGTGCGGCGTCTCCAAATGGCTGTGAATGTAGATGGATTGGTTGAAATACAACTGCCCGTCCGGCCCCCAGTGCAGGGTGTGCAGAATGTGGTGGGTGTCCTCGGTGCCGAAGCCCGAGAGCACGACCCGCTTCGAGTCCGCCTTGCCGTCACCATCCAAGTCCTTGAAATGCAGCAACTGCGTGCTGGAGGCGACATAGACGCCGCCATCCCCCGGCTCCACGCCGGTGGGTGTAAGCAGGCCATCCACAAACACGGTCGATTTGTCCGCGTGCCCCGTGCCTTTCGTGTCTTCCAGGATGAGCACCTTGTCATTGGCCTCCTGCCCGGGCTGGATTTGCGGGTACACCGCCGAACTCACCACCCACAACCGGCCGCGGGGGTCGAAGTTCATCTGAATCGGCTTGGCCAGCAGCGGATTCTCCGCGTACAGGCTGATCTCGAAACCCGGCGCCACTTCAAATTCCGGCAGCGGCAGCGGGGCCGGCATCTTGGGCTCGACGGGCTTCGGCGCCGCGGGGGCGATGGCGGTCAGCACCGCCGCGTCCACGGACCCCACGCGCGTGAGCACAAAGCTATGGGCTTTCGGCTGCCGCAACCGCGCGATCTCCGCCTCCTCCTTTTGGATCAGCGGATCGAACATCGGGATTTCCTTCGCATTCTGCCCCTGCTCGTGCTTGCGGAAACCGAAGAGATACGTCTCGTTCTGGGGACGCCAACGATCAAAGAACAGATTGTTCTTGTGCCGGATCAGCCGGCGCAATTCCTCCGCCTGCCCCGCCTGGGCCGTATTGGGCAACACCCGGCCCGCCGCCCATTCCCGCCCGGTCGCGCTCGCGAGCAGCACCCCGTCCTCCCGCAATTCCCAGCGCCCGGAGCGCAGTCCCTCCACCTTCAATGCGGGCAGCAGATCCGAGGTCGGCGCCGGCGCGTCCTTGCCCGTCACGATGGGCAACGGCAGTTGGGCGTCCGTCGCGGTGAAATGCACTTCGTTTTCCGCGCGGGCCAAATTCGCCAAGGTCGTGCCTTCCGCGCTCACGCCGCCCTTCTTCGGCGCGGGAATCAGGATGCGCCAGGCCACCGGTTCCCAATCCAAGGCTGCGGCCACCACCTCCGCGAGGCGGAAATAACCGTACGCCGTCAAATGAATGCCGTCATCCGTCAAAGGCTGCACCGGCCGCACCCCCGGGGCGTCCGTCGGCAGCCGGTCGTAGAGCGAAACAAACCGCGCCTGGCGTTGCGCCGCCAGTTCCTGCAAGGAGTGCGTCAGCACTTCCAATTCGCGGTTGTGCGCCCCCGGATCGGGCAGCGGCGCGCCCAGGTTCTCATGCCGGATCGGCGAGAGGTAAACGAACCGCACCGCGTGATTCGTGCTGGTCTCCTGGATCAGGTCCGCGAGCTGGTTCATCTGGTGTTGGAAATCCAACACGCCCCCCACCCCGTTGAACGAACTCGCCATCCCATAGCCGAAAATCACCACCGTCGGCTGGAGCATTTTGATCTGCTCCTGGATTTGCGCCAACCCCTTGCCCGGCTTGTCGAAATCAAAACTCGCCCGCGACTCCCCCGCCGGGGTGTCCCCGCTCCAGCCGAGGTTCCGAAACGTCACGTTCCGCCCCGGATACCGCGTCGTGAGCCGCTGCTCGAGATAACCGTACAACTGTTCGCGCTCGATCAGCGTGTCCCCCAGGAACACCACCCGGTCCCCCTCCTTCAGCTCCAGCGGCATGGGTGCCGGCGCCGCGGGTGCGGCGGCCGGTGCGGCCGCTTGGGCAGGCGCGGCCGGCGCCATCGCCAGAGTGGTCAAAAGAGCCACGGCGCCCGCCATCCGGGCGGCCGCCTGACGCGACGAAAAGGTGATTGGATTCATGCGGTTTGACAAAGCTAAACTTTCCCCGTCAGTAAACCCGAGACCCGCCCGCCCACGCAAGCGCAACCTGCCCCGGTCACACCCAAATCAGTGTTTTTCCCTTTGGGGAAGGCAATTCCGTCCCCCTCCCCGCTTGGTGATCTTTGCGTTCCTTGCGGTTACTCCATCCCTTCCCCTCCGTGCCCTCCGCACCTCGGTGGTTAAAAATCCGGCCTTCGCCCCTTCAGCGGTTCACGCCAAGATTTCCGTGATCGCCTTCCCCGAAATGCCCGTCAGCCGCGCATCCAAGCCCTGGAACTTCACCGACAATTTCGTGTGCTCGATCCCCAGGAGCCGCAGCATCGTCGCGTGCAAATCATGGACATCCACCGGCCGGTCCACCGCGGCGTAACCCAATTCATCCGTCGCCCCGTAAACCATCCCGCCGCGCGCGCCCCCGCCCGCCATCCAGATCGAAAAGCCCGCGTTATGATGATCCCGCCCGTCCCCGCCCTGGCTCATCGGCGTGCGCCCAAACTCGCCCGCCCACACGATCAACGTGTCGTCCAGCATCCCCCGCTGCTTCAAGTCCGTGATCAACGCCATGCACGCCCGGTCGATTTCCTGCGCCTTTAGTTTGATGCCTTCCTTCACCCCGCCGTGATGGTCCCAATCCTTGTGGTAGAGTTGGATGAACCGCACCCCGCGCTCCGCCAACCGCCGCGCCAACAAACAATTCGCCGCGAACGATCCATCCCCCGGTTTGCAGCCGTACAAGTCCAGCGTCTTCGCCCCTTCGCCCTTCAAATCCATCAGCTCGGGCACGCTCGATTGCATCTTGAACGCCATCTCGTACTGCACGATGCGCGTCGCGATCTCCGGATCGTCCACCACCGTGTCATACTGCGCGTTGATCGCATTGACGGCGTCCACCACGTCCTTTTGCTGCGCGTGCGTCACGCCCGGGGGATTGCTCAGGTACAACACCGGATCCCCCTTGCCGCGCAAATGCACGCCTTGAAACCGGCTCGGCAGCAATCCCGCCGCCCATTGCCGCGCCGCGATCGGTTGGTTCTGGCCGCCCCGCCCCAGCGAGGTCAACACCACAAAGCCCGGCAAATCCTCCGCGTCCGAACCCAGCCCGTAAGTGGCCCACGCCCCCATGCTCGGCCGCCCCGCGATCTGCGAGCCGGTGTTCATGAACATGTGCGCGGGATCATGGTTGATCGCCTCCGTGGTCATCGACCGGATCAGGCAAATCTCATCGAGCACCGAACCGATCAGCGGGAACTGGTCGCAAATCTCCGTCCCCGCGCGGCCGAACTTTTGGAACCCGTGCTGCGGCCCGAAGCAAACCAGCTTCTGCCCCTGCAATTGCGCGATCTGCTTCCCCTGGGTGAAGGATTCCGGCATCGGCTGCCCGTGCATCTTCGCCAGCTTCGGCTTGGGATCCCACGTTTCCAAATGCGACGGCCCGCCCGCCATCGTCAACCAAATCACCCGCTTGGCTTTGGGCGGGAAGTCGAAGGGCTTCACCACGCCGGTCCATTTGTCTTTCGCCCCCGCCGCGGCCGCGGCCGCCCGGGCCAGCAACGCGGGCTGGAGCAGGGACGCCAGCGCGAGCCCGCCCACGCCCTGGGCGGTGCGACCGAGAAACGTGCGGCGCGTTTGCCGCTGGGCGAGATACTGACGAAGTTCGGGATGCGGGTTCATGGCCGGTGGGTAAAAGGAAGGCTCAAGCGCGGGTGATGGTTTCGTGGAGGTTCAGCAGCACGCGCGCGACCTGCGTCCACGCGGCAAGTTCGGCGTGGTCCACGCCTTCGGGCACCGGCGTCAAGCCGCCCTTGAGCAGCGCGTCCGCCGCGTCGGGATGCGCCCGGTACTCCGCCAATTCCTTGGCGAGCAGCGCCTGCGTGGTCGCGAGTTCGTCGGCGCGGGGTCTCCGCGCCAGCACCTGCCGCCACGCCCAGTCCAACCGCTCGTCCACGCCCGGTCCGCCGGAGCGGAGCATCCGCGCCGCCAGCGCCCGCGCCGCCTCCACATAGGTGGGATCGTTCAACAACACCAGCGCCTGTTGCGGGATGTTAGAGCGGTTCCGGTCCGCCGCGCACTCCTCCCGCGTCGGCGCATCAAACGCCACCAGGCTGGGATGCAAATAACTCCGCTGCCACCAAGTGTAGAGCCCGCGCCGGTACTGGTCCGGCCCGCTGCTCGCCTCCCACGTGCGCGTGGGGAAATTCAGGTTCTCCCAATAGCCTTCCGGTTGATACGGCTTCACGCTCGGCCCGCCGACCTTTTCCACCAGCAAGCCGGAAACCGCCAAGGCGTTGTCCCGCACCAACTCGGCGTCCAACCGCCACCGCCCCTGCGCCGCCAATTCGCGGTTCAACGGATCCCGCTGCCGCGTTTCCGGCGCGGGCGTGGAGGATTGTTGATACGTCGCGCTGGCCGTGATCACCCGGATCATGTGCTTCACGTCCCAGCCGCTGTCCACAAATTCACACGCCAGCCAGTCCAGCAAGGCTTGGTTCGGCGGCAGTTCGCCCTGCGCGCCCAGATCGTCCACCACCCGGGACAAACCCAACCCGAAGAACTGTTTCCACAACCGGTTCATCACCACCCGGGCCGTCAGCGGATTCTCCCGCGCCACCAGCCAGTTCGCCAGGTCCAGGCGCGTCAAGCGCGTCCCCGCCGCGTTCGTGCCCGCCAAATAAACCGGCAGCGCCGGGGCCACGATGTCCCCCGTCTCCACCAAAAAGTTCCCGCGCGGCAAAATCCGCACCGTCCTCGGATGCTGGTTCGTCGCGGATACCAAGCAGCGCGGCACCGTGGCCAGGTACTGATCGCGCGCGGATTTCGCCGCGCCGAGCTTCGTGCGCACCTCCGCCATTTCCGGCGCGTTGGCTTTGAAGTGCGCCCGCAGCTTGTCCTTTTGCCCGCCGTCCCGTTCGCCCGGCGCGCGCACCAATATATCCCCAATCTCCCGCGGCGGCGGGGTCAGGAAGGGACCGTCGGCCGCCGCCGCGGCCTGGCTCACACTCACCCGAAAATGTCCCAACGCCAGCTCCCCCTCGCGCTGCCGCAATTCCACGGCCAGCGTTTCCCCGGCCAGCACCGTCACCGGCCCCGTGAAACCAAGCACCAGCTCGTGTGCTTTGCCCGCCTGGCCACGCACCCGCCAGCCCGCCGGTTCCACCGTCACCGGCCCCGCGATCACCGAGGCCGCCCCCGTCGGCGGCCGGGTGGTTGCCGCTTCCGCCGGGGTTTCAAAATCCGCCCGCGCCTTGCCCGGCACCACCACGCTCGGCGTCTGCCCCGGCCGCAGCACCCGCACCACGATCTCCGTGAGGCCAAACGCCCCCTCGGCGCCGCGCCCCGGCCCCTTGCCCGGCAACGAATCATGCGGCAGCGCCTCCAACCGGAGGGCCTGCGCGCCTTGGACCCCGTTGGTGAACGTGATGGTGTAGGTCTCCGCCCCCGTGCTCCTGCCCCGCGCCAGCACCGAGTGGTCCTTCTCCACCCTCAATTCCGCCCCGGCCGCCGCCGTGGCCTGCGCCGGCGTGAGCGCGGACCAGCGCCGCTCCTGCCGCGCCGCGTCGGTGGCCGTGCGTTCCCATTCCGCGTAGGCCGCCGCCCATTCCGGCCGCTCGGCATCATAGTCCTTTTGCGCGCCCGCCAAGGCCGCTTCCCGCTGCTGCAATTCCACCGCCTGCGCCGCGTCCGGCACCAGCATCCCCGGCTCCCGCCCCCCGATGATCGGCTCCTCGATGTCCGCGAAAAACGCCCCCAGCGAATAAAAGTCCCGCTGCGTGGCCGGATCAAACTTGTGGTCGTGGCATTGCGCGCACCCGATCGTTTGCCCCAGCCAAACCGCGCTCACCGCCCGCACCCGGTCCGTCAGCATCCGCGCCTCGTAATCCTTCGCCTGCGCCCCGCCTTCTTCCGTCGAAAGCAGCAACCGGTTGAACGCCGACCCCACCTTTTGCTCCGCCGTGCTCCCCGGCAACAAATCCCCCGCCAACTGCTCCCGCGTGAATTGGTCAAACGGCTTGTTCTCGTTGAACGCCCGAATCACGTAATCCCGGTACGGCCACACATTCCGCGGGTTGTCCGAATGATACCCGATCGTGTCCGCGAACCGCACCACGTCCAGCCAGTTGATCGCCATGCGCTCCCCGAATTGCGGCATTGCCAGCAACGTCTCCGTGAGCCGCGCCGGCGCGTCGGGCGCCGTATCCGCGGCGAAGGCTTCCACCTGCGCCGCCGTGGCCGGCAATCCGATCAGGTCAAAATACAACCGCCGCGCCAGCGTCCGCCGGTCCGCCGCGGGCGCCGGCTTCAGCCCCACCGCCTGCAACCGTTCCCGTACCAGCGCGTCCACCGGATTCGTGTCCTTCGGCGTCGTCGGCTTCACCGGCGGCACATAGGCCCAGTGCTTTTCATACGCCGCCCCGGCCGCGATCCAGCGGGCGAGCAAATCCTTTTGCGCCGCGCTCAACGCCTTGTGCGCCTCCGGCGGCGGCATGATCTCGTCCGCCCCCGTCGACCGGATGCGCTCCACCAACTTGCTCTCCTCCGGTTTCCCCGGCACGATCGCCCCCTTCGTCACCGCGTCCTCGGCCACATCCAGCCGGAATTTCCCCTTCCGCGTCTTCTGGTTCGGACCGTGGCAATGAAAGCAGGCATCCGACAAAATCGGCCGGATCTCGCGATTGTAGCTGATCGCTGCGGACGGCGACACCGGCGCGGACTCCGCGGCCCCGGCCGTAGCCGCCGGTCCGCCCGGCAGCGCGCAAACCAACCCCACCCCCAGAACCCAACGGCGCAGCGGCGTTTTCATGCAAATAAGTGAGCGGTCAAAGATACCCCCATACCTACCCCACTCCCCCGGCACCCGCAATAGTGCAAATGGGCTATTTCACCCCCGCATCCCGCCTCCGTCCACCACCCCTTGCCCCCGCCCGCCGGCTTACACCACCCGCCCGCTTGCCGCCCCAGCTTCTCCGCCATTGCCAATGGAGGCGAGGGCCGGGCAGAGGTGGCCCGTCCCGGCTTGCCCTGAACCGCAAACCAGAGCACCGCGCGACCTCAACACCGCCCAAAGCCACCCCGCCGTGGGGCAGGTCTCCAACCTGCCGAATCCGGGAGTCTCCGCCCCCAAGGACCCGTCGGCCCAAAACCATCCATCCGCCCGCTCCCAATCCGGCGCGCCAACGGTGCGCGATTCCTCAGCCCAGGATGAAGTCCTGGGTATTCGTCCCAA
>CAIYZC010000765.1 GCA_903930565.1 uncultured Pedosphaera sp.
CCCATGGCGAGCATGTTCCCGTACGGTTGGTGGACACCGCCCGCCCGGCTGCCAATCAACTGGTGGTCACCAACCAGTGGGTTTATCAGGCTGGCCGGGCGGAAAAACGGTTCGACGTGGTGTTTGTGGTCAATGGTCTGCCCCTGGTCATCGGCGAGGCCAAGACGCCCACGCGCAGCGCGGTGACGTGGTTCGACGGCGCGTATCAGGTCAACGAGATTTACGAGAAGCAAGTGCCGGCTATGTTCGTGCCCAACGTCTTTTCCTTCGCCACCGAAGGAAAGAAATTTCGCTACGGCTCGATCCGGATGCCGATTGACATCTGGGGTCCGTGGCGCACGCGGGAGAACGAGCCGGAAGGTTTGCTGGCTGACGTGCGCCGAACGGTGGAAAGCATGCTGCAGCCCGGCGTGGTGCTGGACATCCTGCAAAACTTCACGGTGTTCGCCACGGACAAGAAGTATCGCCGCATCAAGATCATCGGCCGTTACCAGCAGTATTTCACGGTGAACCAGATGGTTGACCGCGTGATCAAAGGGTATCCGAAGAAGGGCCTCATCTGGCATTTCCAGGGCAGCGGCAAGTCGTTGCTCATGGTGTTCGCCGCGCAGAAGTTGCGGCTGCATCCCAAACTGGGCAATCCCACCGTCATCATCGTGGTGGATCGCATTGATCTGGATACCCAGATCACCAGCACCTTCAACGCCGCCGACGTGCCGAACATGGTTGGCGTGGCCACCCGTCAGGAATTGCAAACGTTGCTCGGGCAGGACGTGCGTAAGGTGCTGATCACCACGATTCACAAATTTGGCGAGGCGGACGGCAAGTTGAACGAGCGCTCCAACATCATCGTCATGG
Source organism: uncultured Pedosphaera sp. (assembly GCA_903930565.1). GTDB lineage: Bacteria > Verrucomicrobiota > Verrucomicrobiia > Limisphaerales > Pedosphaeraceae > CAIXFN01. The sequence continues at coordinate 859 of CAIYZC010000765.1, forward strand.
TGGATGAAGCGCACCGCACCCAGGAAGGCGATCTCGGCCGCAAGATGCGTGAGGCTTTGCCGAATGCGTTTCTGTTTGGCCTCACCGGCACGCCCATCAATCGCGCGGATCGCAATACCTATTGGGCGTTCGGTGCGAACGAAGACGAGAAAGGCTATATGAGCCGCTACTCGTTCTCGGAATCCATCCGCGACCAGGCCACGCTGCCCCTGCACTTCGAGGCGCCCGAGGTGAAGCTCAAGATCAACAAGGCGGCGATTGATGAGGCGTACCGGGCCATTACCGGCGATTTGAGCGAGCAGGACCGCGACGACCTGGCCAAGCGCGCGGCCAAAATGGCGGTGCTGGTCAAGAACCCGGAGCGCATCCGCGCGGTGGTGAACCATATCGTGACGCACTACCGGACCAAGGTGGAACCCAACGGGTTCAAGGCGCAGGTGGTGGTGTTCGACCGCGAATGCTGCGTGCTCTACAAAGCGGTGATGGATGAATTGCTCGGCTCCGAAGCCGGGGCCATTGTGATGTCCGGGGCACAGGGCGATCCGCCGGAATGGAGGCCCCATCTCCGGGACAAGGACGCCGAGGAAAAGCTCCTGGACCGCTTCCGCAACCCGGCCGATCCGCTGAAATTCGTCATCGTGACCAGCAAACTGCTCACGGGCTTCGACGCGCCGATCCTCCAGGTGCTGTACCTGGATAAGCCGATGAAGGATCACAACCTGCTGCAGGCCATCTGCCGGACGAACCGCACGTTCGGCCAGGAAAAGACGCATGGTTTGATCGTGGATTACATCGGCATCTTTGATGACGTGGCCAAAGCGCTCGCCTTCGACGAAAAGGCGGTGCAACAGGTCGTGAGCAACATCGAGGAGTTGCGGCAGGCGCTGCCGGTGCAGGTGCAAAAGTGCCTCGCCTTTTTCCCCCGTGTGGACCGGAGCGTGGGCGGCTACGAGGGCCTGCTGGCCGCACAACAATGCCTCCCCAACAACGAGGTGCGCGACCAATTCGCCGCCGCCTACTCTGTCCTCGGCACCATTTGGGAGGCGCTTTCCCCGGACCCGTGCCTCAGCCCGCACGAAACCGATTACCGCTGGTTGACCCAGGTGTACGAGTCCGTGAAACCGCCCAGCGGCAACGGCAAACTGATCTGGCACGCCCTGGGGGCCAAAACGGTCGAATTGATCAACCAAAACGTCCATTTGGAATCGGTGCGCGACGATGTCGAAACCTTGGTACTCGACGCCGAGGTGCTGGACGAAATCCTGGCCAGTGTGGACCCGGCCAAACGCGGTCGGGAAATCGAAATCCGGCTGGTCGCCCGGCTGCGCAAACACGCCGGCAATCATAAATTCACCGAACTGGGCGAGCGCTTGGAGAAAATCAAGGAGCGGCACGAACAGGGTTTCCTGACCAGCCTCGAATTCCTCAAGGAAATCCTCGCCGTGGCCAAGGATGTGCTCGAAGCCGAAAAAAAGGTCGCCCCGCCCGAGGAGCGCAACCGCGCCAAGGAGGCGCTCACGGAGCTATTCAAGGACGTCAAAAACAAGAACACGCACATCATCGTGGACCGCATCGTGGCCGACATCGACGAAATCGTGAAAAAGGTCCGCTTCCCCGACTGGCAGGGCACCAACGCCGGCGAGCGCTTGGTCCAAAAGGAACTTCGCCGCGCCCTCCTCAAATACAAACTCCACACCGACCAAGACCTTTTTGATCGGGCGTACGCGTATATACGGCAGTATTATTGAGTCCAGCAAAACTGTTATGGACCACTATCCCGCACCCGCAGCCGAAGGCGAAACGCACCCCGAAGGGGAAACCATCGAGCAAGCCGATGGCAGCAGTGTCACCCAACTGCCCGGCGGCAGCCCGGTTTACCAAAGGCCAGCCAAAACGGGATGACTCGCCGCTCTACCCGGAAGACGCCGTTCGCGAAGCGCTCATCAACGCCTTGGCGCATCGCGATTACAGTTCTTCCTCGGGCGGCGTCAGCATCCATATTTTCCCGCATCGTCTCGAAATTTGGAATTCCGGCAGTTTGCCCGAAGGCGTCACGGTTGAAAAATTGCAGGAAGGCCACATCTCCGTCCTGCGTAATCCCGACATCTCCCATGTACTGTATCTTCGCGGCCTGATGGAAAAAGCCGGTCGCGGCAGTGTGCTCATGATCCAACTATGCCGGGAAAACGGCCTTGCCGCCCCCGAATGGAAATCTGACGAGAAGCTCGGCGTGACCGTCACCTTCCGCGCCCCCCAAGCCACCCCGCATGTTACCCCCCAAGTCGCCCCGCATGTCACCCCCCAAGTTGGGAAGCTGTTGAGTGCGTTGCATGGCGAAATGTCCCGAGGCGACGTAATGGCCGAGGTCGGAATCAAAGACCGCAAACATTTCGCCGAGGCGTTCATTCAGCCCGCCCTCGATCAGGGCCTGATTGAAATGACCCAGCCAGATAAACCGAAAAGCAGCAAACAGCAATACCGGCTCACCGCACTCGGACAGGCTTTTGTGGCGAAGGGTAAGTCACCGGCATCATCATCGCGTCCATGACCATGGCCACCATGGTGAACACGATGACGGCGACAACAACAGCATGAGCACCAGCACCACCAGCATTAGCAGCGACAAGCGCACCGGCAGCAGTGGCGGCGCTGGCGGTGGCGGTGGCGGAATCACCATGCCGCAGGCAAATGCCCACTGGGCCAAGTTGCCGCTGTTCAATCGCAAGAATTGGACCCGGGTGCGGTTTGATGAAGTGGTGGAGAATCTCTATGAGACGTGCGATCCGGCGGAGGCTGGATTGGAGCGGGTCATCGCGATGGAGCATCTTGAACCGGGATTGCATCGAAGTCCATCATTTGCGTCCCCTGGCCAAACGCCGGCCGCCGAGGCGACGGATCCCCGGACCGATTTGATTCCGGTCTGCCCCAATTGTCACGCTGTCATTCATCGTGGTGGCAAAACCCTCACTCCCGCCAAGGTCCGTAAGCACTTGCGCCGCCACCGCTCCCGCACCAACTCGGTGGCGATTGTGGCGGCGAAGTGAATGGATGGTTCATTTCCCTCCCAGCAAGGTGGCCAAATAATTAACCGGTGTGAGGCACGCGTTGGGGATATCCGCCCCGGCAATCATCAGCACCTCGGGTTGGTCTGTATCCACCCCCAACACCAGGTAAAAATAGTAGTTGGTTAGATTCTGGCTTTTCCGCCACTCGTTGTCGCTGAGGAAAAAGGAGAGGCGGGAGCCGGAACGCCGGGCGGATTTGACCTCAATGTAGCGCGCTTTGTCATTGGCTTCACGTGAAACGAGATCGTATCCGAGTGCCGGCTGGTTAGCGACGGATTCCACCGCCTGCTCGGGATTCTTGACCCCCAATTCCCGCAAACGTCTTTGTTCGGACTGCAATGCAATGTCCTCAGCCAGGCGTCCGCATCGGCGCTTTTCAGCCTCCGTTTCGGCGAAGTCTTCATCCGTTACCACTGCGGCAGGACGGGCAGCACCCGGAGCCGTTTCAGGCCGTGCTGCCGCCACCAACCCTTCCGCCAACTTGGGGAGTGGAATTGTCGTCGGCGACGCCGGCGCCACCTTCTCCCCCAGGCTGACCAACATCCAGCAAAACGAATGCGCGTCAATCAATCGGGCATCCTCGATTTGAGCCGCTTCACGCAGCAATTGTCGGATATCCAAAAGCGCCTGATTGTAGCTTTGGTACGTCTCCCATGAACAGTGATGCGACGTCTTTAGCTTCAATCCCAGCAGGCCAAAGGCCTTGTCGAAGGTGGTGGGTGCGATGGGCATAAAACGTTGCCAATCCTTGAGGAAAAACAGGTAGGCGACCAAATCGAAAATGCCTCCCGCCAAATCCCTGAACTGCTCGAACGCTTCGCTCTCGACCAAATTGCCGCGGAAGAAATCAAAAAGCCAACGCTCGAATTGCCGGCGTTTTGCCATATCGTCTTTTGCCGCCAACAGGGACCGGTGAGACCGGCGCTTTTCGCCGAATCGGTTCTGCCATTGGACCAGGTTGTTGACCAAAACTGGGGTGGAATTGTTGATTTCGATGGCCTTGATCACGCAATCAAGAATTCGTCCATTGCCAATTTCCGACTCCTTCCAATTGGACCAGTCAAGTGTGGACCGAGCTTCGTTATAAACCAACTCCTTGTAGCCTTCCTCCTCGTTGGCCAGCCCTTCGCGGAAAGAACGGAACGGAGCCCCCGGGGCTTTGCTCAGAACCAAACCCTTGAAATGCTTGAACTGATCTTGGAATGCCACCGGCGAAATCCTGCCCATTGCCCCTTTGGTGCCCGCGGCTTGGAAACCCGCCCCGCCAACATGTCGGGCCCACAGCGCTTCCAGGGCGCCGACATCCGCATCCGGAATCCGTGACCCGGAACTCCTGACTTGCAATAGTTTGCTGGGGAATCCTCCCGGAACCAAATCCTCGCGGGGCAGTTCATCGTCCACCTTTACCGCATCCCACGCCACCATCACAAACCAACCCTTCTTTCCTTGGTCGCCCTCCGCCTCGATCCAATGCCAATCCTGATAGGAACCTTTTTGCACCTTGCCCGAGCAGATCAAGCCGGGCCGCTTTTGGCCTTGTTTAAGCAGGAAAACCCGGTCTCCCGGCTCAATGCTCTGATTGTTACCGGCGCTCCAGCGGTAATCCTTGGTTTCACCGCGCGCCAATGCCTCGGCATAGCTCCGCAAATCGTTTTCGTCTTGGGGCGACCGATCGGGTACCCAGGTCAGCAAGTAGGTTTTCATTCGTTTTTAATTCAAATTGATGCTTTAGCATGTCCAAAATCCCCCGTCAAATAAATCCCCTTCACCACGACTCCGACACAGCGCCTATGCATGAAGGGTTTTTACAATGCCGGTCGGCGGTTGGTGACGAAGGCGAGGGCTTTCACCCGGTTTTCCGCGCCCATCGCGGCTTGAAAGTCGGTGAGCGTGAGGTGTTTGGGCTTCGGCTGCCGGGCCCGCCAATGGATGAACAAACTCACCACCACCCGGCGCCCAGGAGCAACAGCCCTTTGGGGGTCTGCACGCGGCAG
>CAIYZC010000766.1 GCA_903930565.1 uncultured Pedosphaera sp.
CTACGTGGTCACCAGCGTCAACACCAACTTGGGCGCGACCGCCGCCGCGTATCCGTTGCGCCTCATCCTCCACAACGACGGCACGAACGTGAACCTGATGCGCCGGGTGTTCTACGGCAACGATGCGAACTCCAATGCCATTGTGACCACGGTGGAAAGCGCCTTGGATCCGAACCAATTGTCCACGGCCCGCCGCGTCACCGCCGTCCATCTCCCTTGGACTTCCAGCAATGCGACTTGGACCTTCACCGGCCAACTGATGCCAGGCGCCACGCTGACCAATTTGGTGACGACGAGCTACGCGGACCAGGCATCCAACCCCTTTCTGCACACCTACCATCCGGACCACGACAACCTGGACGCCACCTTCCAGAACCAATTGCCCATCGGCGCCGAGTCGTACCAGATCGACCGGCAGATCATTTTGAGCATCACGGCACCGGGGAACGATTACGCCAGCCTGACCCAGTTCGGGAAAACGTTTTCCGGATCGTATGCGGAGAATGTCACCTTGACCGGTCTGGCGGGCGCCACGCGCACCCTGAAGTCCGCCGGGGCATTCACCATCAACCGCCTCAGCCCCATCGCCGTGCTGACGCGCGGGCAATAAACCAGCACTTTTGACCGAGGAATTCAGCCATGTCGAATCCACTCCAGAATATGCGAAACACCCTCCCGCGCGCGCTGGTCGCCGCGCTGCTCCTGACGGGCGGTTGGCGCTCGGTTCAGGCGCAAACCAGCACCCGGCCGCCCGGGCAGTTCAGCCTGCAAGCGTTTCTCACGGACACGAACGGCATTCCGCTCGCCACCAACGCGACCCAAAATTACGTGGCGTTGTTCAAATTGTATAATTCCGCGACCGCGAGCCAACCGGCCAACCTGCTCTGGGCGGAACAGCAAACCATCAGTGTGAGCGCGGGCTATTTCACCGTCCTCCTGGGCGTGGGCAGCGCGGTTGGGGGCCTCACCCACACGAACGATTTGAGCGGCCTTTTCAATGGTTTGGACGCTTCCAACCGTTTCGTGGGCATCACAATCCAGGGACTGACCCCCGGGGACCCGGAAATCGCCCCGCGGATCCAGCTCACGTCCACCGCCTACTCGTTGCTGGCCGCCACGGCGGTTAACGCCGTCAACGCGGTGAATGCCACGAATGCGCTGGCAGTGCCGAGCGCCACCTATGCCACCGCCGCCGGCACGGCCACCTACGCCACCAATGCCGGGCTCGCCGCCACGGCCGGGGCGGCGGTTTACGCCACGAATTTGTTGACCACGAATGGCCTTTGGGGCGTCAACGGCAGCACGTTCTTCACGTCCGGCAATGTCTCGGTGGGAACGAACACGTCCAGCACGACCCTGACGCTTTCGACCGCCCCGGGGAATAGCGGCACCACCCGGATTTACGGTGCGGGCCCCAGCTTTTCGCTCATCCGTCCCCTGGGGGCGACCAACGCCCAATTGAACATTGGCGTGGCCAATGTCGCCGGGCAGTTCAGTTCCAGCGCGCAGCCCAATGACGCGGTGATCCGTTCCACGGTGGGAGCCCTGCATTTGCTCGCCGGCAGCGGCAACTCCGCCATCACCATTCAAACCAACAACTGGGTGGGCTTGGGCGATGCGACCCCGGTCGCCCCCCTGACCTGCAACGGCACGGTGGCGGGCAACTACACGGGCTATGAAACCATGAACGGCGGGACCACCCCAGGCCACATTGGCAATGGTGGCTACTACACGGTTAGCTTCACCATGCAATCCATCGGCAACATGCTGGTGGGCGGGGAGGTGGATGTTTTGTCCGATGCGCGCATCAAAAACATCGTCGGGCCGACGGACAACCGGGAAGATCTGGCGACGCTGCTCGCTTTGGAGGTGACGGATTTCACGTACAAGGACGTTCTGCTCCACGGGCAGGGGACCAGCAAGAAGCTCATCGCACAGCAGGTGGAGTCCGTTTACCCGCGCGCGGTGCGGCGGAGCGCGGGGGCATTGCCCGACATTTACAAGACCGCGTCTGCCCACGACGGCTGGGTGGAATTGCCGACCGATTTGCGGGCCGGCGACCGGGTGCAAATTGGTCGTGCCGGCGGTGACACTTCGGTTTACACCGTGATTGAAGCGGACGAGAAGCACTTCCAAGTGCGGGAACAATTGGCAGCCGGAAAGGTGTTGGTTTATGGGCGTGAAGTGGCGGATTTGCGCACGGTTGATTACGAGGCGATCGCCATGTTGAACCTCTCGGCAACCCAGGATTTGGTTCGGCGTGAAGCTGGCGTGGAGGCCGGCATGGGGCGGCTGCAGGGTGGCTTGAAACTCGCCGAGCGCCAGGGCGAGCTGGCCGATGAACAGTTGGCCCGCTTGGAAGCCGGTTTGCGGGAATGGTCACGCCCGACGGAACGCGCCGCCGTCGAACACTGAGCACGGAACTCGCCACCTGAAACATTTGATCCCGCAAGGGAATAAACTATGAAACCGATTTTCCAGTGTTTGAGCTGCCTGTTGCTGACTGCCGCGGTTGCCCCGCTTTGCGCCCGCGCCCAAAGCGGGCCGCCGGGACAAATCGCCTATCAAGGCTTCCTGGCGGATGCCAACGGGCAGCCGCTGTCCACGATCCACCCGCAGAATCTGAACGTGGTGTTTAAGATCTATAATGATCCTTCCTCCACCCTGGCCACCAACCTGCTTTGGGCGGAGCAACAAGTCATCACCGTGGACCGCGGTTACTACACCGCCACCCTTGGGGGCGGCAGCGCCTACGGTGGCTTCGCGCACACCAACAACCTGGCGGGCCTCTTCAACGCCCCCGACGCCTCGGCCCGCTATCTGGGGGTGACCGTGGTGGGCTTGACGCCCGCCAACGTGGAAATCAGCCCCCGTTTGCAGTTGCTGGCGGCGCCTTTTGCTTATCTGGCCGCCACCGCCATCTCCGCCAACACCGCCGGTTATGCCAGCAACGCCTTGACCGCCACCACGGCCACGGCGGCCACCAGTGCCGGGACTGCCGGCAGCGCCGCGTCGGCGGGCTTCGCCACCGCGGCCAATTACGCCAATTACACGACCAACCTGATCGCGGGTGGCGGCTTGTGGAACGTTTCCGGGCCCAACTATTACACCACCAATACGGTGGCGATCGGGACCAACAACGGCGCGCAAACGCTGACGGTAACCGGCGGTGAGTATGTTTTCAGCCAAGGCGGTGCTTCGGCGCCCCCGGCCTTAAGCGTCATCAATGGCTCCAGTTGGAACAGTCCGCACTTGGATTTCGGCGTGGCCACGGGCAACGCCTATTGGAATTCCAGCGCGGTGGCCAATGACGGGGTGATCCGCACCTCCGGGAACCTCTTGCTGCAGTCGGGTTACGGCGGCGCGGCAATGACCATCTCCACGAATAATTATGTGGGTATTGGCACCACCACCCCGACCGCTCCCTTGCAGGTGGTCGGTGCCACCTCGATTTACGAAGGCAGCTATCAATATATCAACCGAACCGGCTTCGGTCACACCGGCCAGTCAATCAACTACTCCATGTACCTTAACGGCAGTCTCGCCTGCAACGGTGAGGTTGATGTGAATTCCGACCTGCGCTTGAAAACCGTCCTCCGCCTCTCCGATGCCGCCCAAGACACCCGCACGCTCATGGGCATTGCGGTCACGGATTACCGCTACAAGGACACGCTCGCGAACGGGGATCAAATCAGTAAGAAGGTGATCGCGCAGCAGGTGGAAACCGTTTACCCGGAAGCCGTTAATCGGAAGCCGGGCGTGGTGCCCGATATCATGAAGGGGGCGGATTTGCGCCAGGGATGGGTGGGGCTGCCGAACAATTTGGCGGTGGGCGATCGCGTCAAGTTGCTGCAGGACGGGAAGCCCGACGCCCTCTGCACCGTGGTCGCGGTGGAAGCGGGGCGCTTCCGGGTTGATGGCCGGCAATCCGACGGCCGGGTTTTTGTTTACGGGCGGGAAGTGCCCGATCTGCGCTCGGTGGATTACGATGCCCTGGCCATGTTGAATGTCTCCGTTTCCCAGGAGTTATCACGCAAAATCGCCTCCCGCCGTGATGAATTGGCCGCTTTGCGGGCGAAGCTGACGGCTTTGCAGTCACGGGATGCAGCCCGGGAAACGGCGCTCGAACGGCTGGAGGACAATTACAACCGCTCGGCCACCCACTCCGTGCGGGCTTCCTTGGAGACCAAATGAACCTGCCTAACGAACCGAAGACGCCCTCCGGCCGCAATACCCTCCGGCAAATGCCTTTTCCTATGCCACGAATAATGACTTGGTTCGGCGGTTGCGCCTTGGTCTGCCTGGCGGGCGCCGCCGCCCCCGCGCAGACGATTTCCGGCCCGGCCGGTCAATTGACTTATCAAGGCTTTCTCAGTGGCACCAATGGGGGGCCCCTGGCCACCAACGGCGCGCAGAATTTCGTCGTTCAATTCCGACTTTATAATGATCGCACGGCCGGCCAATCAGCGAACATTCTGTGGGGCGAGCAGCAGACCGTGACCGTGGAGCGGGGCGTCTTTTCCGCCCGGTTGGGCGCCGGAACCGCCCTGGCCGGGGTGAATTTCACGAACAACCTGGCCGGGTTCTTCAACGCCGCGGACGCCTCCAATCGCTTCGTGGGCGCCACGGTGCTGGGCGTGGTGCCTGGCGACCCCGAGATCGCCCCGCGGTTGCAGTTGCTGTCCGCTCCTTACGCCTTGCTGGCGCAAACCGCGCTGACCGCGAACACCGCCTATCTGGCCACGAACGCCGCCTTTGCCCCGAGCGCCGCCTACGCCGGCGCCGCCACCGCCGCGGCCTACGCCACCAATGCGACTTATGCCACGAATGTCACCTACGCGGCTTATGCCACCAACTTGGCGGCCAATGCCTCGTTCGGCCCTTGGAATTCCGGGGCGGGCTTTTATTACGTCACCAACAATGTGGGCGTTGGGACGAATGCCCCGGATTGCGCCTTGACCGTGGTTGGTTCGCAGGGGATTTATGGCGATGAACCTTACTTTTTGATGTTCGGCGGCCCCAATTCCGGTTATGCGCAAGCGGGGGCGGGCATTGCCAACGCTTCGGGGCATTTTGCCACCTGGGCGAATCCCAATGACGGGGTGATTCGCGCCTTGAATGGCCGGTTCTTTTTGAACAACCTCTCCGGCTCGCCCGGCGTCTGCATCACTTCCCAGTATTCCACGGCCAACCGCATCGGTATCGGGACCGTAACGCCCGGTTTCCCGTTCGTGGTGAACGGCTGCGCCAATATCAACACGGTCAACCAGTTTGAGTACATCAACAGCGGCGGCTGGGGTTTCGGCGGGCCGGTGACTTATTGCTACAGCGTGGCGGTTTCCGCGGCGATTCTCGTCACGGGGGAATTGGACGTGTTCTCCGACGCCCGCATCAAGAACATCGTTGGGGTCTCGGATGCCGCCCGCGACTTGCGGACCTTGAACGGCTTGCGCGTCACCGACTACGTTTACAAGGATACGGCGAATCATGGGAGCCACCCGTACAAAAAGCTGATTGCCCAACAGGTGGAAACCGTCTATCCGCAGGCGGTTCATCAAAAGCCGGGGGCCGTTCCCGATGTCTACCAGTATGCCAACGCCCAACACGGCTGGATCGCGCTGGATGCCGGGCTGAAGGTTGGTGAAAAGGTGCAGATTGCCCACCAAGCCAACGGCAGCGCCGTGCATACCGTGCGCGATGTCCGGCCGGGCGCCTTTCAGATCGACGCCGACCTGACCGAGGAACATGTCTTCGTGTTCGGCCGTCAGGTGGACGATTTGCGCACGGTGGATTATGACGCCATCGCCATGCTGAATGTTTCGGCCAACCAGGAGCTTGCCCGAACGCTGCTGGCCGAAGAGAACGAATTGGCCGGCTTGGAAAAGGAATTTGCCTCGCTGCAGGCCCGGGAA
>CAIYZC010000767.1 GCA_903930565.1 uncultured Pedosphaera sp.
CGACCGCGTCTTCGTGACCTGCTACTCCGGCTATGGGGATGGCGGCAACGGCGGGCCGGACCAATTAGTCCGCCATTTGGTGGCGGTGGATCGGGCGACCGGCAAGATTTTGTGGGACCAGTCCGTGGCGGCCCGGTTGCCCGAGGATAATTTCAGCGGTTACCTCACGGAACACGGTTACGCCAGCAGCACGCCGGTGAGCGACGGGGAGCGGGTTTACGTGTTCTTTGGCAAGACCGGAGCCTGCGCCTTCGACTTGGCGGGCAAACAGCTTTGGGCCGCGCCGCTCGGGCAAATGTCCAGCAACCGCCGCTGGGGCTCGGGGGCGAGTCCCGTGCTCTGGGGGGACAAGTTGATCGTGAACGCGGCCGATGAGAGCCGCGCGGTCTTCGCCTTGGACAAGGCGACGGGCAAGCAATTGTGGAAGTCCGAAGCCGCCACCCTGGAGCTTTGCTTTGGCACGCCGATTGTGACCGACGGCCCCGGCGGCCGCCAGGACTTGGTGCTGGCCGTGCCGGGCGAACTGTGGGGGCTGAACCCGGAGAATGGCAAACTCCGCTGGTTCGCCGAGACGCGGCTGGATGGCAACGTGTCGCCCACGGTCGTGACGGACGGCGGTGTGGTGTTCAGCACCGGCGGTTTTCCCCGCACCGGTACCGTCGCGGTGCGGGCCGGCGGCAAGGGGGATGTGACCGGGAGCAACGTGGTTTGGTCCAGCCAGAGCGCCTCCTATGTGCCGTCGCCCGTCGCGACCGGCGGGCGGTTGTATGTGGTCAGCGACCAGGGCTTCGCGGCGTGCCTGGATGCCCGCACCGGGGAGGCGCTCTACAAGGAGCGGCTGCCCGGCGCCACGGGGGGCGGCGGGGGCGGGGGCAAACCCTTCTACGCCTCCCCCGTGCTGGCCCACGGCCGGCTCTACGCCGTCAGCCGTCGCCAAGGCGTCTTCGTTCTCGGCGCCGGGGCGAAATTCGAATTCATCGCGCAAAACCGGATCACGGGCGATGACACCGACTTCAACGGCACCCCCGCGGTGGTCGGACCGCAACTCTTTCTGCGCTCGAACCGCGCGCTCTACTGCCTGACGGCGGAAGCGGCGGCGGGCGCGGGCAAAGCGCAGTAAACCGTAGTTATTATGAAAACCAAAGTCCTTCTGCTCGCCCTGGCGCTTGGCGCCACGGCCGGTTTCAGTCAAACCCCGCCCGCCGCTCCGCCGGGCGGCACGCCCCCGCCCCGGGAGGGCGGCCCCGGCGGGCCGGGTGGTCCGGGTGCGCCCGGTGGCTTCCACCTGCTGCCGCCGCGGGCCGAGGAAATGTTGAATCTCACCGAGGCGCAACAAAAGCAGCTCGCGGCGCTCGAAGCTGAATTCAAAGGCCGCCTGGCCAAGGTGCTCACCGCGGGCCAAATGCAGCAAATGCAGGAATTCGGTCCCCAAGGCGGCCGCCAGGGTGGCCGGGGCGGAGCCGGCGGCGGCCAAGGTGGGCGCGGCGGCCAGGGCGGCGGGCCTGGTGGTCCGGGCGGTCCGGGCGGTCCGGGTGGGGAAGGCCAATTTGGTCCTCCCGGCCAGGAAGGCTTTGGCGGTCCTCCCGGTGGTGGTGGCGGCCCCGGTGGACCCGGCGGTGGCGGACAGCGGGGTATGGGTATGAATCCCTTTGTGGCCGCGCTCGACTTGAACGGCGACGGCATCATCGACGCCGCGGAAATCGCCAAAGCCGCCGAGTCGCTCAAGAAAATGGACAAAAACGGCGACGGCAAAATCACGCCCGACGAATATCGTCCCGCCCGCGGCGGCGGCCCCGGTGGCCAGGGTGGTCCCGGCGGCCCGGGTGGCGGTCAAGGTGGCGGACGTCGCGGCGGTCCCGGCGGTCCCGGCGGTCCCGGCGGCCCCGGTGGGCAGGGTGGTCCGGGTGGTCCCGGTGGCGACAACAAGCCCGCCCGGCCCGCGTTGGATCAGTAAGGCGGCTCCGCCTGCGGCCCGACTCCCGGGGCGGGCCGCTTGGGATGGAACTCCGTTCTGGTTGCCGTGGGCAATCGGAACGGGGTTATTGGCCGTCCGGCCCCCGGCGAGCGCCGGACCTAAGCTCAACCAGTTTATGTGGTTCCCCAATACCCGTCGGCAGTTTATCCGCCTCCTCACGGCGGGGTTGGCGGGCGTCGGCGTCGGTGGCCGGGCGCAGTCGAATGCCGATTTGCGCCCCCGCCGGCCCGGGGGGCGCCGCCGCGAGGAATACGTGCTCCCGCCGGATTTGGACGCGTTTGCCCAGCTTTCCGTCGTGCTGGGGCGGGTCACCGACCGCTCGGTGACCGTGAGCGCCCTGCCGCGGGAAATGGGGGAAGGGTTTTTGGAGTACGGCACGGAACCGGGGAACTACGATCACCGGACCCCGGTGGCGAAACTGGCGGCCGCCCAACCCCTGGAGGTCGCCTTGGCCGGCCTGCGGGCGGACAAGCGGTATTATTACCGGTGGCAACACCGCGCGCCCGGGGTGGCCGAATTCGCTCCCGGTGAGGAGCGCCGCTTTCACACTCAACGCGCGGCCGGCCGGCCGTTTACTTTTGCGCTCCAAGGCGATTCCCATCCTGAGCGCCCGCAGATGAGCCACCCGGAACTCTACGCGCGCACCCTGCGCCAGGCGGCGGGCGATCAGCCGGATTTTTACCTCTGCATGGGCGACGACTTCAGCGTGGCGCCGGTGCGCGAGGTGACGGCGGCGGCGGTCGCGGAGCGTTACACCTTGCAACGACCATTCCTCGGCCTGGTGGCGCACTCCGCCCCCCTCTTTCTGCTGAACGGGAATCATGAACAGGCCTCGCGTTTCAATTACAACCAGACCGACGAGCGTCACGCGGTGGCGGTGCTCGCCCAAAAAGCCCGCAACCACTACTCCCCACCCCGGCCCCCGACCATTTTTATTCCGGCGACGGGCACGAGGTGCCGGACATTGGTCCGTTGAAGGACTACTGCGCCTGGACCTGGGGCGACGCCCTGTTCGTCATTCTCGACAACTATTGGCAATGCCCGGTGCAAGTGGACAGCGGGTTCCGGGAAGCCGATCGTCCGGGCGGGGGCGGGGGCGGGGGCGGCCGCGGCGGAGCGCCGGGTGGTCGCCGCGGTGGTGGCGGGGGTGGCGGTGGTGGCGGGGGCGGACGGGGAGGCAAAGCCGATCGCGACTGGTGGGATCTCACTTTGGGGGAGGACCAATACCGCTGGTTTCAGCGCACCCTGGCGGGGAGCCGGGCGAAGTACAAATTCGTGTTCGCCCACCATGTGCTCGGTTCCGGCCGCGGCGGGGTGGACCAAGCGGACCTCTATGAGTGGGGCGGCCGCAACCGCCGGGGCGAATGGGAATTCGATCGGCGGCGGCCCGGCTGGGAACTCCCCATCCATCAGCTCATGGTCCAACACGGGGTGAGCATCTTCTTTCAGGGTCATGACCATCTCTTTTGCCGGCAGGAGCGCGACGGCGTCATCTACCAAGAGGTGCCCATGCCGTCCGATCACGGTTACGCGACCTACAATGAGGATCGCTACCA
>CAIYZC010000768.1 GCA_903930565.1 uncultured Pedosphaera sp.
CGCCCCCCAGCCCAACGGTTGCGCCACCTTGGGCGCTACCTTGGGATCCCATCGCAAAATATCCCCACCCCCAACGCGGGTTGCGCCAGTCTCCAAACCGCCACCCCACCACCCATCCCTCCCCGTGGCCCAACGGGCCACCCGAGCATAGCCCAGGCCACCGGCGTCTCCAGCCGGTGGCCTGGGGGAATTGGATTCGATCCAGCGCTCCAACGGAGCGCGAGAGACCACCCAACCACACGCCGCCACCAAATCCACCCCCGCCCTCCGCCTTCACACCATCTCCCCGCCTCCCCGGCCCTTTCCCCGCCCCTCCCCCAATCCCAACGGGATTGCGCCCCCCAGCCCAACGGTTGCGCCACCTTGGGCGCTACCTTGGGATCCCATCGCAAAAAATCCCCAACCCCAACGCGGGTTGCGCCGCTCTGCATTTCCAGCGCGCGCCGCACCTCAATCGCCTTCAGCCGTCTCATTCCCGGCCCCCGCTTTCACCGGCAATTTCAACCGCTCCGCAATGGCCGCGAAAACCTTGTCTTTGCCATCGCTCCATTTGAGGTTCACATCAAGCAATCCGCTCAGGTTTTTCGCAAATTGCAGAATCAACGCGCTGGCGTGAATTCGGATCATGTAGGTGTCCCAATCCAGCGCGCAACTGGCGTCCTTGGGCGTGAAATTTCTCCAGTAAGTCACGAGCGCGTCCCGCCCGCCTTGATTGCGTACTTCGCTGTCCCGGTGTTCAATGGGGATAACCGAGTCCCGCAACGTCCGGTTCGTGTGCCCCAACTCCTCCTTCGCAGTGAACAGTTCAAACAGGCAATACTGGGATCGCCAATAACGGTCGCTATGAACGAAGATGAATAGGGACCGGGTGGCGCCATAGCGCATGAACTGCAGCAGATCGTCTCCGAACCCCAATACATGCTTGTCCCGGATGAACTCCACGGGCTGCGTGCGGAAATACTCCTGCAACGCATCCACCGGCTCGGCATACCCCGCCGGAATCCCCGTTGGTCCATTCGCAGGATCCCAGGCATACGAAATGAAGATCTGCAACCGCTCGGCCCGCTCGCCCAAGTTGTCCCGCGGCGGGGTCACTGGACCAACCTCGCCGCCCGGCAAAAATTGGCGCACCTGCTTTTCCACCTGCGCCCACCGTTCTGCGGGCTTGGCCCCCGCCACCCGGATTTCCACCACGCCGCCGAGGCCCTTGCTATGGGGCTGAAATTGGACAAAGATCCGATCACCTTTGGCATTCTCCACCAACAGTGCATCCCCCGCGTATTCGGCGTCGGCGCCGTAATATTGGCCCGCCGCCACCAGGAATTTTTGCCAATGCAGCGAATGCATCCGGTCGCACCGCCAGCTGTCCTCCTTCGCCTCGACGCCTGCGCTCCCGCGTTCAAACGCGGCGCACAACGGGCCCCCTTTCCCCTCTGTCGGCAAATGCTCAAAACTCACATAAACCGCCGCCCCGGCCCGGGCCTCCTCCGCCCGGTGCAATTGGAAACACAACCCGCAACGCTCCATGAAGCTGAGCAACAGCTTTTGCTCGTCCGGGTTGTAATCCTGCTTCCACCCCCATTCGGCCAATTCCGCCAAGGTAAACCGGCCCTTACTCTTGATCAGCGCCTCATAAATGACCTTCCCTGACCGCCGTTCCAAAATCGCATACAATCCATCCAAGGCCCATTTCTGCCCCAAAATAACCCGCCCCTCGAACAAATCCTCCTTCCAATACACCCACCCGCTGTGCGTCAGAAAGGATAGCGTGCGCGTTAACCGATCCTCCGTCAGCGAGAATTCGCCTTTCGCCACCGCGTTACGCAGCAGGGCGTACTCCTCCGAATCCTTCGCGAGCGCCTCGTCAATGGCCCGTTGCAACCGCTCGCCAAATTCTTTGCGCGGCACCTGTTGGGGCCAGGCCGGGCTTTTCTTCTCGGTCTCCAGCTTGCGCACCCACTCTTGCGCCAAGTTTTGCGCGATCTCCCAATAAGCGGGTACACACACCCCCTGGCTGGTCACCACCTCGCCCACCGCTTCCTGAAGCCATTCCTCCAAGTTGGCCAGCTGCCCCTCCCGATACTTTGAATTAATGTAAAAACACTTGTGCGCACCCACCGCTCGGCCCGCCAAAGCGCTTTCCAACTTGGCCTTCAGCTCGGGCGTTCCCTCAGCATGATGCGAACAAACAATCGCGATATGCGGTCGATGCGGACAGGCCAACTGGATGTAATCCAACCAATAGCTCAGCGGCTGCCATTTGTCCTGGTAGGCCCCGGCTTTGGGCGCCGTTTGGCCCTCCTGTTCCGGCTTCCACACCACCACGAACACCGCCCCCTTGCCCATGAACAACTGATGCATGTTGTGGTAAATCGCCTGCCCGCCGAAATCCCACACTTGCACCTGCACCGCTTGGTTGAGGCCATCCACCGTGGCCGTAAAATCCGTCCCCTCCCAAGGCCAAAACTGAACCCCATGGGTGGAACCGTGCTTGTCCGCCTCCCGGGGATCCTTGTTCGTGGCCGCCGCCAAGGCCAGACTGGTCTTGCCCGCCCCACCATTGCCCAACAACAACACCTTGCACCGCTTCACCTCCCCTTTCCCGGCCAAGGCCACATCCGCAAAATAAGCTTCCGTCCGCTCCGCCACATTCTCGCCGGAGCGCTCCCCCAGTTCCGATGCCGGCGGCATCAACAGGCCTGCACCAAACAAAAACAGGGTCCGCGGTCGGCCTTGACGTTGCGGCAGGGTGCGCAGGGATCGCATTTCCTCCAAATTGATGTAGTCCAAACTGGCGGGAAAAAAAACCGGCAACGTCGCCAACGCCGCAGCCCCCCGCAGTTCCAGTCGCCGCAACTTTTCCGGCCATTTTGCGGGCACGCTGGTCAGCCCCGCGCACTCGTTGAGCCGCACGTCCACCAATGCCCGCGGCCAAACAAGTATTTTCGTTATTTGCGAACACCCCTTCGCCTCAAACCGCCGCAGCTTGGGCGCCACGCGCAACAACCCCAAAATCCACGCCTCCCGCAACCCCACGCACTCGTTCAGACTGAGCTCCTCCAAATCCGGCAGGTCCAAAAGGTCCACGTCCGAGACGCCCGTCAAAGCCTTGGCGCCATCCAACAATAACGTCGTCAACGTCGCGGGCAGAGCTGGCAGCATTTCCAAATCCGCACACCCCCGCAAATCCAAGCACTGCAACCCGTCTGGCAGCCGGGGCAATTCCCGCAATCCCTTGATCCCCCACAAATACAGATGCGTCATTTCCGGGAAATCCCGCCAAAGATCTTCGGGCAACTCGTGCAACTCCAAACCCGCCGCCTCGCCCCCACCACCCTCCCCGGGCGTCCGCCCCAGCACAATCTTGCGCACCGCCGTGGTGTATTTCCCCCACTCGGGTACCGCGTACACGCTGTTGATGACCCGCTCGGGCGATTGTTCAAGCTGATTTGGCATAACCGGTCCCCCATTCTTCAACCATCCCCCCGGCTTTTGCCAGCATTTTTCACTGGCCGTCCCCATCTGGCAAACTCCGCCTTCCTCTCCTTCCACCCTCTGGTCACCCGCCCTTTCCCAAACTTCATAATTCATCATTCACAATTCATCATTCTCGTGCCCCCTCCCGCCGACGAAACCGCGCTCCGGCCCCCAAAACCCGCCGGGCAACGGACGACCCAAAGGGGTGTGGAGTGCGGCGGCAAGGAATGCGCCGCCGCCGCTCTCGGGGCCATCCACAAGAAGCGGCCCCCCCATCCTGCCACCCCCGCCGAACCGCGCAAAGCCGTGAATTTTCGCCCCCAAACCCCAACCGATTTTTCGACAGGATCACATGATTCCAGGATCGGGAAAGGAAAGGGGGAACCGGAGGGGATTTTGAACCGCATCCTTCTCCGACGTGCCCGGCTTTGGAGCACAGGGATGGGCGCAGATGAACGCAGATGGGAAATTGCCAATCCCTGCCAAGGACGAGGACCGCGACCCCCAACCCCTGCGTATCGTTGGCATCGGGTGCTTCTCTATTCTGGGTTCAATTCTCTGTGTATTTTGCGTTCTTTGCGGTTAA
>CAIYZC010000769.1 GCA_903930565.1 uncultured Pedosphaera sp.
GGCCAAAGTTCGCGGCCGGACCCGCGCGCGGCGGCCAAACCCGCGGTGACTTCGCCGGGACGGCGGAACACCGGGGTGCCCGGTTCCAGCACGGACGCCAGGTCGCGGTCGGTCAAGGGGGCCAGACGTTCCGCCCCGGGGGCGGGGGCCACGGCAAAGCGGCGCGGTCCGGGGCTCGCGCCATCCTGCACGGTGTAAACGCCCGGCTCGCGGAGCGGGGCGCTCAGGAAGGCGTCGCGGCCCTCCCAACCACCGGGGGTGAGGGGCAGCGGCCGGCCGGCGGGATCCGTCGCCGTGACCGCGCCGCCCGCCGCCCCGGTGGGGCAGTAAATGAGTGGTTCCCCGGGGCGGAGGTTCCGGGGCGGGGTGACGAAGCTGCCGAGTTGGCCCACCACGCTCCGCACCAAGGGCACATAGGCGGGCTGCAGGGGCAGGTCGTTCCACTCGGCGTTCAGCGTGGTGGTCAAGAGGGCAACCAAACCGAGGCCGCGGCGGCGCTCCACCAATAGGGGCGCGCCGTTGTCCAGCCGCAGCAGGATTTCGAGGTCCGGGTCCGGCTTCGCCTCCGGGAGGAGGGTGAAGTAGGTGGGGAGGTGCGCGTTTTGCCACGCCTCGCCGCCCAGGTCACCCAGGCCGGCCAACGCGGGATGGGCGCGATCGAGGCCCGCCGGACGCGGGGCGCGCGCGGGGGTGGTGGCCGCGCCCAGGGCGGCGGGGAAGAAACCCTCGCCGCCACGGAACCATTCCCGGTTGACCACGGCGGGGCGGGTGTCGGGGCCGAGGCCGGCCAGCAAACCGCCGCCCCCGACCACAAAACGTTCCAAGGCCGCAACCGTGGCCGGGTCCAGCCCGGCGGCGTCACCCAGGACCACAACGCGGGCGTCCGCCAAGAGCGAGGGCACGAATTGGGCGCGGGAGACATGGTTGAGCTGAAAGGGCCCGGCGCCCTTGCCCTCCGGGTCGAGGGCGTAGCGGAGGAACCCCAATTTGGCCCGCAGCCCGGCGCGCTCCGGCCCGTCGATGAGCAAAACCGACAACCCGCGACCCACCGTCACGGCGAGCGAACGGCTGTCGTCCGCCGCAAGGTAATCCGCGGCCCCCGCCAGCCGCGCGGCCACGGAGTAACTGCCGGGCAGGGCGAAGGTGTGGGTGAAGGTGGCGGTGACCTCCCCGCCCGCGGGCACGGTGACGTCCTGCCGGCCCGCGGCCCGGCCGTCCACCAACAGCTCAACGTGCGCGGGTGTCGGGGTGTCCCCGCCCTCGGCGCGGAGGGTGGCCACCAGGCCGACGGGGGCGCCGGCGGTGAGCCAACTGCGGTCGGGGGCGAAGGCCGCGACGGTGAGGTTGCGCGGGGCGGGGTCCGGCTCGGCGGCGAGCACCAACAGGCGGGGGTGCCCGCGCGTGCCGGGGGCGGCGGTGGCGGGACCGCGCAGACGGCGGCGCAATTCCTCCCACCGCGCGACTTCCGCCAAGCGCCAACCGGCGCGCCGGCCGTCGGTGACCAGCACCAGTTCCGCGCCGGGGTTGGTGTGGCGGCGCAGCCGGGCGAGACCGGCGTCGAGCAGCGCCGGGATGTCGCCGGCGACCCAGGCGGGCGGGGTGGCGAGCACGGCGGCGCGGACGGCC
>CAIYZC010000770.1 GCA_903930565.1 uncultured Pedosphaera sp.
CATCGGCAGGACCGCAACGTCCTCGGCTTCCTCCCGCCCGGCATCCCCGGAGTGGCGGGGATGGCGCCGGAATTTGTCATGCTGGGTGCGCACTACGACCACCTCGGCCATGGTGAAACCGGTGCCATGAACCGCGCCGGCGAGGCGGGCCAAATCCATCCGGGCGCCGATGACAACGCCTCCGGCGTGGCCACGGTCTTGGAAGTTGCCGACGCTTTGGCGGCGGAGCGCGCCAAGAACCCGGCCGCCTTCCCCCGGGGCATCCTGTTCGCCCTGTGGTCCGGCGAGGAGATCGGTCTGATCGGCTCCGCTTGGTTCGCCGAGCATCCTCCCGTGCCGCTCAGCAACGCGGTCGCCTACCTCAACTTCGACATGGTCGGCCGCCTGCGCGAAAACAAACTGACCCTCCAAGGCGTCGGCTCCTCGGCCGCCTGGCCCAAGCTCATTGAGAAGCGCAATGTCGCCGCCGGTTTTAATCTCACCCTGCAAAACGATCCCTATTTGCCCACGGACACCACCTCGCTCTATCCCCAAGGCGTGCCCGTGCTGGCCTTCTTCACCGGCGCGCATGAGGAATACCACCGCCCCGCCGACCGCGCGGAAACCTTGAACTATCCCGGCGCCGAACGCGTCGCCAAGTTCGCCCGCGGCCTGGTCGCCGAGCTCGAAGCCGGCCCCCGTCCCGCTTACGCCCGGGTGGCCCGGGCGGACGAAGGCCAGGGCAGCCGGGAAACCCTGCGCGCCTACCTGGGCACCATTCCCGACTACGCCAGCGAGGTTGCCGGGGTGAAGCTCAGCGGCGTCCGCGCCGGCGGCCCCGCCGAAAAGGCCGGCCTGCGGGGCGGGGACGTCATCGTCGAGTTCGGCGCCGCCAAGATCACCAACATTTATGACTACACCTACGCCATGGATGCTGTCAAAATCGGCCAGCCGGTGGCGGTGGTCGTCCTCCGGGCGGGGCAAAGGGTCACGGTCACGGTCACGCCCGAAGCGCGGAAATGAAGCCCCCCATTTGACGGGCTGCGCGGCGAGGGGCCAGAACGAGGGGGATTCGGAATCATCAGCGAAGCCCGCTCAAATAAAACCTTTATGGACAAGCACGAAAGGCCACTCAGTTCGGTTGTTTCCAAGGAGGAGTTTCGCTATCCCGAGGCACCCCTGCGGAGGGAAGGCCGGCTCCGCGTCGGCGAAGCCCCCGGGGTGCCGCACGAGATTCAGTGGTGGGAGCATGGCAATCCGGACGGGGAACCGGTGTTTTTCCTGCACGGGGGCCCGGGTGGTGGTTGCAGCCCCAAATGCACCCGGTTTTTCGATCCGGAACGTTACCGGATTGTTTTGTTCAACCAACGCGGCACCGAGGGAAACCGGCCCAGTGTCACCGAGGCCCCGGAGTTGGCGCTGCAGGACAACACGATCACCGATCTGGTGGCGGACATCCAGCGCCTTCGGGAACACTTGGGGTTGCGACCAGAGCAACGCATGCACGTGTTTGGGGGGAGTTGGGGGAGCACCCTGGCCTTGGCGTACGCGATCGAATATCCCGAGACGGTGGAGACTCTGGTGTTGCGCGGCGTTTTCCTCGGCCGACCACAGGATTTGGCGTGCCTTTATCAAGGGAACGCGGCGGAGTATGAGTTGGATCCGGACAGCTATCCGGTGCCGGGCGCGTATATTTGCTTTCCGGAGACCTGGCGGAGGTATGTGGAAACCATTCCTCCCGGCGCGAAACGCCGGAACATGATCGGCGCGTACCGCGAAATTTTTGGTCGCTATTCGGGCGTTTTGGCGGCCTTGGCGAAATTGCCCGCGGCCGCCCGGCGCACCCCGGGGCAGGCGGACGACTACCAACGACTGACGGCCGAGGAGGCGGCGGTCGAGCAGGCGGCGATCACCTGGGCGGTTTGGGAGGGGTCCGCGAGTAATCTGATCACGAATCGCGACGAATTGGGCAAATTTGAGAGGCCCGAGTTCGCGGTGTGTTTTGCGATGATTGAGGCGCACTTTTTCCGAACGGGCCAGGTGTTTCCCCAAGGGGCCGAGAACTGGATCTTGGAGCGAGTCGCCCGGATTGCCCACCTCCCGATCCATATCGTTCATGGCCGCTATGACCAAGTGTGCCCGGCGCTCCAAGCGGAAGCGTTGCGCCTGGCTTTGAGCCGGGCGGGGGCGGAGGCGCGGCTGAGCTTCACCGCGGCCGGCCATAGCGGTTGGGAGCGGGAGAACTATTTGGCGCTGGTGGAAATCATGGACCATTTGCCACCCATGGGGCG
>CAIYZC010000771.1 GCA_903930565.1 uncultured Pedosphaera sp.
CACCCAAGCCCGCGCTGCCGGGGAAATCGGCACCTTGGCCGAACTGCGCGCGGTGGTGCGACGCTCCAGCTCGCTCACGACCTTTGAACCCGCTTCAGGAAGCTCAGAGGCGTGGCGGGAAGCGGCGAGTCGGCTGGCCGGCTTTCAGCGCGAAGACCGACGATAATATTAACAGAACCGCAGCGCGTGCGGCGTTTAAGCGATTTGGCTCCGAAGCCCTGGCTTTCCACTTCAGGGCAACACCATGAAGTTCTGAGTTGCGCCCATGCTTGTTAAACTAATGACCGACCTCCAAATTTTAGAGGCCATTACACGCATTCAAAGGTTGGATTACAAAGAAGATGAATTGGGCGGTTTGCTTGAGGGGCTGAAACAAGCTACCCGGTGTCGCCAGATATCCGATCTTATTTTTTATGGGGAAGCGTCGGATACCCCGGAATTGATTTTGAATAAAGCCCGGGAATATCATCCTTTTCAACTTTAGCTCCGATTTTGCGAAAAACCGTCGAAAGGACGGGCGCCACCCGAGAGCTTGGAATCTGATGTTGTGGAACCAAGGCGACGACGCCCACTTCGGGGTTCCGGACGCTGGTCAGGGGGCGACCCAAATTAGCGCCCAAAGCGACGCCACACATGCGTTAGCGGCTGTCGGTGAGCATACCACGGTGCCTCAGCCCGCTCCGTGGCCCTTATATGTGGGGTGCTTTCCGTCCGCCCGAGAGCGGAACTTCCTTCCGCACTCCACAACGCTGCCGCGCGGTCCAATAACCTGGAGCCGTCCCCATGGGTTGACGGCCCGGGACCATGGCCGCTCAGGGGCGCCAAATACATGCCGCGCCGGGAACCGCCGAGTAGGCCCGCAAATCGGCACGAAACATGCCCGCCGGGGGGGCACTTTAAGAAGCGGCGTGCCTTCCCGACTGCGGCTTGGTCCGTCGCGTCGCGGCGCGGCGTTTCGAGGGCGAGTTGGCTCCGCCGGTGAGCGCCCGCTGATCAGGTCCGCTGCGAAGCAGGGGCTCCCGAGTGTATTGCACCGGCATGGACATGTTCAAATCGGATAGCTTCGCGTCGGGTTGGCGGCGTCCGACGACCCGGACGTAACCAAGGTTCTTGCCCCGATCCGCCTCCAGGGCCTTGATCTCCACGGCATTGCCGGGGGCCACCACTTGGTGCCAGTCCAACCAGCGTCGCCAGCCTTCGGGCATGCTGTTGGCCACCTCGACCTTGAGGATTCCGGTGCGCTCCCAATGCCGACGCCACCAAGTCGCGGAATGGAGGCAGCCGAGCTCGTGGGTCCACCATTCGCGCAGGTGCCGGGGCACCGCGTCTCCCATTTCCTTCATCAAACCGGCACCCGCGATGGCCAGGAGACCGCCCGGCTTTACAAATTGCGCGATGTAATTCAGATACAAGTCGTCCGTGCCGTAATAGACGAAGGAATCGATGCTCACGATCGCATCGAAAAACTCGGCGGCGAACGGCAGTGACCGGGCATCCGCATGGATGGGAAAAACACCGTCCTCCACGCCGGCATCCCGAATCCTTTGCGCGTTCTCGGAGGCGCCAAACCACAGGTCGGTCGCCCATACCTGAATCCCGAACTCGCGCCGCATGAAGATCGACGAGGCCGCCCGCCCGCAGCCGAGGTCCAGCACCCTCATGCCGGGTTTCAGGTCAAGGCCCGCCGTGAGCCACTCCGTCAACCAAAGCGCATTCGCCCCGCCGCTCACGCTCTCCACCACCCAGTCGGGATGGTACGTCGAGGCACGGGGAAACTGCTCACAGAGGAGTCGCCGGTCTTCATTCGCCAGATCCATGCCCGAACACTCACCAGATCCGTGCCGCCGGTAAAGCTAAAACCGCCCTGGGGGTCAGTGCCAAATTTTTACGCAACATCAACCCGCCTCCGTCCCGACCTTGCTTCCGCTGTTGAGTCCTCAATCGCAAAGCAGCTTCCTCCTTCCCCATCTGCGTTGATCTGCGTAATCCGCGGTAAAAATCTCAGCCCCCTCACGGTTCCCCGTTGCTGAACGCCGCCACCAGCGGCCGGTGGTCCGAGGCCAATCCCCAGTTGGGGAGTGTGGGAATGTAGGTTTCAGCGGGCTGCCAGTAGCGGTTCATGCCGTGGCTAATGAGGATATAATCGATTCGGCTGTAAGTATCCTCCTTGGCGTAAAAGTGGGTCCACGTGACTTGCCGGGCGTTGGCTCGGTGATCGCGCGGGGGAGGGATGTCGCCGTTGCGCTCGGCGGGGCGGGTGTCCACCAAGGCCTTTTTTCCGCGCGGCCCCAGCACGGCCCGAATCGCCGGGGAATCATGCGTGTCGTTCAAATCGCCAATCACCACCAAATTGGTTTCCAGATTCGCCGCCAGCCGGGCGTCGATGAGCCCGCGCAGGATGCGGGCCTCCTCCACGCGCAATTCCGCTTCATCGGCCGCGGCTATAGCGCGCTTGGATTTGAGATGCGCGGCCAGCAGGGTGAACGAGAAACTCGGCGACACCCGGATGTCCACCTCCGCAAAGCCCCGGCTCACTTGAAACCGTCGGCCACCAAGCAAAAACGCATCGTTGGTATGCGGGCGGCGGGCGGTGATGGCGAACTTGCTCAAAACCGCCACATGAATATTGGTGTCAAAACCCGTCACCATTTCCCAGTGCGGCAAATCCAACCCGGCCGTCCGGAGCGCGCCTTGCAGTTCGAGCAGGGCATTGGTGCCGCCGATTTCCTCCAGCGCGAGGACATCGGGATGCAGCGCCAACAAGCTTTCGCGAACCTTCGCGCGCCCCGCCTCGCTCTTGGCCGGCCGGGTGCCGGCAGGCTCGGCGAGGTAGTTTTCGACATTGAACTGCCCGATCCGCACCGTCTCCGCGTTGGCGGCGGGTGCGAATGCGAGCCGGAAGAGGAGTACCAGCCAAACCAGAGCATTGGTAATGCCGCGCATGGGGTTTTGATACGGTTCCGGGCCGACTTCTGTCAAAGGGGAACAGAGCTGCGTTGCCGAGCGGCCAAAGGAGATCCTCCGAACCGGGGTAAGTATTCATCGCCGCGCTGGGGGGATGCAGCTTGATTTTACCGTGATCGCGAAGGAATCTGCGGCATGAAATTGCGATCCGGAGTCCGGCCTCCTACCGCCCCGCCCGCCCGCTGGCATCGGGCCGCCGGCTTCACGTTGATCGAATTGCTGGTGGTGATTGCGATCATCGCCATTTTGGCGGCGATGCTGCTGCCGGTGCTCGCCAACGCGAAGGCGAAGGGGCAGCGCACGTCCTGCCTGAATAATTTGCGCCAAATCGGGATGTTCATGCAGTTTTACACGGACGAAAACGCCGACACGTTCCCGGCGCATCGAAATCAAAATGTGGTTTCCACGGATGGGACGATTTCATTGAACAATTGGTGGGGCACGACCATCGCCGGTTATGGCGGCGGGCGCAGCAACCTGTTCCACGATCCCGCGATCGCAGGCAAACGGCTCGACAATGGGACGGTTTGGACTTGGGCCTTCGATTGCAATTTGGTCGGCTACGGGTACAATGGCTTTTTTCTTGGCCGCCACCCCTACGGGGCGGATGTCATCATGGTGGGCGGGGTGAGCTTTGCTGTGCCGGAGACCTTTCGCCGGAGCTTGATCGTTAATCCTTCGGATAACTTGGTGGTGGGGGACAAGGAGCCGTATGGCAACCCGCCGAGTTGGAGTTCCAGTCTTTGGTGGGAATCCGCCTGCATGATCCCTTCGGTCGTGGCGTCCAGCTCCTTTCCCACCTACGAAGGCGTGGAACCCAAACGTCATCTGGGGAGGGCGGTGGTGTCCTTCAACGACGGCCATTCCGCCGCCGAAAAAAGCGAGGACATCAATCCCCCCGCCAACCCGGCCGATGGCAGCACGGTGGCGCTAATCAATTCGCGCCACTGGGATCCGTTGCAGCGGGCCGGCGCGCGCTAGCCTTGCCGGAACTTTTCCCCGGGGCAACCGGGTGGGGAAGACAGCGTAAAAATGGCCTGCGTTCGTTTGACAAAAGGCGGTTTTTGAGGTAGGTTACCCTATAGTTAATCACATGCCTTTCAACAAGACCATGCGGAGCCGCTCCGGGGCGGGTTTGCGGATTCAGGTGGGAAAAACCTGAATGCGCGGTTGGCTTGGCGCAATTTGCTGGCTGGTCGGGGCTGGGGCCGCGCTCGCGGATGACGCACTCTCCGTTCGCGGATACGCCTACCGGCATGAAGTGGACCCCTCGGGGCCGGTATCGATCCATGTGTTTCAAGTGGCGCGCTCCCACCCGGAACTGCGGTTGACCACCACCTTGGGAACCAACGGTCAATTCGGCGTCGCCACCGTTGCCCGCCAAGTGCGGGGATTGCCGAACGCTTTGGGTCGACCGCTGGCGGCGGTGAATGGCGACTTTTTTGACACGAGCGAGGAATACGGCGGCGCGCCGCGCGACGTGCAGATTTTTCGGGGCGAATTGGTGCGCAGCCCGGCCGGACACTCGTGTTTCTGGTTCGACTCCGCCGGCAGCCCGCAGGTCACCAACGTGAACTCCCAATGCCACATCCTCTGGCCCGATGGCTTGGCGACGCCGTTTGATTTGAACGTCGCCCGGCCGGCGGAAGGCTGCGCGCTCTACACGACGGCGCTGGGGGCGACGACCCGCACGGTCGGGGGCACGGAATTGATCTTGGAGGGTCTGCCCAACGAAGTTTGGTTGCCCTTGCGGGCCGGAGTGCGGCTCAAAGCACGGGTCCGGGCGGTGCGGGCCGAAGGCAATTCGCCGATCGCTCCCGGGACCATGGTGCTCTCACTCGGGCCCAAACTCGCCGCCCGACAAAAAGCACCCAGCGCCGGCGCCACTTTGGAAATCATCCCGGACACCGTGCCGAGTCTCACGGGGGTGGAAACCGCCTTGGGCGGCGGCCCCACTTTGGTGCGCAACGGAAAAGCAGCTTCGTTCAGCGGCATCCACGTCCGCACCCCGCGTTCCGCGCTCGGCTGGAACCACGATTACTTCTTCCTGGTGGAAGTGGACGGCCGGCAACGCACTTCGGCGGGGTTCTCGTTCCCGGATTTCGCGAACTATCTCGTCAAGCTGGGCTGCGAAGCCGCCTTGAATCTGGATGGCGGCGGCTCGTCCACCCTATGGGTGGAAGGCACGGTGGTCAACAGTCCCAGCGAAGGGCGGGAACGGGCCAGTGCGAATTCGATTGTGGTGGTGCAAACGGCCGTTGCGGCCGCCGCAAAATGAGTCCGGCCCCCTCCCCATGGCTCCCGCCGCTCCTGGCCAAATCGTTCGCAGTCGCGGGCCTCAGCGGGCTGGTGCTGGGGATCGGGCCGGTGCCGGCCCCGGAAACTTTCGCCACAGAAACTAAATTAAACTTGGTGCGCCCGATGGCGGGCGGCGATTTGTTCACCAATGGAACGGTCTGGCGCATCGCCGTGCGGCTGGAGCCGGACCAAGTCGCCGCTTTGCGGGATGATCCCCGCAGTTACGTGCCCGCCACCGTGCGCGACCAAGCCGGGAATTACGCCGGCGCCGAAGTGCACCTGAAAGGCTCGACCGGCAGTTTTCGCCCCTTGGATGACAAGCCGGGGCTGACGTTGCGGTTTGACGCCACCGAACCGGGTCGCACCTTTCACGGACTGCGCAAGGTTCACTTGAACAATTCCGTCGAGGACCCAAGCTACATGCACGAGCATCTGGGCGCGGAGCTGTTCCGGCGGGCGGGCATTCCCGCCCCACGGGTGGGCTACGCGCTGGTGGAGCTGAACGGCCGGCCGCTGGGGTTGTACGTCTTGAAAGAGGGGTTCACGGTCGATTTTCTGGCCGGCTATTTCCACGACACCGGCGGCAACCTCTACGAACCCGAGGACGGTCATGATGTGGACCAGCCGATGAAACGGCATTCCGGCCGCGGTTCCAAAAAGGATCAACGCGACTTGCAGGCACTGGCCGCCGCCGTTCAGGAGATCGATCCCAGCCGCCGCGCCGCCAGCCTCGCCGCCGTGCTGGACACCGACCAGTTCCTGACCTTCGCCGTCATGGAAGTGATGATCGGGCACCGCGATGGTTATTGCCTGGCGCGCAACAACTTCCGGGTTTACCACGATGTGGATAAGGATCGCATTGTGTTCCTGCCCCACGGCATGGACCAACTCTTCGGCCGGGCGGATTTTCCTTGGCGGCCGCACTGGTCGGGTTTGGTGGCGGGCGCCTGGCTCAACCTGCCGGCGGAACGAACCGCGTATGCGGCACGGTTCCGCGAACTGTTCCCTCGGTTGCTTCAGCCCGCCGCTTTGCAGGCGCGCATCGACCAATGGCTGGCCGAGTTGCGGCCCGCGCTCCCGGCGGAGCAATGGGCGGAAGTGCGCACCGCCGCCCAAGCGGTGAAACAACGGATTGCCGACCGCCAAGCGAATCTGGCCGCGCAGTTGGCGCAACCGGAACCCGATTTCTTGGAATTCGTAGCGGGCCGCGCGCGGGTCGCGGGTTGGCAGCCCGGGGAAGCACCAGCTGGCGGAAGGCTGGCCGCCGGCACCGCTCCGGATGGCCGACCGGCATTGGAAATTGCCGCCGGACCGGTCACCTCCTCCGCTTGGCGCACCACCGCCTTGCTGCGCCATGGTGCCTATCGTTTTTCCGGCCGGGC
This sequence comes from uncultured Pedosphaera sp., assembly GCA_903930565.1. Lineage (GTDB taxonomy): Bacteria > Verrucomicrobiota > Verrucomicrobiia > Limisphaerales > Pedosphaeraceae > CAIXFN01. Next base: position 6,645 of record CAIYZC010000771.1, read on the forward strand.
TTGGGTGGCGGACCTGAAACCCCTGCCCTTTGGCCGGCATCAAGGTGCGGGCTTGCGGGTGGCCGGGCGCGTTCCGCCCGTCGAAAGTCCGATGACCACCCCTGGTTGGCACGAATTAAGCACGAATTTCGAGGTGGCGGGGGAACAGGAAACGGTGGAGTTGGTGTGCGAATTGCGCGCCTCCGCCGGCCGGGCTTGGTTCGACCCTACCGCACTGGAATTGACCGCAACCCCCTTGACCAATCCCGCCCTCCGGGCACAATAGATTTATTAAAGCCAAACGAAACCTCGCCGCCTTCACCCTGATCGAATTGCTTGTCGTAATTGCGATCATTGCCATCCTCGCCGGTCTGCTGCTGCCCGCCCTCGCGGCCGGCAAGGCGCGCGGTCTGCGCCTGACCTGCCTGAACAACCTCAAGCAGACGAGCTTGGGACTCCGCCTCTGGGCCAACGACCAGGGGGACATGTATCCCTGGAGCATGGGCGCGACGAACAACGGCAGCGCGGATTCCTTGGATTGGACCGATGGCCTGCGCTACGCCTCGAACGAACTGGCGAACCCCAAGATCCTCTTCTGCCCCACCGATCTGAAAACCAAGCAGCCGGCCGACAGTTGGGCGAACATGGAAGGGGACCAGAACGTCAGCTATTTCATCGGCAAATACGCCCGGCTCGGCCAGGTGCAAACCACCTTGCTGGGTGATTACAATATCACCGGCGGCGGCGGCGGCCTGGACCTCGCCTGGAGCGTGTTCATGGGCAGTTCCATCGACGCCACCTTCGACAAAAACCTCCACCAATACCAAGGCAACATTGCGATGGGGGACGGCAGCGTGCGACAGGTCAAGACGGGCGATCTGCGCAACCAGATCAGCGCCGAAATCGGCTCCGGCACCACCAACGTGGTCTTCAGCCTGCCCCGCGGCGTTTTCTGAGCCGGCCGACCTGCCCGCGGCGAAAAACCCCAACATGGCGCGTCCGAAAATTCATCCCCGGTTGTGGGTGGCCCTCGGGTCCCTCCTGACCGCGGGGGCGGTGTTCTTTTTGAACCATCGCTCCGGCGCGCCCGCTTTCGATCCCCGCCCCCACGCCGCCGCCGGGGCGGTCATGGCGGAAATGGCCCTCGGCCTGCTGCCAGCCGGGGGACGTTTGGTGGTGATTCAACGCGACACGAGCCAATTTGCCATTCCCGCCGCCGAGGCCCAATACGCCGCCTTTCTCCAAGCCGTCACCCGTGCGGGCGTCACCGTGGCGTCCGTGCAGGCCATCAAGAATGATCCCCTGCGGCCGGTGCTGGTGTCCCCCGGGGATTTCTTCGAACTGTTGCGCAAAGCGCCGGAAGGCACGGTGCTCGTCTCCTTCATGGGGCCCCCACTCCTCTCCGAGGAACAACGCGCCAAGCTCGGCCCGCCCCGGGCGAAGGTCGTGGCGTTCTGCGCGGCGGGTTACCCGGCCCCCGCGGACCTGCGCGCCCTCTTCGACCAACAATTACTCTCCGCCGCCATTCTGGCTCGTCGCGACACCCCCGCCAACGCCCATCCGGTCACCCGGCAGGATTGGTTCGACCAGTCCTTCCTCGCGGTCACGGGCGCCAATTTGCAGGCCCTCGCCACCGCCCAGCCATGAGCCCGCACCCTTTCACTCCGGAGCCGCCGCACCGCCGGGCGAGGGGTTTTGCCCTGCCCGATTTGCTGGCCATCGTGGGGATCCTGTTGCTGTTGGCGGCGTTGCTGGAAATCCCCCTGGCCCAATCCCGGCGGCAGGCGCGCCTGGCCCGCTGCCTGGCCAATCTGCAGGAAGTGAACCGCGCGGTGCTGAACTTCGCCACGGACCACACGCAAATGCTCCCCGCCCCGGTGGTGGACCAGGCGGGCGAGTTGCAATGGTGGTACAAGGAGCAGGTCAAAAAATACGTCGGTTTGGACAGCGCCTCCTCGACCAACGACACGGTGTTCGCCTGCCCGGACGACCGCGGTTACACCGATCCCCAACCTTTTTGGCAATCCGGCCGCTTCGACTTCGGCAGTTATGTTTACAACGGCGTCCTCCTGCCCGGCCTCCCTTCCATCGCGGGTTTGCCCACCACCGCCATCCGGCAACCCGCCCGCACCCTCTTGGTGATGGAATGGACCGCCCACGCCCCGTTGTCCTGGCACCGCAGCCGCACCGGCGCGCGCAACGCCCCCTTTTACCGGGACGCCGAAAGCGTCGCCGGCTTTGTTGACGGCCACGCGGCCCTGACGAAGATTTACTACGACGGCTACAATGCCGCCTACACGCAAGATCCCATTGCCGGTTATGATTATCAATACAGCGCCAACTAAACTCCCGTCGTCCCGTCCCCGGTTCCAACCGCCCCTGTGGCTGGCCGTCGCCTGCGCCCTGCTCGGCTGCTGCGCCGCGCACGCCGGCACGGTGGTGGGCCCTTGGGTGCCCATTTTTAAAGGGGTGAGTGTTTCGTTCAGCACCAACACCCCGGGCACCGGCGCCCTCTTCGCGGAGCAACAGGCCGTCCGGGTGGCCCGCGTGGACTTGACGGATCCCGACATCCATTTCTTCACCACGCCGCGCAACACCAATTATGTTGCCGATTCCAGCGAGACGGGCGGCATGACCCCGAACCAGTTCGCCACCAATTATGGGATGAACCTGGTGATCAACGCCAATTTCTTCGCCCCCAACAACAACTACAATTTCCCCGAGTGGACCGCGATGGATGTGACGGGCTTGTTGGTATGCACCGGGCAGGTGGTGTCCGCCCAGGAACAGATTACGCAGTCGGACGGCACCTACGGCAACGCCGCCGCCCTGCTCTTCACCTCCAACAATGTGGCCAGATTTGTGCCCACGAACTGGCCCGCGGCTTCCCTGACCGGCATCTATACGGCGGTGGCCGGCGACTACCCCATCCTCTACAGCAACAACATCGTGGCGTACGTTTACACCAATGCCTACTATCAGGGCAATGGCGCCAGCCCCAACTACCCTGTTCACCAACTAAACCCGCGCACGGCCTACGGTCTCTCCGCGGACCGGCACTACCTCTTCCTGATGACCCTCGATGGTCGGCAAGGGGGGTACAGCGACGGCGCTTACGATTGGGAAACCGCGCGTTGGATGCAATTGTTCGGGGCCTCGGACGCGGTCAACATGGATGGCGGTGGCTCCACCACCCTGGTGCAATTGTCCTCCACGGGCGTGCCCGTGATGCTGAACAATTCCAGTGCGGTGGCGGGCAACGGTTTGCAACGCACCATCGGCAGCTTGTTCGGCCTCACCGCCAACCCCCTGCCCGGCTACATCAACAACATCCTCGTCAACCCGGATGACACCGCCGCGACCATCACTTGGACCACCACGAACACCGCGACCAGCCAGGTGCAGTACGGCTTGACCACCAACCTCGGACTGACCACGCCGCTGCAAAGCGCCCTGGTCACCAACCACGCCGCGCTGCTCACCAATCTTTCGCCGGGCTCCATTTACTATTACAAAGTGCTCGGCACCTCCGCCACGGGCACCCAGTACGCTTCCTCGAATTACTTTTTCCTGACCACGAATTACCAAACCAGCAGGATGGTATTTGACGTCACCAATACTTGGAAGTGGAGCAACACGAGCTATGACGGGGTGAATTGGACCACGAACACTTTTAACGACTCGGGCTGGACCGGCCCCGCCCCTGGCTTATTTTGGATTTTTGTGAATGGTACCGTCAACGCCAATGTGCAACCCCGCAACACCTTGCTCCCGGCAAGTCCGAACAACTTCATCTCGCCCTACTACTACCCGTACGTCACCTACTATTTCCGCACCCACTTCACGTTGCCCGCGACGCCCACGAGCGCCACATTGACCCTCTCAAACTATGTGGATGATGGCGCGGTGTTTTATTTCAATGGGGTCGAAGCGGCGCGACTCCGCATGCCGGCCGCGCCCACCACCATTCTGAACAACACCCTGGCCTCCACCTATGTCCCCTGCACCGTGAACGGCACGCCCGTGGGCCAGGCCACCTGCCCCGATGTCCTCTCTCTGACCGGCGTGACCAATCTGGTCAAAGGCGATAACGTGATGGCTGTGGAAGTGCACAATTACCAGGTGAACAGCCACGCCGTCACCTTCGGTTCCGCCTTGACCTACAGCCTGTCCTTCAGTGTCGCGCCCACGCTCACCCTGACCAACTACAACGGCACGCCGGGGTTGGCCTGGACGCGCGGCGGCTTCACCCTCCAGCAGGCCCCCAGCCCCGCCGGCCCCTGGACCCCCGCCCAAGGACCGATCGTCAGCAGCCCCTACTGGTTCACCAACCAAACCGGCACGCGCTTCTTCCGCCTGATTCGCTGACGCGCATCAAACCCCGATTTTGGGCCGCGAGGCAAGGAGGCTAACGAATGATCGCCGCCCCGTCCCCGCGCGGGGGGTAATCGGTGTCCAGGAAGGTTCCTCTCATTCCCCCGTGCCCACCAGGAAGGGGTTGGGCAGCGCTTTCAATTCTTCGCCGGGACCGACTCGCGCGGGCATCGCGCCGGCGGGCAGCGGCAACGGGGTCGCCCCCGGGGCGATCACCTCGCGGCGGAGGAACAACATGCGGGGATAAACCGGTTGGCGCCCCAGAGGCGTGGGGCAATCGATCTCGAACGTGGCCGGCAGATCCCCGGCGCGGAAGACGCGTTGTGCGCACGTGACCGTGTCCGACCACTCCGCGTTCCGCTGGTTGGCCACTTCCTTGCCTTCGGCATGGAGATCGGCCAGCGACTTCGACCGCGAGCCGAGCTGGTAGGCGTAGGTCACCACCAGTTGGTGATCGCCCAGCGCCCGGGGATCGGCCACGGAGACCGTCACGCGATTCCGACCGGGCGAAAGGTAGGGCAGGACGCCCGGGTTGTTCTGGACCAGCGCTTCGATCCGCAACGCTTGGAGCGCGCCCGAAAAGGTCACTCGCACCAGCACCGCGAGTCGGCCTTGCACTGCGGCGGAGAAGTCCGCCAAGGCGACGGTTTGGAACGTCTTGCCTCCATCCACCGAAACCTCCACCACCTCGGCCCCGGGAGCCTCCCCCCGGACCCGGGTCAGCGGGTAAGGCGACGCCAAGCTTACTACCACCGAGGCCCGCTTGCCCGGCTGGGCCGGGACGAGGGTGCGGCCCTCCGCTTTGGCGTTGTCCGCGCTTGCGAAGCTCGCGAGCAGGCCCGGGCCGGCGAAATCGGGCGCAAAGGTCAACACTCCGTTGGCATAACTGCGCGCCGGTTGGCGGTTGACGTAAGGCTCCAGGACCAACCCGATGCCCGGGTCGTTGCGCGTATCCTTGTGGCCGGCACAAGTATGCGCCGGCGCGGTCTGCTCCCCCGCCCAGTACCACGCGCCCGGGATCGGATCCCAACGATTTTCCAAGCAGCAGCCCGGGGCCAGGTTCACGTCCGCGGAATAATCGCCATCCGCGTGCTCGATTCCGCCCCAGCCCGCGGAATGATCCCGGCCGCGATGCGTTTTGAGCCCGGCGATCACATCGTCGATCGTGTCGCCGCAAGCCAGGAAGGAAGGCGTCCGCCAGCCGGGCGGGGTGCCATTTGGAGCGAACGGATTCGTCTTCCGGTAAACGCAACGGCGGCCTTCATCCAGCACAAAGGCGTCCCGGATCAACCCTTGGGCGTTCTGGTTCAGCTCATCCTCTCCGGCGATGGTCCAGCCGCCCCGGCCATCCGGCATCCACGCATAGAACTTGAGGAACGCATCCGGATAGTGCCAGCGGCCGTCGTAATTCGCCTCGACCGTCGTGTGTCCGTCCCAGCCGACAAACCGCCAATCCCACCCGAGCTGCCGCCAAAGGGCGGACTGCTCGGCGTGCAAGCCGCCACATAAACTCCAGCCGTAGCAGTGCAGTTCCTTGAGCACCGGCAGCCCACCCGGCTCACTCGGATACTGCCGATGGTAGTGCGCCAGTTGCATGAAATTATAGATCGCGACCGCCTTTTCATCATTGTTCCGGCAACCCCGCGTAATCGACTCCGCGATCGTCTTGAGCGAGGTACAATCGGGCGCTTGGTCCGGTTGGACCCTGATCTGATGGACCACTTGGGGAGAATCGGCGGCCGCGGCGAAAAGGGCGAAAGCAAACGCCAAAAGCAGAGGAACCAGCCGATTGCGGAACCGACGAAAGGGCCGGGCAATGCCGCAAGGGGACAATGGCCAAAGGTGTGGCTGCATGGCCTGCAGTCTGCGTTCGTCCCCCAGCCCCAGGCAAGCCCGCAAACCCGCGTTACCGCGCCGAATCATCAAGGAATCCAACCATAATCGATTGCGCGGAATCAGGTCTTCCAACCGACTCGATCAGCCTCCCGACCCATGGCCGAACCGCCCCCCAACCAACCGCCAATCAGCAACTTGTAGCAGACGATGTTAGGAGACTCTCGAATTGTCCCTCTCCTCGATCGCTCGCGAGCCACAACCAAAAAGCAAAGTCAGAGTCTCGTCTCGTCTCCCACACTCCCAAATTGTAGCAGACGACGCTTGGAGACTCTCGAATTGCCCCCCTCCACTCCACCACGCGCTCCCACACGAAGCATTCAACACCCTTTGCGTCAACCACCGATCTTCCCAATCCCAACGGGATTGTGCCAGTAGCCCGACGGTTGCGCCGCCTTGGGCGCTACCTTGGGATACCCGGCACCCAGCGGCTGCAAACCCAACGCGGGTTGTGTCGGCCTTCCCGTTGAGAGACTTTTGCCCAGCGCACCGCCGGGAGCGGCCCGTCCCAAGCGAAGCGGCAGGCCGCCAAAAAGGTAATCCATTCGGTACCGGCTCGCGCTCTCCACGTTCACCGTGTCTCTGCGTCAGACACTTCCCCGCTGCTGATCCCCTTGCCCGCGTGAAGCTCCCGGATGCAGCTTTGGCGACTCCGTTTCCTCATTGGGAACGCCCTTTTCCGCAAAAGTAAACCGGAGTTTTTGCCAGACTTCGCCGCAAGGGGGTGAAATGCCGCAAATTATTCACGTTGACCAAAGCGCTACAGCGATCCGACCCCTTGCGTCGCGGCGCACGACGCGACCATTTTCTTTGCGCTGGAGATTCCACGAAAGAAGCGCACTTGGGCCGACGCATTATCTCTTTGGGGCAAACAAAGCATGACGGTTGGCACGATGGTTGCTTTGCAACCGCGCAACATTTATGGCCGATGCCGCCGACAATTCCATCGTTTTGCCGTTGCAGGATTCCTTGCGCGAACTCCACTCCCGTTACGCCGGTCTGCGCGAGGGCAAAGTGGCCACCTACATCCCCGAACTGGCCACCGCCAACCCGGACTGGTTTGGCATCTGCCTGGTCACGACCGGAGGCCATGTGTATGAAATCGGCGACTCCCGCCAGCATTTCACCATCCAGTCGATATCCAAGCCCTTCGTCTATGGGATGGCGTTGGAGGACAACACCCGCGCGGAGGTGCTCGGGCGCATCGGCGTGGAGCCGACCGGGGACGCGTTTAATGCGATCAGCCTCGAGGCCGGGACCGGCCGCCCCCGCAACCCGATGATCAACGCCGGCGCCATCGCCGCGGCGGGCATGATCGCCGGGCAAACGCCGGCCACGCGTCTGCGCCGGATGCTGGAGATGTTTTCCCGCTACGCCGGCGAGGAACTGGGGCTGGACCGGAAAGTATACGGCTCGGAAAGTGAAACCGGGCACCGCAATCGCGCCATCGGCCACATGCTTCGGAATTTTGACATCCTGCGCGAGCCGCCGGATCCGGTGGTCGATTTGTATTTCAAACAATGCTCCGTGTCCGTCACCTGCCGGCACCTGGGCGTGATGGCGGCGACACTGGCCAACCGGGGTGTCAACCCACTGACCGGCAAACCCGCCATTCGCGGGGAATACGTGGAGAGCGTTTTGAGTGTCATGGGCTCGTGCGGGATGTACGATTACGCGGGCGAATGGTTGTATCGCGTGGGCATGCCGGCCAAGAGCGGGGTGGCGGGCGGGGTCATCGCGGTGTTGCCCGGGCAGTTGGGCATCGCGGTCTTTTCGCCGCCGCTCGACGAGCGCGGCAACAGTGTGCGCGGCCTGCGGGTCTGCGATGATTTGTCGCGCTACTTCGACCTGCACCTGTTCAACGCTCCCGCGTCAAGTTCGTCGGTGATCCGGTTGAAATTCACCGGGGCCGAGGTGACTTCGAGCCGGGTCCGGACCGCCGAAGAAGCCGACTACCTCCGGATCCAAGGCGCGGGCATCCGGGTGTTCCAACTGCAAGGCCACCTCATCCTGTCCACCGCCGAGGTGGTGGTGCACGAGGCCCTGGCCGTGGCGACCGCCCTCGACACGCTGGTCCTGGACTTGAAGCACGTGCTTTCCGTCAATGAAAGCGCCGGCCGGTTGTTCCACCAATTGATTCTCAAGCTGGCGGAGCGGGGCAAACCGGTCCTGTTCACCAATCTCTCGCGCGCAGCCGGTTTGCGCCGCTACTTGAAAGCCAAACTCCGGGACCAGTTTGACAAGCTGTTCCATGCCTTTGAGGACAACGACACCGCTTTGGAGTACTGTGAGAACCGCCTGCTGGCGGCCAAGTTTTCCGGCACCACCCACTTGCGGCACGTGCGCCCGGCGGATTACGAATTACTGCGCGGACTTGCCGCCGGGGAAGTATCCGTCATCCAGTCCCTCTTGGTGCGGCGCCATTACCAACGCGGCGAGGTGATGGTTCATTTCGGCGATCCGGCCGGCGAGTTGTTTTTCCTGGCCCGCGGCCGCGCCAGCGTCACGGTCACCCTTTCCAGCGGCGTGCAGAAACGCCTGGCGACCTTCTCCGCCGGCATGGCGTTCGGGGAAATGGCCCTGCTGGACCGCGCCCCGCGCTCCGCGGTCGTCACGGCCGACACCGACGTGGAGTGCGACTCCCTGCCGATCGCGGCCTTCGACCAATTGGGCGAAACGCATCCCGGCATCAAAATCACCCTGCTGGCCAACCTGGCCCACGGCCTGTCCGGCAAGCTCCGCCGCGCCAACCGGGAAATCAGCGTCTTTGATTATTGAGCGCGCGAGCTGACGGTAACCCGCGGCGAACGCGGAACGCCCGCCGGCAAAGTCAGAGTCTCGTCACCCCGTCGCCCACAACCCCACCTTGTAGGAGACGACGGCAGGAGACTCTGGCATGCCCCGGTCCAAAGCATTCGCCCGCCAATGCCCACCCGCGAAGCCAAAGCCACCCTTCCCACTAGCCGCCAATCACAAAATTGTAGGAGACGACGTGAGGAGACTCTGGAATTGTCCCTGCCATCAATCCCGCGCGGGCCACAACCAACAAGCCAAGCCAGAGCCTCGTCACCTCGTCGCCCACAACTCCAAATTGTAGGAGACGACGTCGGAAGACTCTCACATCGTCACCGCCGTCCGCCACGCCCGTTCGCCACCACCACCCAAGCAAGCCGAAGCCTCATCTTTTCCCCCACCCCCCAAGAACTCTACGGCCCACCAGCCGTTGTCCGCTTGATCTCCTCCCCCGGGGGAGGGTTCCTTAGATTCCATGGGCAGCGCTTGGATTTCCGCAGTACGCCGCTGCTCGGTTCGCGGCCTTCCCGTGGCGGCCCATCCCGGGCCAAGGGCTCCGGAAACGAACCTGGCTTTGGCACGGCAGGTTCATACCCGCCGCGCCAAAGCCTTCTGTAATCAGGTTCCGCCCGACGATTTCATTTCAACGGAGCGGGCCGCCCCCGCTGATTCACCGGGGGATGAGTCGGGCGCGTTCCGTTTTGGTTGGCGCCCAGATCGGCCTGCAGGAAGACGTTGGGTTGCAGGCGGGCGGTGGTGTCGGTATTCCGCAGAATGAGCTGGGCGAGGGTGGTATGGGCGATCCCCGAGGCGGTCGCCGGATCAAACCCCTGATTCTGCCAGAAAAACCGATCCCCGGCCCGCAGGTTATGGAACTGGCTCGCGATAATGGCTTGGAAGGTCGGGCCGACTTCCGCGCCCTTCGCCGGCGCTTCGGCCAAGCCGCCCATGAACAAGTCCACGAGGTTTATGTCCGCATAGACGAGTTGCAAATTGGCCGCCAGCACCGGATCGCTGGTCAGTTGGGTGAAGGAGCGGTAAGGCGGGAAACCCAACGCCCGCCGGGTTTCGTTGAGCGTTCCCAACCCGACGTCCCGGGTCCGCTGAATATCAATGGCAATGAGGTCAATCGCATCCACCCCACCGCCCACCAAGCCGGCGAACAGCAAATTACGGAGCGCCGAAACCACGTAGGGATCCATCGCCTGGGTGTAATCCGCGCCCAAGGAACGGAGCAGCGCGTCAATGCCGTTGGCTTCGTCGACCTCCGGCGTGTTGAAGAAGGACTGGACCAGGGACTCCGTAAACACCACGTTGCCCAGGTTGTCGAGGCCTTGCTGGGTGTCGGAGACTTGGGAATGCCCCATGCGAAACGCCGCGGCGGAAAACTCCTGCGTCTCCTGGGCGTTCACGTTGGGATCGTAGCCGCCATACGGCCCCAGGACCGGTCCGAGGAGGATCGGCAAATACTCGGAATAAATGATATTCTGGTACTCGCCCGTCGTGATGGCCTTGGCCATGTGGTAGAGCTCGTCGCCGGTCCAAGCCGGATGTTGCGCGCGCAGGGTGGCAACCCAGCGGTTGTGCTCCCGCATGAAGAGGGTCGTCACCGCCGTCAGCTCCGGGTTTTCCATCACCCGCGGGTCCCCCGTCACGAAGGTGTCGTCCACCACCGGCAGGGCCCGGCCGTTGTCCGAACTCGCCAGTGTCCCGTCCGCATTACGGAGGGCATCGGCGAACGCCACGGTCGAACCGTAAAGCTGCGACAGGTCGAGATACCCGGCCACGGAATTAATAATGGTGCCGGTGACCGGATCCCGGGTGTCCCGCGTCATCGCGATGACCGTACCGCCGGGGAACACCGGATCGTTGGGCGGGATGATGATGGAGATGTCGGCCGTGTCCAACGGGGTTTCCTCCAGGCCGAGATCATGATCGACGAACTGCCCGAACACGTACATCCAAGCGGAGGCCACGGGATCGGTGGTTTGACCATTTTGTCCGTTGGCGCCGTTGCCACCGGCAATCACATTGCTGATGGTGCGGGGATTGGGCCCCGCCACCAGTCCGTTGCCGGTGCCGGGGGCGAAGTGGAGGGGGGCGATGGCGAGTTCGGCCGCGCCGGGCACCGCATTGAATTTCGGGTGCACCAGGTTGTTCCCGAAGCCGCCGATGGGGCGAAACTCCCGTAGGAGGTGGACGAGTGGCGGCGGCCCTGCTGGATTGGCGCCTTGGGCGAACGAAGTCACCGGGTTTGCTGCGCCAATCATGGCCAGCGTCAGGCTGAGTGGTTTGAGGTATTGCATACTGGTCTCACTTTGCTTGGTTGTTGACGGCTTCCCGCCTCCTTTGTCGCGGTTGCGGCAAGTATCGGGAAGGGGGAAGAAATTCTTTGGGCCGATGTCGGTTTGGGAGAACCTTGCGTTTTCAGTGGAGCGGGTTTTCATGGCTGTCTGCTGACAATAAAGCGCATGGTTGTTAAGGATTCATTTCGTCGGCCCGGGGAATTGTTAAAGTTTTGTATGGACTCCGCCGTTTGGATTGCGCCCCGGCTCTAACGACGCGCCAAGCGGAAAATCAGTGTTTTTGATGATTGGGCGCGCCCGGAAGCCCCCCCACCTCGAATTTGGAAGCCCCTTCCGCTGCTCCGCGACCTGCGGCAAAGTCAGAGTCTCGTCCCCTCGTCTCCCACAACTCCAAATTGTAGAAGAAGACGTTAGGAGGCTCTCGAATTGTTCCACCCCGCGACCGCAACCGAGCGCCCCCCCGCCAGGCAAAGCCAGAGTCTCGTCACCTCGCCTCCCACAACCCCCGACATGTAGGAGACGACGTAAGGAGACTCTGGAATTGTTCCACCCCTCGAGCGCAACCGCGCGCCACCAGCGCCAGGCAAAGTCAGAGCCTCGTCACCTCGTCTCCCACAATCTCCAAATCGTAGGAGACGACGTTAGGAGGTTCTCGAATGGCCCCCCACCCTCCGCCACGCCTGTCCGCCACAGAACCCCGGATTAACCAGAGTCTCGTCACCTCGTCTGCCACAAGCCCAAATTGTAGAAGACGACGTTTGGAGGCTCTCGAATTGTTCCACCCCTCGACCGCAACCGAGCGCCCCCCTCGCCAGGCAATGCCAGAGCCTCGTCACCTCGGCTCCCAAACACCCCACATTGTTGGCGCTGGCGTTAAGAGACTCCCGCATTGTTCCTCCACTTCAGCGCTCTCTCCTGACATTTCCCCCATCAGGCCCCACGTCCCCGGTCTTCTCCGCGCCGCTGCGCCGCTGCGGGAGCATTTCCGGCTCAGGCGGGGACAAGGGGCTCCCGAAAAGATGCACGCCCAACGGTTTTCCATCCCGCTCTGCTCGACGTTCTCCGCGCCTCTGCGCGAGCCTCCGCCGCTTCTTGTCCGCATGAAGGACGCGGCGCTTGGAATTCAGTCTCCCCCAACTCCCCACCCCCACCATCACGGCAGCGCCACCCGATAGAACCGCGCCCGATTGGCCGGCGCCTGCGTGTCGATAAATTGATATTGCCCGACGGCGGATTCACTGGGTGCGCCCAGACTCGTCCAGTTGGTCGCGGACAACGTCACATTGGTCGCCGCCAACACCACGAAGCCCAAGCCGGAGACGTTCGTAAAATTGATTTTAAAATTTCCATTGGTCAGTCGGACACCAGCCAACTTGGGAAGGGTGAAATTTAGGTCGTAGCCGATCACATCCAAGGCGGTCAGGTCCGCGGAAGAAAGACTCGCCTTGGTTCCTTCCAACTGTGAAAAGCCGAAAGCATCCGTCGTGCTGCCCAGCGCCCAATCTTGAACATCGGTGGTCACGGGTGTATTGGTGACCGCGTTGAAATATTTCAACGCCGTCAAACCGTTGTTGATGGAGAAATAGACGCCGGCATCGTTCACGTTGAAACTCCTCACGCCATGGCTGGTGAAGCGGAACAGGTCGTAGGGCACAAACCCGCCGCTCGGGTTGTAATTCAGATCAAAACTCCGCCCCAGCACTTCGCTGATTTCATGCTCGGCGGCGCCAATGAAGTCGGACTTGCCCGCCACCGCCCGGTTGGTTGGATCGAAGGTCCAGTTGACATTCGAGGCGAAGGAAACGCCGCCATCCACGCTTGCATCGTTCGGATTGAGACCAAAATACGAGTTCAGATCAGTCAGCGCTTTGGCTTGGGCGCGGGGAATCCAAAAGCCGTGTGGGGCGGGAATCGGATCGGTGGCGGGCAGACTGGCCAGCGCGCTCCGATCCGCCGCGGTGGTGGCCGCGACCCGGAGCGCATTCGTCAATTGCGCGTACGAAGGCGAACCATACAAGGTGGAACTGCTGTTGCCGAAAGCCGAATTTCCCCAACTGACCGTGATGTTGACCGTGATTGGGTTGGTGTAAAGGCTCTGGAAAGTCTGCACCGCGACGGCGAACGCATTCTTCACTTGGGTGGCGTTCGTCAGACTCGTCACACTGGAATCGTAGAGCAAATTGATCGTGAAGGCCCGCGCCGACCATGGCAAAACCAGGACCAGCCAAACCAACCATTGCGCCACAGCGCCTTTGGCCAACCGCACTGGATATCTCATAACAATCTTTCTCATTTGCCAGCCCCGCTGGACTTCATTGCCGGGTCACCCGCTTACGCTTTGGAGCCAGCGGACTGGAGCAGAATCCAACCGCCATCGCAAGCCGGGATTCATGGCGATTTGCAGCCAACGGGCTTGGGCGCGCAAACGTGAGGTGCTTCCGTGGCCCTCCGGGTCGAAGCGCCCTGAGCTGACCGGGATCCTCCGGCGGCCGCCTTGGGCGCTACGTTGGGGTTCCCCCCTCGGTGTCTGCAAACCAAAAGCGGATTGGGTTGATCGGCTCCGTTATCTGCGTCCCCGCGGGAGGCTAATCCCCGTTGCCGGCCCGCTGTCATGACGGCTCCAGCCTCTGCGCGAATTAGGGATTCCGGTACTCCTCACGCCGCGAGGTCGTCCGGGGTCCCCACCAACACCTCCAAGTCGCCATAGCGTCGGCGATAACTTGGGGCCCCGGAGGGCGTTAGCAAGTAATTCCGCCCGTGCGGATAGTACCCTCGAAAGATCGCCAGCGCGCCGGTGTCAAATGCCGCGGGGTGCCATTTGCATTCGATCACATCGACGCGGTCGCGGCTGTGCGCCAGGACAAAATCCAATTCGCGGCCGCTCTTGTCCCGCCAATAGCGGGCCGGGACCTCCGGATAGTGGGCCTGCAAGTGCTCCAGCACCAAGTGCTCCCACAGCAGGCCCAAATCCTCCGGTCGCAGAGGATCCCACCCCCGGGCGTAACTCACAAACCCGGTGTCGAAGCCGTAAAGTTTGGGCTGCTTGACGAGTTCATTCTGCCCGCCGCCGTGAAACGGGCGCACCAGCGTGAGGGCATGGGTGGTTTCCAGTGCCCGGACATGACTTTCCACCGTGGGCCGCGAAATGCCCAGCGCCGTGGCGGCTTTGGAAAGTTCGAACAAACCCCCGCTCTGGCGCAGCAAGTATTCGAAGAGGGCGTTGAAGCGGTCCACGTCCCGGAAACCGAACAATCGCTGAATGTCCCGGGCAAAAAACGAATCCAACCATTCCGCGTAAAACCCGCCCGGCTTCTCCCTGGCCAGCAGCGCCGGGGGCAAACCCCCGTGGAAAAGCCGGTGGGACAGGGTGACCCCGAAGTCCGCCAATTCCCCCCAGCCCACGGGGGTCAAATGCACCACCCGCTTGCGTCCGGTCAGCGTGTCGCGGAATTTGCGGCTCGCCGCCAGCGTGGACGAACCGGTGGCCAGGATGCGCAACTGCGGAAATGCGTCCGCCCCAATTTTCAGCAGTCGGGCGGGGTCGGTCAGTTGGTGGATTTCATCCAAGACGACCACCGGCTTCGTGCAGGATCGGTAAAAAAGCTCCGGATCACGCACCATGTCTTCCACCCGGGGCAAGTCGCAGTTCACGTACTGAATGCATTCCGCCCCAAGGCTCTGTGCCAGGGTAGTTTTGCCGCTCCGGCGCACCCCGCTCAACCAAACGATGGGCGCCTGGGTCCAGGCCGTCTCCATCCGTTTCCGCCAATAATTCCGCGCGATCATGATACCATACTTTACGTTTGGCACCACCAAATGTAAAGTATGGTTACGGAGGCACTTCGTCACCCAATCCAATCCGGTCGTTGGTTTCCACCGGCCGACCCCGGCGAAGAGTTGTCCCGGTCCGGTCATGGGACCCGCGCCCAAACAACGCCATCGCGGGCAAGGGTGGGGGGCAAGTCGCGGATTTTCCGCCAAAGCTCGGAGCATCAAGGGTCCGGCGCAACGGGAAGCCGCTTGGCCGGGCCGAAGCGGGACGGGAAAAATCGGGCCCGAAGCAAACTCAAGCTGGATCAAATCCCGGCTGGCGCCTCGCTCCCCGCGTGAGCCCCTTTCTCGGTTCTAGTCCGCACACATAACGTGGCTGGCGCTCCGAATTCCGGATTCCGGGACCCCTCCATTATAATCGGAGTCCAAACGGGAACCGCTGATTTCAACCGCCGCGCGGAGGGGAAGCGGAATTTCTCACGCGGAGCGGGGCCAGAGGGGGGCAGGAGGAGGAGGGGGCGTTTGGAACCGAAGACCTCATGCCCGCTGGCGCACCAGCCAGCATCAAAATGGGGGCATCGGCCGGGGATCGTAAGCGATGGAGAAGATGGGGAGGCGCGAGATATTCAGGATGTTCGGTTTGCAGGGATCGGTTCTTGGTATTGATTATCAAGGGCCAACACGACAAATTCGCCAAGACCCTCATTTTTGAACCATTCCGCCCAAGCGGTTCTGGCCCTGCCGATAACGATACAGCAAATGGGCGACATACCCGGTCGCGCCCATCGCCAAACGCTTCGCGATCCAGCTCACCGGCACGGCGGTTTCCGCACGCAACCGCGCGGCGATCAACACTTTCTCCGCATTCCCTTTGGCCCGCTGCTCCAGGGCCTGCTGGTTCCAACCGCGCCACCGAAGTTCCTCCGTCACGATGGTCTCGGCCCGGGTCTCGGCGCTCTCGCGGCGTTCCGGGCCGAAGTGCTCGGGGCCGACGCCCCCGCTCATCTGGGCCAGCAACTCCTGCTTAAAAGTGTCCCCGCCGAAGCACCAGCCCCGGGGCAATTGGCGGTAGTTCATCCCGGCTTCCCCCGCGCGGCGTTGCTCCAGCGCAGCTTCCAATTCCCGCCGCGCCGCCGGGCTGTCCTTGGGCACCTCGTATTCCCCCAGCAACGGGACCAGCTGCAGCCAGGGCGGACGGCCTCCCGGTGCGGCCAAATGGTCCGGCCAACTGCACCACTCGAAATCCCACGAGGCTTGCGCGGGCGCTGGGATGCGGGCGCGCTCCGGGTTTAGCTGAACGTAATCCAACACCATTTTGAAATAACCGTTGCGGCTCCAGCGAAACATCAGCGCCTTTTGCAGGCCGGTGAACAGATGACCAACGCCCTTGTGGAGGGGGTTAAATTGCCCGATGAATGGATCCATCCCAGGGGGTGGGGTACCAAGCTCTTGGGGCATGGACATCATAGCGGAGTGATCGCAACTTGCATAAGAAGTTGTCTCCGCGCACTCGTCCACCCGCATCAAACATTCTCAAGCACGGCGCCTGCCCTTCAGCCGCCTCCTCAATCCTTGCCATTTCGCTTTCACCAGCACCCATGCGCGCCCCAAGCGCGTGTCGGCGCTTTCGATGTTGATGCTCGTGGCGGTGCGGCGGTTCATGCTCACGACCACGTTCACCGGGTGGACTTTGGTAATCGCGCCCACCTGCTCCATGAAGATGCCGTCGGCATGGTAGCCTTCGGCGCGGTCCTCGCAGTGGGGGCGGGTGGTGCCGCCGAGGGATTGGGCCAGGGGGCCGAGGAGGGCGCGGGTGTGGCAGAATTGGAGGTAATCCACCTGGCAGTCCAGCTTGCGGCCGCGGCAGAAGCGGCCGGCGGGGCGGTCGGCGATGCGTTTGCCGATGATGCGGGTGACGCCGTCGGGGCCGGCCTGGCCGATTTCCTGGGAGGCGTACATGGCCTGCGGCTCCCGGTTGTGGCGCTCGTAGTAGTCCCAGAAGGCGCCGAAGGCGACGGGGTAGAAGACGTCGTCGTCGCAAAGGTAGAGGATCAGCTCCCCGGTCAGGCGGCCGGAATTGAGGATGTTGTTGAAGCACCAACTGGCCATGTTGGTGGTTTTGAACATCTCCTTCGTCTCGCCCGAGGGCACGATGGTGATGCGCGGGTCTTTGAGGTAATCAAAGAACCCCTTCCCCAGCAACACGCCGCTGTCCACTAGGACGGCTTCCCAGTCGGTGAACTTTTGATCCAAGACGCTTTGGATCGCCTCCTTCACATAATCCGGCTTGTTGTGGGAAACGATGATGACGCTGATCTTGGCCATGGCGGAGGGGCGGCCGGCGGGGGCGGCCCGTCAGGAGGGCTTTTGCTGCTCAATGAGCTTGCGGCGCAGCTTGATGCGCGCCATGGCCTCGACGTTGGCCCGCTGTTGGACGCCGAACTTGCGCTCAACCAGCGCCAGGAAGGGCTCGTGGGTGAAGTACTTCTGCCACGCGTTGTCGCGGAATTGCAGTACTTCGGCGGCGCTCAGATGACGGGTGGGCAGCGGCTGGCTCTCGTAGGAGAGGAAGGCGTAGCCGGCGTAGGAGTCGGGCAGCGCCCAGCCGTTCGCGCGGGCGGTGTTGTACAACGGGCTGCCGGGCAGCGCCTGGCAGGGGTACATGTTCACCATCTCGGTGTTCAACTCGAGCGCGAGGTCCAGCGTCTGCTGCATGGTCTCGTGCGTGTCGTCCGGGAACCCGAAGATGTAATTCGAAATGATGTTCAGGCCGGCGTCCTGGATCGTCTTGGCGATCTGGCGGATGTTCACTTCCTGGAAGGAACCCTTGGACACCTCGCTGCGGATGACCTGGCTGGCGGCCTCGACGCCCAGCGCGAGCCAGCCGATACCCGCCTGGCGGAACAATTCGAGGTAGTTCGGGCGCACCGTGTCGATGCGGGAGTAAGACCACATGCGGAACTTGTGCCCGCGCTGCACGATGCCCTTGAGCAAGGGTTCGTAGTAGTTCTTGTTCAGGAAGAACATTTCATCCGAGAGCCGGATGGTCTCCACACCCATGGCGGCGAGCTTGTCGAATTCGCCGAGGATGAATTCCGGCGACCAGAAGCGCATGTTCGGCGAGTTGGCCGACACCGTGCCGTCCGCGTTGTCCACGCGGTTCACGATGTTGATCATGCAGAAGTCGCACTTGAACTTGCAGCCCAGCGAGGTGTAGATCGCCGCGAAGGGGGTGCGCAAATTGTGGTTGAACTCGGCGTGCCAGAAATGCGCGCGGTAGAGGTCCAGCGGCCGGTTCTTATACGGCAGCAAATCCCACGCGTAACCCGGCAGGTCGATGTCCATCCGCTCCTGGGGCACGACGCGCTCGGGCGGGTTCAACTGCGGGACGCCCTGGAGTTTGTGGCCGATACCGCGCACCAGCAGCAAGTCCTGGCCGCGCAGATCGGTCTTCAACAAATTGTGCAGGGCGTAAACGCCTTCGTTCAGCAGCACCAAATCCACGGCCGGATGCGCCAGCACTTCCAACGGTAGCGCGCTGACGTGGGAACCCACGAGGCAGACGATGCTGTCCGGGTGCTCCGCTTTGAGCCGGGTGCTCAGCGCGTTCGCGCCGATCATGTTGGTGGTGCCGGAGTTCGGGTTCTGGCCGTACACCACAAAGCAAACCAGGCGCGCCTTGTGCTCGCTGATGCGCCGGACCGCTTCCGCTTCACCGAGCCGCTCGGCCCCGCAGTCGAGGATGGCCACGCCGTAACCCTTCGCGCGGCAGCTTTGCGCCAGGAGCAGGCACCAAGTGGGCGGTTCGATCGCCGCGTAGTCCTTGCTCAGGTCCTGGTAGGCCTGCGCCGAGGCGTCGGCGTTGACAAACAAAACATCAAGTGGTCGGTTCATGGCTCAAATTCTCGGCAAACGGGCCCGCGCCCCGGGTTTTCGGCGGCGGCAGCGGCGGTTAACCCAGCGCGTTCAACAGCGCGCACAGGCGCTCAATCTTGGTCGCGTCGAGGTCCGGATAGTTCCCGATGTAATACCCGTAGAAGTGAACATGGTCCACCTGCGGGTAATTTTCAAATTCGCGGTCGCCGATCAATTTGCGCGCGTAGGGCTGGCGCAATTGGTTGCCGCCGCCGGCGGTGCCGCGCCGGAATTCCACCTTCTCGCGGCGCAGCATATTCTCGACCTGCACGCGCAGACCGGGATCGGGGTGCTTCAGCACCAGCGTGAAGGCGTAGTTGCTGCTGCCTGCCAGCTCGAAATCGGTGCGGTACTTCGCCGGGTCCAACCCGGCCAGGAAGGCCGTGAGGTTGCGAGTACGGATGGCGTTGTTGGCATCCAACCGCGGCAATTGCGAACGGCCGATCACGGCGTTGATCTCCGTGCTGCGGACATTGTAGGCCGGGAAGGCGAAAATGAAGTCCGGGTTGAGATCGGGATGGTTCGTGCGGTATTCCTCGCGGATTTCCGGCGAGGTCACCTCGCGCACCATGCCGTGGGAGCGGAACATGCGCACGGTCTCATACCAGCGCGCGTCGTTGGTGCAGATCATGCCGCCCTCGATCGTGCTCATGTGATGGGCGTAGTAGTAGGAGAAGTTCGAAACCAGCCCGAAACTCCCCACCTTGCGCCCTCTAAACGTCGCCCCGTGGGACTCGCACACGTCCTCGATCAGCGGAATGCCCCGCGCCTGCAATTCGTCGAGCAACCGTTGGGTCAAACCGTTGTACCCCAACACATGCGTGAGGAACACCGCCTTGGTGCGCGGGGTGATCTTGGCCAGGATTTGCTCCACGTCCATGCACAGGGTCCGCGGATTGATGTCCGTGAACACCGGCGTGAACCCGTTTTGCAGCACCGAGGCGATGTCCGAAACCCAGGTGAGCGTCGGCACGATGACTTCGCCCAAGCCGGCGATTTCGCGCAACGCGGCCATGGTCACCAAATTGGCGGAAGCGCCGGAATTGACGAACACGCTGTATTTCACCCCGAGCCACCGGGACCACTCCTCCTCAAAGGCGCGGACGTTCTTCGATTGCGTGAGGATCGGGTTTTCCTGACGCAGGAATTCAATCACGGTGTCCAGATCGGCACGCGTGATGTTGTTGTTCATCAACGGCCAGTCCAGACCGGTGGGGGCGGGGCTCGCGGCGGGGGCGCTCATCCTTAAAAAGGTCCTTTGAAGTCAATGCTCTGCAAGTCCGCGCGCTCCTCGGGCATCCACGTCGTCCCGGGACGCACGATCCGGTGGGCGGCCGAGGCGATGTCGCGCGAGTTGGGATAGAAGTGCGCTTCCAAGGCCGGCGTGGTCGGGCAGGTCACCGGGGCGAAGCCCATGCGATGCACCTTGATCGGCTTTTCATCCTGCAACCGCTCGCAGACTTGGGCGGCGATTTCCGCGCTGGCACCGCAGGTGGTCCAACCGTTGTCCACCACGATCAAGCGACCCGTCTTGCGGACCGAATTCACGATGGTGTCGATGTCCAGCGGGCTGAGCCAGATGGGGTCGATGACCTCGGCTTGAATGCCGACGGTCGCGAGATAGCGCTGCGCACGCAGACATTCCAACTGCATGTACGAGATGCCCACCAAGGTCACATCGTCGCCGTGCGCGGTGATGCGGGCCTTGCCCATGGGCACGGTGTACGAGGCTTCGGGAACCGGGCCTTTTTGGAAATGCAGAATCCGGTGCTCCACATACATGACCGGATTGTTGTCGCGGATCGCCTCGATCAGGCAGCCCTTGGCGTCATACGGCGTGGTCGGGGCGACCACCCGCAAGCCGGGGACGTGCATGAAGTAGGAGTACAACCCCTGGGAATGCTGCGCGCCTTGGCCCCAGCTCTTGCCGATCATGGATCGGACCACCAGCGGGACGTTGACCTTGCCGCCATACATATAGCGGCTCTTGGCGGCCACGTTGACCAATTGGTTCATGGCCAACAGCACGAAATCCATGCGGATGTGCACATGGATCGGCCGCAAACCCGCCAGCGCCATGCCGATGGCCGCGCCGGTCATGGCGTCCTCGGCCAACGGGGTGCCGAACACGCGTTCCGGGCCGTATTTTTGGAGCAACCCCTTGGTCGTTCCTTGAATGGCCTTCGGATCATCCACGTCCAGCCCGAAGGTGATGACGGACGGGTCCCGGCCCATTTCCTGGTCCGTGGCTTCCCGCAAGGCGTCCGTGTAAGAAAGAATTCGCTCCTGATCAGGCTTCGTCATAGACGGCAGTGTAAAGTTCGGCGGGGGCGGGGAAGGGGCTGCTTTCGGCGAAGGCAAACGCCTCGGTGATTTCCGCCTCAATGGCGGCTTCCATGGGGGCGCGGACGGCGGCATCCACGAGCGCGCCGATGCGCGGCACTTGGTCCATTTCCATCCACGGTTGCGCTTCCGTGCGGGAGCGGTAACCGAGTTGGTAATCCTCGTTCGGCCCCACGTGTTCCTTCCAGCGATAGGTCATGCACTCGAAGAAATACGGGCCGGGACCGCCCGCGCGCAACGCGGCCACCGCCGCGGAGACGCGTTCGTAGATTTTCAGAACATCGTTGCCCTCGATGCGTTCGCTCGGCATCCCGTACACCCGGGCGCGTTCATAAATATTGCCCACCGCTTGGCGCTGCAACTGGTGCGTATGGATGGCGTACTGGTTGTTTTCGCAGATGAAAATGACCGGCAATTTCTTGAGCGCGGCAAAATTCAGGCTCTCGTGGAAGACGCCTTCGTCCACGGCGCCGTCGCCCATGAAGCTGACCACCACGGCGTTCGACCGCTGATATTTCAGCGCGTACGCGTAGCCCACCGCGTTGGCAATGGTGGTGCCCACCACGGCGGAGGTGCCCATGATGCCCTTGTTCAAGTCGATCAAGTGCATCGACCCGCCCTTGCCGCGGGCGGCACCGGTGTCCTTGCCGTACATCTCCGCAATCATGGCCTTCAAATCCCCGCCCTTGGCGAGGTAGAGGGCATGGCTGCGGTAGGTGCCGAACACGATGTCCTGGAGTTCGAGTGCCGCGCAAACCCCCACGGCGACGGCTTCCTGCCCGATGCTCAAATGCACGGGGCTTTTGATCTTGTCCGTGGGATAAACCTTGGCGACCGCTTCTTCAACCCGCCGAATGCGGTAAAGCGATTGGTACAGCGATTCGTTCGTCATGCGCGCCCTCCCGCCGGTGCCAAGAGCGGGCTGCGTCCACAGACGATTCCCCAGGTTGCTGAATCCGATAACATCCCGGGATTTTTATTGGCCCGCCCCCGGGTGTCAATTGGAAACCGGTAACGTTTTCGCGGGCATGGGGGAAACTCCCCCCGGGTCGAAAGGGGGGCCGCGGGCCTGCCGGAAGCGAAATCCCCGGCAAAAAGGCGGTTGCGAGGGCCTCGATGCCGGCTGGCCGCCCCCCGCCACCCAAGGGCGCGGCGGCCCGGCCGGTCGATTTTGCTCGCCGCCCGGCGGGCGAACGGTTACGGTTGTGAAAAATAAATCGGATCATGAGTCCCCTCACTCGAATCACACCACGGCGTTTTGTGCGCCGATCCGACTGGTCGCTTGGCCTTTCCCAAGGCCGGTGCCCGTTCGTCGGCCTTTGGACGGCCGGGCGGTTCGGGGACCTTGAAACGATCCGCCCCCGACCGGGCGACCCCAACCCCTGTTTGTCCGCATGAACCTTTACGAGCTCACTTTTTACGTCACCATTGGCCTCGCCCTGCCCTTTTGGGCCGCCATGATTCTCGCCCCGGGTTGGTCGGTCACGCGCCGGGTGCTGGGCTCGGTCTGGCCGGTTCTTTTGCTGGCCCTGCCCTACACCCTGTTGGAACTCCCCTATTACGTGAACCAACTGCCCGAGCTGATCCGGCCCCGGTTTGACACCTTGGCGGAACTCGTCCGCGGGCACAACGAAGTGAGCTTGGTCTGGCTGCACCTGTTGGCGGTCGATTTCCTGGCCGGGCGATGGATCTACTTGGACAGCCGGGAACGGGGATTGCACCCCTTGATCATGGCGCCGGTGCTGACCGTCTGCGGCTTTTTCGCCCCCGCGGGCCTGGCCATTTATTTGGTCTTGCGAACCGGTTGGCCGGCCCGCCACGTCACTTTTCCCCTGCCCGCCCCGACCCGGACCCCTTGAGCCGCCGTGCCGCCCCCCTTCGCTGGGGGGGAGCCGATTTCGCTCCCGCGGTGGCCCGCCACTTCTCCCCGTGGTTCTTCCGGGTCATTCTTCACCGGCGGCGCAGATTTGGCTTTCGGCCGGCCGCGGGGGGCCGCTAAAGTCGCGGAGCATTTGACACACCTTTTTTTGAAGAGCCATCCGCGTATGAAGAACAAATTGATCCTCGCCCTCTGCTTTGCCCTGCTGGGCTTGACCAGCTGGGGGCAAAACGCCGCGCCGCTGCGCGTGTTCATCCGCGCCGGGGTGAAGACCCACGGCCCGAACCAGCACGACCATCCCCGCTTTTTGAAGGATTGGACCACGTTGCTGAACCAACGCGGCGCCCAAGCCCAGGGCGCCATGGATTTCCCGACCGCGGAACAACTCGCCGTCACGGACGTGCTGGTGTTGTTCGCCCAGGACGGCGGCAACATCTCCCCCGCGCAACGCGCCTATTTGGAGCCCTACCTGAAGCGCGGCGGCGGCTTGGTGGTGTTGCACGACGCCGTGTGCGGCCGGGACGCCGAGTGGTTCAAGACCGTCATCGGCGGCGCCTGGGAGTATGGCAAAGCGGGCTATTACGAAGGCGATTTCGCCTTTTATTACCAGGACCCCAACCACCCGATCACCCGGGGGGCGTCGAACTTCGATTTTGACGATGAAATGTACTACGACCTGAACATGATGCCCGAAGCCCATGTGCTGGCCGCCGCCTACCGCCCCGATGCGCGCTACAAGCGCGAAGGCCGCAACCAGCCCTCGGTCTATGACATCGTTCCCCAGATGTGGACCTACGAGAAGGACAACTACCGCGCGTTTGTCTGCATCCCCGGCCACAACTACCACACCTTCGAAATGCCCCACATTCGCGCCGTGCTGCTCCGCGGCATCGCCTGGGCGGGCAAACGCCCCGAGGATTCTCTGGCCAACGCCGAAGAATTGGGCAGCCTGCGCTACCCCGAAGGCGGCCCCACCGCGCCCGAAAAGGCCGCCGCCAAAATCGTCGTGCCCCCCGAATTCAACCTGAACCTGGTCGCCGCGGAGCCCCTAATTGAGAAGCCCATCTCCATGGACTGGGACGCCCGGGGCCGCCTGTGGGTAGCGGAGACGCCCGAGTATCCCTTCCGCCAAGATCGCACCCGCGCGCCGCAAGACCGCATTTCCATCCTCGACCAACCCGATGCCGCCGGCCGCATGCAGCGCAAGACGGTGTTTTACGAAGGCCTTGATCTGGTCACCAGCATGGTCCTTTACCGCGATGGCGTCATCGTTTCCCAAGCGCCCCACATCATTCTGCTCCGGGACACCAAGGGCACCGGCAAAGCCGATGAACGGACGGTTTTGTACACCGGTTTCGGCACCAACGACACCCACGCCGTGATCAGCAACCTGCGCTGGGGCATGGACGGCTGGATTTACGCAACGCTGGGTTACACCCGCGGCAATATTTATTCCGGCGACCGCGCCAAACACTTTGGCACCTTGAGCGAAGGCGTGATCCGGTTCCGCCCGGACGGCAGCGCCATCGAGCAGTTCAGCTCCAAGGGCAGCAACACTTGGGGCGTGGACACCGCGCCGGACGGCGAAATCTTCTTCTCCCAAGCCAACGGCAACCACATTGACCACGTCGTCATGCCGGAGTCCGCGCTGGCCAAGGGCCGCGTCGGCCGCACCACCAGCTTCCAAAACATCGAGGACCACAACCGGAGCTTCCCCTTGATGGATTGGAAAAAACAGGCCTACGTGCAGATCGACTGGGTCGGCAATTTCACCGCCGCGGCGGGCGCCTGCATCTATGACGGCGGCGCGTGGCCCGCGAAATATGATTACACCTTCTACGTCACCGAACCGACGATCAATCTGGTCCACCAGGACAACCTGACCCCGCGCGGCGTGAGCTTTGTGGCGAGCAAGGATGCCCAGTTCGAGGGCAAGGAATTTGTGGCCGGCACCGACCTCTGGTTTCGGCCGATTCACACCCGGGTGGGACCGGACGGGGCGCTTTACATCCTCGATTTCTACAATCAAGCGGCCGTGCACAACGACACCCGCGGCCCGCGCCACGATCCCAAGAGCAACGCCGCGGTCCGCCCCGACCGCGACCATTATTTCGGCCGGATTTGGCGGATGCAGCACAAACAAGCCCGCGTTACCGACGTGCCAAACCTGGCCACGGCGGATGCCGCCGGTCTGGTGGCGGCGTTGAATCATCCCAATATGTGGGTGCGCCTGACCGCCCAACGCCGGCTGGTGGAAACCGGTCAAAAGGACGCCGCCCCCGCCCTGCGCGCCCTGGCCCAATCCGGGTCCGCCACCGCCTTCGCGAAAATCCACGCCCTCTGGACCCTGCAGGGCCTCGGTCTGCTCGCAGCGGGTGAAGGGCAAGCCGCACTGGTGGCGGCCTTGGGCAGCCCCGACCCCATCGTGGCCAAGAACGCCTTCCAGATCACCACCGCCCAACCCGCCGCCAGCCCCGCCCCGATTGAGACCGCCGCCGTGGGCCGGTTGCAGGACGCCAACCCGCGCGTCCGGCTCGGCGCCCTCGTGGCATTGCAGAATCTGCCCGCTTCCCCGGCGCTGGCGCAGGCCGTGGTGCGCGCGTATCCTACTTTCGCCGATGCGTGGTTGGAATCCGCCGCCGTCGGCGTGGCCGCCAAAGCGCCGACGGTGTTCCTCACCGCGGCCTTGGACGCCCCCGCGACCGGAAACGGCACGCTCGTCGGCCAATTGGCCACCCAGATCGCCCGCGAAGGCGATCCCGCCGCCGTGGCGGGCTTGGTGAGCCTGCTGGCCGCCAAACCGGCCAACGCCGACGGTCTCAAACAGGTCATCCTCACCACCCTTTCGCGGGATTATCCCAACAGCGCCGCCGCCCCGGCCTGGACGCCCGAGTTGCAAAAGGCCTTCCAAATCCTCCTCGGCGCCCCCAATCGGAGTCTCGGCGTGGCCCTCCTGCCGCTGCTCTCCCGTTGGGATCAAGCGGGCACTTTGGCGGGCGACACCAAGACGCTGGTGGCCCGGCTCAAGGAGCAATTGAACGACGCCAACCTCCCGGATGGCCAACGCGCCGAAGCCGCCGTCAGCCTGCTCTCCGTGCGCAAGCTGGACGCGGAAATCCTGCCCCTCGTGGCCGCCATCCCCGGTTCCGCGAATGCCCCGGCCTTGCAGCGCACTGTGATCGAGGCCTTGGGCAAAGTCAGCGATCCCCTGGTCGGGGCCGAGCTGGTGAAAGCCTACGCGAAGGCGCCGACGGAACTGCAGGATGTGATCCTGAATGAGTTGTTCAAGCGTTCCGATTGGACCCTGGCCCTCTTGGACGGCGTGAAATCAGGCACCGTCAGCCTCGGCGGGCTCGGCCCCGTGGCGATCGGCCGCCTGCGGACCTACAGCGATTTGGCGGTCGCCAAGCGCGCCAACGCGTTGATTGACGAGTTGAAGGGGCCGGAAATGAAGGAGAAAGACGCCTTGATCGCGCAATTCACCCCGCAGGTCACCCAACCGGGCGACGTGGTCAAGGGGCGCGCGTTGTTCACGCAAAACTGCGCCATTTGCCACAAATTCAACGGCCAGGGCAAAGATGTGGCCCCCGACCTCAGCGGCATGGGCGTGCACGGTCCCGCGGAACTCATCATCCATGTGCTGGATCCGAACCGCGAAGTGGAACCCAATTATGTCGCCTGGAGCGTCGAGACCAAGGACGGGGAAACCTACGACGGCGTCATTGCCCGTGAAAACCGGACCAGTGTGACCCTGCGCAATTCCGTGGGTGAAAAGGAAATCCCCACCAGTGAGATCAAACGCCGGCGCAACACCGGCCTCTCCCTCATGCCCAACGGTTTCGAGGCTTTGGGCGCGGCCGGCCTGCGGGACATTCTGACGTATTTGTGCGCCGGGGAAACCCGCTACCGCGTCATCGATCTGCGCCCCGCCTTCACCACCAGCACCACCCGGGGCCTGTTCTACGGCGTCGAGATCAAGGACGAAACCCTGGCCTTCCGCAAATTCGGCTTGTTCAAGGTGGGCGAAGTGCCCTTCGAAGTCGTGAACCCGCAGAAAGTCGCGGGGGGCAACAATCTCATGGTTCTGAAAGGCGGCGAAGGCGTGGCCAAAACCATGCCCCAAAAGGTGGCCGTCAAGAACCTCAACCTCACCGCGGCGCGCCTGCATTTCCTCGGCGGCGTCGGCGGCTGGGCTTACCCCTGCTGCGGCAATGACAATCACCAGGGCCTGCTCGTGGCCAAGGTCACGGTGCAGTACGCCGACGGCCAAACCGAACTCCTGGAGTTGCTCAATGGCCGCGAGTTCGCCGACTACAATGGCGAAATGGACGTGCCGGGTTCCAAGGCCGCGCCCAACCTCGTCTCCCGCGGCCAGGTCCGCACTTTCACCAAAAACCTACGGCACAAAGGCACCATCACCGGGCTCACCTTTGAAAGCTTCGACAACTTTGTCGCCCCGGTCTTCGTGGCCGTGACGGCGGACTCGGAAGCCGGCGGCGCCCCTTCGGCCGCCGCCGCACCCGCCGTGCCCGCCGCCACGCCCGCACCGGCCGAGCCGCTGGTGTGGGGCCCGGGCGCCCATGTCCTGACCGTGGGCGGAAACAGTTCCCACGACTTCAACCGCTGGTTCAAGGCGGCCGATTCCGCCACGCTGGCCAAGGACGGCCTGGCTTCCGTGCATTACACGGACCGCCTGGCCGAAGTGCTCCCGGCCTTGCCGAATCTCGATGTGCTCTACCTGAGCTGCAACCAACCTCTGAACGACCAAGCGTTGCGCCAAGCCATCTTCGCCTTCGCCGATGCCGGCCACGGGTTGCTGCTCGTCCACCCCGCCCTCTGGCGCAATTGGCGCGACTGGCCCCAGTACAACCGTATCCTCGTCGGCGGCGGCGCCACCAGCCACGACGCCTACGGCGAATTCGAGGTCTCGGTCACCGCTCCGGGGCACCCACTGTTAAAGGGCGTCCCGGCCACCTTCCGGCTCAAGGATGAGCTCTACCACTTCGTGGCCGATGCGGACGGCTCCCCCCGCACCGTCCTCGCCGAAGGCCGCAACCTCGCGACCGGCAAGACCTACCCGGTGCTCTGGATCACCCAGCATCCCAAGGCCAAAATCGTGTGCTGCACCCTCGGCCATGACGCGGCCGCGCACGATCTGCCGGCCTACCAAGCCATCCTCCGCAACAGCGTCGCTTGGATGTCCGAAAAATGATTCCATAATAAAACTTGCCAATTTTTGCCGTGGGGCTTAGATTGGCGTTGAGTTAGATAGCTGGTCGATTTCAAGGCTTGGTGAATCTTCAGTTGAAAGTGTTTTTTCAGTGATGATTTGAAACCCGGTGTTCGGGAACGGTCTCAGAAGTGGCAGTCGGTCTAAGATAGTTAACAAATCATCATGAGTACCAAACTCTACGTGGGCAACCTGTCCTACAACACGACGGAAAATCAACTGCAAGACCTGTTCTCGGTGCACGGCACCGTCACCTCCGTCGACCTGATCATGGACAAGTTCAGCGGCCGCCCCCGCGGCTTCGGCTTCGTCACCATGGACAACAAGGACGCCGCGGACGCCGCGGTCAACGCCTTGCACGGCAAGAACGTCGATGGCCGCGACTTGACGGTCAATGAAGCCCGTCCCCGTGAAGATCGTCCCGCCGGCGGCGGTGGCGGCGGTGGCTACCGCGGTGATCGCGGCGGCAGCGGTGGTGGCGATCGCGGCGGTTCCCGTCGCGAATACACCCGTTAATTCGCTGATGTCTTTCACAGGTGTGGGGTTCCTCACGGAGCCCCGCGCCTTTTTTTTGTTTCGCGGGGCCGGCTCCCCGCGCGTTTTCAGAATCAACCACCGGTGACCCGGACCGTTACGAAAGCTTTGGATGGAACAACATATCGAAATTGAAGGCACGATTCTCGCCGTGCTCGCCGGAACCATGTTCCGGGTGGAACTGACCAACAAACATCAGGTTCTGGCCCACATCTCCGGCAAAATGCGCAAACGCTTCATCCGCCTCACGGTCGGTGACCGCGTCAAGATGGAGATGTCCGCCTACGACCTCGGCAAAGCCCGGATCGTTTACCGCCTGCAATAGGCGGCCCCGCGGCGGGCGGCTCAGCCCAGCCGCAGAAAATTCTCGAGGATTCGGCGGCCATTGACCGTCAGAATGCTCTCCGGGTGGAACTGCACCCCCCAAATGGGGTGCTGCTTGTGCCGCACGCCCATGATTTCCCCTTCGGCCGTCTCCGCCGTGATTTCCAAGCAATCCGGCACCGTGTCCCGCTTGATCACCAACGAGTGGTAGCGGGTCGCGTCAAACGGCTGCGGCATTCCCGCGAACAAATCCTTCCCGTTGTGCAGAATGGGTGAGGTCTTGCCGTGCATCATCCGGTAATTCACCACCACCTCAGCGCCGAAGGTGTGCCCAATGCATTGGTGGCCCAGGCAAACGCCGAAAAGCGGGACCCGCGGCCCGAAGGTGCGGATGATTTCATTCGACAACCCCGATTCCCGCGGCGAGCACGGGCCCGGCGAGATCAGGATCCGCTCCGGCCGCAGCGCCGCGATTTGGTCGAGCGTGATTTCATCGTTGCGATGCACGCGCAAATCCACCTTCAGCTCCCCCAAGTATTGGACGAGGTTGTAGGTGAACGAATCGTAATTGTCGATGACGAGAACCATAAATAGCCTGCGTTCCCGAGTCTAACCAAGGCCGCGGGCTTTGGGAACCCCGAATTTAAGCCGTGGTGAGCACCGCCTCCACCAACGCCGGCGGCACCTTTTGGCCCCACACCACTTCGCCGAGGCGCCGCGCGAGCACGAATTTGATCTCCCCGCCGCTGACCTTTTTGTCCTGGCGCATCGCCGCCAGCAACCGGCCGCGCTGCGCCGTGGTC
Organism: uncultured Pedosphaera sp.; assembly: GCA_903930565.1. GTDB lineage: Bacteria > Verrucomicrobiota > Verrucomicrobiia > Limisphaerales > Pedosphaeraceae > CAIXFN01. Next base: position 36,789 of record CAIYZC010000771.1, read on the forward strand.
AGGCGGACCTTCACCGGCAGCCCCGCGCGCGCGAACAACTCCGCGACCCGCGCCACTTCCGCCGGCACGAAGCCGGTCAACTCCTGCGACAGCCGGGCCGCGGCCACCTGGCCGATCGCGATGGCCTCGCCGTGCAAGTACTTGCCATAGCCGGAAATGGCCTCCAAACCGTGGCCGATGGTGTGGCCGAAATTCAAAATGGCCCGCAAACCCGTTTCCGTCTCATCCTGCCCCACCACCTCCGCCTTGATCGCGCAGCAACGCGCCACGATGGCCGCCAGCACGTCCTCGTCCCGGGCCAGAATGGCCGTCAAGTCGCGCTCCAACCGCGCGAACAACGCCGCGTCGTAAATGATGCCGTACTTGATCACCTCGGCCAGGCCCGAGCGGAACTCCCGCTCTGGCAGGGTGCGCAGGACGGCCAGGTCGCACAGCACCAACCGCGGTTGGTGAAAGGCGCCGACCAAATTCTTGCCCGCCTTGAGGTTCACCCCCACCTTGCCGCCCACCGAGCTGTCCACTTGCGCCAACAACGTTGTCGGCACTTGAATCAACGCCAGCCCGCGCAGATGCGTCGCGGCCAGAAACCCCGCCAAATCCCCGACCACCCCGCCGCCCAGCGCGACAATGAAGGACTTCCGCTCCAACCGGTGTGCGGCCAATTGGTCGTGGCCTTGGTGGAAGTGCCGGAGACTCTTTGCCCCCTCCCCCGCGGGCACCACAATCAACGCCGGTTCAAACCCCGCCGCTCCGAGCGAGGCCATGGCTTCCGCGGCGAGCAACGGCGCCACGTGGCTGTCCGTCACCACGGCGCACCGTTGCGCCAAACCCAGGCGGGCGCAGTCCGCGCCCAATCGGGCCAGGGCGCCGCGGGCGATCAAAATATCGTAGCCCCGTTCTCCCAAGGGCACTGTTACCGTTTGCATGTGTGTGGCGTCCGTCCGCCGCGCGGCACTTCCGGGTCCGGCTGGGCGCGCGGCGGGGATCGGCTGACGCCAACCTGCCACACCCGGTCGCCACCGGCAAGCCGAACCCGCCGCGCTTGCCGGCCGCAGCCGGGACGACCTAAAGTGGCGGCATTCCGAACCTTATGGACCTGCAAATTAATCCGCCGCCCCCCCGCCGCAAGGATGTGCCCATCGGCGTGCTCGGTGCCGGTTTCATCGTCAACGACTGCCATCTGGTCGCGTACCGCCGGGCCGGCTTCAACCCCGTGGCCATCGCCGCCCGGCAGCCGGACCGGGCCCAAGCGGTCGCGGACCGCCATGGCATCCCCCGCGTGTATCCCGATTACGCGGCCTTGCTCGACGATCCGTCGATTGCGGTCCTGGACATCGCGGTCCCGCCGGACGCGATGCTGCCACTCATCCAGGCAGCCTGCGCGCGCGGCACGGTCAAAGGCATTTTGGCGCAGAAGCCCCTGGGAATGAATTTGAGGGAGGCCCGGGAGGCGGTGCGCGCCTGCGCGGGGGCGGGCATCACCTTGGCGGTGAATCAGAATATGCGCTACGACCACTCGGTGCGGGCGGGCCGGACCCTCCTGCGCACCGGTGCGCTGGGTGCGCCCGTGCTGGCCTCGATCGAAATGCGCGGCATCCCCCATTGGCAGCCTTGGCAGGCACGCCTCGGCTTCGCCACCCTGCGCATCATGTCGATCCACCATTTGGACACCCTGCGATATTGGTTCGGCGAACCCGCGCGGATTTATTGCAGCACCCGGCCCGATCCCCGCACGGCGTTCCCGCACACCGACGGCATTTGCACCTATATATTGGAGTATGCGGACGGCATGCGCGCGGTGGGGTTGGATGACACTTGGACCGGCCCAGCCCGGGAAGGTTGCCCGGCGGACATTTATCTGAAGTGGCGGATCGAGGGGACCGATGGATTGGCGGTGGGCGACATCGGCTGGTGCCGCGATCCTTACACCACGCCCTCCAGCCTGCGTTACGCGACGAAGGGTCAGGCGGAGTTTCAAGAACCGGTTTGGCGCGAAAGTTGGTTCCCGGACGCTTTCGCCGGCACCATGGGGGAGCTG
>CAIYZC010000772.1 GCA_903930565.1 uncultured Pedosphaera sp.
ACGGGATCCAGCGGCGGCGCGGCGTTCGTGCGGGTCTGCGCCGTCACCACGGTAACCGGCAGGCACAAGCCCGCACTGAGGAGGAGGCCGAAGAAACGCGTGCGCATGGGCTTAGGGCAGTTGCAGCACCCGGTAGAATTGGTGCGGCGCCCCGCCCGCCGCCGGATCGCTCAGGGTAAACGGACTGGCGGTGGGCGTGTTCGTGCCCAAGGAAACCCAATTCACCAAGTCGGCGCTGCCTTGCAAGACATATTGGCGCCCCGGAGTGGCGCTGAATTGGACTTGGAACACCCCATTGGTCAAGGTGGGTTGCAGGAAGCGCATGCCCGGCTGAATCACATACCGGGCGGTCGCCGCCACGCTGTTGTTGAACCCGGTTTCAAAGGCGTTGGCCTTGACCGTGGCGTTCGTCACGAGCAGGAAAGGCCCGGCATAGAGGAAGGAGTTGGTCGTCGGCAGCGTGCCGTCCAATGTGTAATACAGCGTGGCGTTGGGGTCGGGCGGTTGGAGGCTCACATTCACGGCTCCGAGATAGGTGCCCGCCGCCGGAGTGATGGTGGGCGGCGGCTCGGCCGGCGTGCCCGGCAGGCTGTTGATCCACGCGCCGATGACTTGCACCGCGTTGGTGTCGATCAAGTTGCGCGCGAGCGAAGGCATTTTTACGGCGTTGTTCGTCGTGTTCATGCGGTCATACAGGATCGACCGCCAGACATCGGCGGGCTTGACCACAAAGGCGTTGTCGTAGCCCAGGCTGCCTTTGGCCAACACGCCCAGGATCAGGTTCTGGTTGGTCAGGGTGGTGTCATAGCGGCCGTCGAAGGTGGGTCCGGAGCCGCCGGGCAGGTGGCACATCGCGCAATTGGCGTCCAAATAAGACCGGGCGCGCTGTTGCGGGCTCGCGGCTTGGTTGGTCAAGGCGGCCAGGGATTCGATGCCCGGCAGGGCGCCCTCGTCGATCGCCGGATGCAGCAAGCCCAGCCGGTTGAGGGTCCGCAATTGGTTGTCGGTCACTCCGTTGGGATAGGTGAGATTGCCGTTCAACTGCCGCGCATTGACGCCCAGGACATAGCCGGCCGGGGGGGTGTGGCAGAGCAGGCAGTCGCCCGGGCTCGGATAGTACCAAGTCTGCGGAACCACGCCGGCGGGGGTGGTGATATTGATCACCTCATTCGAACTGCCCGTGAGCAGATCGGCCTCGGAATTATCCGGGCGCCATTTATAGGTGACCCCGTACACCGCCCCGTTCATGTCCCGCACCAGAAGCCGGGTTTCCAGTCGCCGGATGGAAGCAGGGTCGCTTTGGTTGGTCAGCAGCGTGAAGGTTTTGACGAACACCGAGCCGGCGGGAAAGGTCCAACTGCCGGTCGGTTGGTAGCCGATTTGTTGCGCGACCGGTCCGGGCGCCCCGGAATTGGGAATGGCGAAGTAGCGGCTCTTGAGGGCGCCATCGGACCACAGCGCCACATTCGGTTGCAGGGGGATCAAGCCGGCGTACGGCGCCAACGCGGGCGTGTTGGTAAAGACCCCGGTCTGGGACAACACCACCGGGAGACCGCCGAAGTTGAGCCCATCGAAAGCGGTGGGCAGATTGAAATACGCGGGGTTGGCCACCAGTTTGGTCAGGCCAAATGGCAGGCCGGAACCATTGGTGATGGTGATCGTCACCGGGGCCGAAGTGGCGGCCAAACCGGAGCCATCCAACCCCACGGCGGCGAGGGTGTAGTTCCCCGCGCCCAAGCCGGTGAGGGTGAGGTCATACGGCGCGTTGGACACCGCCCCGGCGAACCCATTGTTCGTGTAAAAAGCCACCCGCGCGAGGGGGTTGTAAAGCGTGGCGGCGCTCGCGCTCAAGGTGACGGTCGCCAACGCCGTCCCGGCATAGCCGGCGACGGGATTGGTGAGGCTGATCATCGGCGCCGGATTGGTTTGCGGATAAAGTTGCGTTTGCGGAATGGTTTGCAAGGGCGTGGAAGGGCTGCTCCACGCCAACCGCGCCTGCGCCCCGCCCTGGTTCGTGTAAAAATAGTCCAACTGCACGTTGTAACGCTCCTGCGCCACGAGCGGGACGCTCGCGGCCAGGGTCGTGAGGGCTTGGTTGGTCCACCGGTTGATCACCAACGCACCGTTGATCCACAGGCGAACGCCGGCGTCGCTCACCGTTTGGAAGGTGTAGGTCTCATTGAACTGCGCGAGCACGGTGCCCGTCCAGCGAACGACGAAGTTGGTCGCGCTGATCACCGGATCGGGGCTGGTGTTCGTCCAATTGAAGTTCACGACCGCATCCGTGCGCACCAAACTCGGTGCGGCGGCAAAAGCGGGGTTGGTGAACGCCACACTGGTAACGTTCGACCAATACTGCCCGAGCAGGCCGCTGCCGTTGCCGATGGCGGAAGTGTTGACGAAGCCCGCGGCGGCCACCCCGCTGTTCACCGCTCCCGGCTGGGTGGCAATGGCCTGCAACTCCACGCTGTTGGTCAGCACCAAGGGCGCGGTGTAGAGCAGGGAATTGGTCGTGGGGGTGGAACCGTCCAGGGTGTAATAGATCGTGGCGTTGGGCGTGCTGTCCGAAAGCGTCACGATGGTGCTGCCGGTAAAGGAACCGCCCGCCGGGGTGATGGTCGGGATGGCGGCAAAGGCGGCCACCCCGAACACGGACAAACCGTACGCGGTGCCGACATACACCTTGCCATTGACCACCGTGGGCACGGTGAACTTCACCGCGCCGCCCAAGGTGTCCCGGGCGCTGTTCTGCGTGCTGTTGTACAACTCCTGGCTGATGTTGGTGGCGTTGTAGGCGTGCAAGATCGCGGGGCCGACGCTGCCGTAGGCGTCCGATTGGGTGGTCCAAATGATGGCGTTGCCGGTGCCATTGGCGGTCAGGGTAGGCGAACTGCTGCCCTTGTCCCCGTAAAAGGTGGGGCTCTGCCGCGGTGCGGCCGTGCTGATCAATCCGCCGCTCATCGGAAAGGCGAGCAAATAGTTGTTCATCCCAATGTAATAGAGCGTGTTGTTAAAAAACACGGGCGTCATATAGCTGCCGTTCTGCCCCCCCGTGCCGATGGCATTGGTCAAGACTTGGACGGCCCGGGAATCGTTGAGCGCGTTGAACCGCCCCATATTGTCGCGGTCGAGCAGGTAGATCTTGCCCCCCTTGCCCGCGGCCGCCAGCAGATGGGGATGGGCCGCGCTACCCGCCGAATCCGGCAGCGCCAGCGCCGCGCCCGAGCCCAAGTCCGCGTCGCCCCCACTCAACGCCGCCTCGTCGAAGGGCGAAAAATAATCCACGAGGGAAATCACGCCATTGGTGAGCGCGAACTTGAGGACGCTCATGGCGAAGTTGTTGGTCCCGCCGGCGAAAGTGGCACCTGTGGCATTGAAGTCGCCATTGCCGGTTTCCCAATAAAAATAGCCGTTTTTGTCCACCGTGGCACCGCCCCCGCCCTGCCAGAAGCCGCCCAAGCCGCCGTTCGGCGTGCTGTTGAACACGCTCAATTGCGCCAGCGAGTGCGCGTCGTACGCGAAGAGCCAGCCATGGTAGGGGCCGTTGTCACCGTGGGAGGCGAAGGCGGCCAGCAGCACCCCGTTCACCAAGGTCAACGCCGGCCGGCTGTGCTCCCGCAGGGAGTTGAAGAGCACGTGGCCCGCGCCGTCGGTGTCGCCTCCGCCCTGGCCCGTGCCGAAATAATTGGTGCAGTTGATGATCACCGGGCTGTTCGCCACCGGCCCGTTGGGGCGCTCCCGGCCGTTGGTCAAATCCAAAGCGTGCAACCGATGGACATAGGTGGCCGCGCCGGCAACGATTTCCTTGGTCTTGGCTTCGATATACAAGGTCCCGGTGGCGGGATCAATCACCGGGGTGGCGGTGATGCCCACCTCGGGGGTGATGTCCCCGGTGCCCGTATCCCCGCTCGGCACGGTGGTGACCCCGGCGGCGGGGTTGATGAAACTGGTCTGCCACAGGGGGGCCGCGTTCAACCCCCCGTTGCTGTCCGCGTCAAACGCGTACACCGATTCATGCTCGGTGACCACGATGACGATATTGTGCGTGCCTTTGCCCAGGATTGCCACATTGGTCATCACCAAGGGTTGGGCGTAAACGTAGCCGTCCACCGGGTAGGTCCACAGTTTGCCAAAGGTGTTGGAGTTCAC
>CAIYZC010000773.1 GCA_903930565.1 uncultured Pedosphaera sp.
CCCGGTCGAATTTGTCCCGGCCGAGCAGATCTTCCAGCACGTATTCGATCAAGCGCAGGTGGCCGCCCGCCAAGTCCATGATGGCGGGGGTCGTGGCGGCATCCAAGGGCAGCGGAGGCTCCGTGGGATCGAACAGCGCGGGCAAATCCCCCGGGTGCAGCTCCGGCCAAAGCATGCGGTCGGCGCAGTTCAACGGGGAGAGGCCCTCGGCGGAGGCCACGTGGAGTTGCTCCAGCCGCTCGCCGCCGAGGATGAGGAAGTGCAGGCCCGGGTGCTCGTCGTAGCCGGCCCGGATCGCCTTGGCCACCTGTTTGCGCAGGACTTGGTCGGCGTTCTCCACGCCCAGCACGACCAGCAAAACTTTCCGGCCGCCCTTGAGCTCCTGCCGGAGACCGCGCTCGAAGCCCGCGGCGGAATTGGCCGCACCGGGGAAGCCGCAGGCGGCGTTGATTTCGGCAAAGGAGGCGCCAGCGGCACCTTTTCCACCAAGGGGAAAGGCGAAACGCAAGACTTTGCCGCCTTGGAACCGGCCCGCCACCTGCGTGATCACGCGCTCCTTTTCCCGCGCCGTGACCTGATCCGACTGGGCACAGAGGAGCACCGCGCGGCGCCGGCTCAAGATATCCACCAACTTCCGCTCCCGCGAGGAGGGCGTGCCCCCGGCTCCGGCGAACGCGACCGGGCCGAAAGCGGATTCCGTTGGCAATTCCAAAGCCCGCTCCCGATAGGTGGGGTCGGCGCCCGGCTCCTGATCGCGCAGGGCCCGGACCAATTCGCCGAACGCGCGCGGGTAGTTTTCGCGGTCCTTGAAATCAATGGCCTTGAGATGGCCCAGCATCGGGAGGTGGGCGGCCGCCGCGCCGACGCGGACGGGGAGGATGCGGAAGCCGCGCCCCTCGTTTTTGAGCCGGTTCATGGTCTCGACTTCGTCCTTGACCCAGCCGGAGCCGGAAATCTCAGGCGTGGCCACGATGATGCCCGCGCGCGAGGATTGGAGCGCTTCGTCCAGCCGGGTGCTGAGGGGATCGCCGCCCTTGATATTCCATGCGTCGAAGAAAACCTTGAACCCCGCCTGCTGGAGGTTTTTGGCGAGGATTTCGACCCAAGGCTTGCGTTCCGATTTGTGGCTGATGAAGACGTCGTATTCCATATCCCCGGTTCAAACCAGCGCATTCCCGGCGGCGAGGAGGAAGAGCAAGGTCGAATAGCCGGACTTTTTTCGCGCGGTCATTCTGGTCCTACCCAAAGCATGGTTTGATTCACGGTGCTTCATTCAGCGTCGGGGCTGCGGCTTTGTCAATCCCGGATTCTTTGCGGAAAAAATTCCGAACCGCCTCGGGCGGTGTTTTCGAAATGAATGGCCTCTGCTCGTCCGCGTGGCAGCGGCGCGGCCGTCGGGCGCAGGGCGTGGGGATTGCGCGGCGGGTATTGGGGGGGGTGCAAGCCAGCTACTCGCGGACGGCCGCCCGCAACTCCTACGCCCCGGTGAATGCGAATTATTGGGCTTGGAGGATCGTGCGTGCGGTTTGGTTGCCAACTTCTCCCCGGGGCTGCGCCCGCCGGCTATATTGGGGGGGGCCCTTCGGGACTTTTGATGCAAATGGGACGGGGCGGGAATTCAACTTGCGGGGGGTGGAAGAGGGATTATGATCGGAGGCGGAAAATCAAAGAACTGAAATGCTGACCGATTACGCCCAGGACCACGATCACGACGATGACCGCGACGGCAACCACCGAAACGACCGCGGCGGGGCGGGCCGTACGCCCACCGATTTGAAACATGTTTGAACAAGCTTTCCGCAGCATTGATGATGTGCTCCGCAAGGAGGCCGGGTGTACGACCGAATTGGATTACACGGAGCAAACCTCCTGGCTGCTGTTTCTGAAATACCTCGACGGTTTGGAGGCCGACAAGGCGGATGAAGCGCAATTGGAGGGCAAGCGCTACGCCTACATCCTCGACAAGCCGTACCGCTGGGAAACGTGGGCCGCGCCAAGGGGCCGGGACGGCGCTTTGGACCACAACGCCGCGCTGACGGGGGACGATTTGCGCGATTTCGCCAACGCCAAGCTGTTCCCCTCTTTGCAGAACTTCACCCGGTGGGCCACGGGGCCGACAGGGCTGACGCCGAGTGATGGATCTTCGAACCGATTCATCTATTACCAGAGGCTGACCGAAACATTTCAGCGCAAAGCCATCCACGCTTCCGGCCAAGCCAAGCTGCCCATCATCAACAAATCAAAGTGGGGTGCGCTTTCCGTTTGGCTGCCGCCAAAGGTCAAATAGCAAAAGAAACGACTATATCTGGTGGGATCAAAACGCGCCGGGCAATGGCTTTGGAGATTTTGCTGGCCAAAAGAGTATCGGTTGGGATATTGAACGCAGTGAATTTTACTCGTTGCATTCGCCATGAGACCGTTTGGTTCTCGCCGTTGGTTCTCGAAAATCAGGCCATTTGTGGCCAGAATTTGGGAGTTTTTGATTATGGCAGAACGCTGGTTATCGGTGGACGCGATCGCGGCGCATCTCGGAGTCAATCCGGAAACGATCTACAAGTGGATCACACGGAAACGCTTGCCCGCGCACAAGGTCGGTCGGCTATGGAAATTCCTCGGACCAGAGGTGGATCAATGGGTCAAGGGCGGTCAGGCGGGCGCTGAAGGGCGCGGTGCCGACTCAAAGGGTGCGAACTAAATGGAAAAAGGCACAAAATGACTCTGATTAGCGCAATCGATCTTTTTTGCGGCGCTGGAGGTCTGACCCAAGGCCTTAAGGCCGCCGGCATCGACGTCCGCCTCGGCATTGACCTTGATCCCGCTTGCGAATACCCATTTTCCTTCAATAATGGAACCCGCTTCCTCAAAAAGTCGATTCAGGATCTGACGCCGTTCGATCTTTTGCAGGAATGGAAGGATGCCCGTTTTTCTCTCCTGGCGGGTTGCGCGCCGTGCCAACCCTTCTCGCTTTACAGCCAGGGAAAAACGGATGAGTCAGACGGAAGATGGAATCTTCTCGCTGAGTTCCAGCGCCTCGTCATTCGGACCAAACCCACGCTGGTCACGATGGAAAATGTTCCCCGCCTTGCCGAGCAAGCCATCTTTGCCAAGTTTGTGAACGCGTTGGAGGCCGAAAAATATCACGTCTCCGCCAAAACGGTGAATTCAGCGGACTACGGAGTTCCACAGCAGCGCGAACGCCTCGTGCTTCTCGCTTCAAAACTGGGTCCGATTGAGCTTATCCCACCCACCCATTCAAAACGGCAACGCACCGTTAGGGACGCGATTTCAAACCTCCCGCCGTTGACAGCTGGAGCCGAACATGAAACAGACCCGTTGCATCAGACCGCGACGCTCTCGGAAACCAATTTGCTCCGCATTCAGGCCTCAAAGCCTGGTGGGACGTGGCGCGATTGGGATCCAAACCTGGTTGCGGCATGCCATCGTCGACGAACGGGCAAGACTTATCCAAGCGTTTATGGGCGCATGACATGGGATAATCCAGCACCGACCATGACGACGCAGTTCTTTGGCTTTGGCAACGGTCGCTTCGGCCATCCAGAACAGGACCGGGCCATTTCGCTGCGCGAGGGGGCCATCATCCAGAGTTTCCCCAAGAGCTATCGCTTCGTGAAACCGGGCCAACCCATCCACATGAAGACCCTCGGCCGCCTGATTGGCAACGCCGTGCCCGTTAAACTGGGCGAGGCCATCGGGCGCAGCCTCCAGCAGCATGTGCAGGCGTTCAGCGCGCGGGAGAAATCCAAATCCGCCTCGGCTCGTTAATCATCGCGCATCATGAGCCAGCCTCACACCGCCTCTGCGCCTGCCCTTCCAAACGGTGGTGCGTTCCCGGAGCGCGGTCAATTGGTCGAAGTGCGGCGGCGGCAGTGGATCGTGGACGACGTCGGGGCATCCGCCTTTCGTGAACTATTCGCCACCTCGCGTCAGGGCTTGGTCAGCCTCGTGTCCGTGGATGAGGATTCGCTCGGTGAAAATCTGGAGGTAATCTGGCAGTTGGAACCGGGCGCACGGGTGTTGGATCGTGCTGGTCTGCCTGCAATTTCCGGCTGCGATGACGCCGCGCGTCTCGAAGCGTTTCTCGACGCGGTGCGCTGGGGTGCGGCGACGAATGCCGACCGCAGTTTTCTCCAATCGCCGTTCCGCAGCGGGGCCTCCATCGAAAGTTACCAGCTTGATCCCGTCGTGCGCGCGATTGATATGGCTCGAGTCAATCTGCTCATCGCCGACGACGTCGGCCTCGGCAAAACGATTGAGGCCGGGTTGGTCATTCAGGAATTGCTCGTGCGCCATCGCGCCCGCAGCGTGCTGGTCGTGTGCCCATCGTCGCTCCAATTGAAATGGCAGTTGGAAATGTCGGAAAAATTCGGCCTCGAATTCCGTATCGTGGATACGGAATACCTAAAGGGCCTGCGCCGCGAACAGGGCATCCACGCGAACCCGTGGACTTCCTTCCCGCGCCTCATCACCTCGATGGACTGGATGAAATCCGGCGAG
>CAIYZC010000774.1 GCA_903930565.1 uncultured Pedosphaera sp.
ACCGCCTCCGCCCCGGCCGCCACGGCCGACCCCGCCGCCGTGGCGAGCCAGGATTTGGGCAAGGCCATGAAGACGGCCCTCGACCAGGAGCGCAAGGACCGCCAGAAACTGCTCGACGAACTGACCCAGGCCCGCGCCACCCTCGGCCAAAAACAGGCCCTGCTGACCGAACAACAGGCGCTGGTCGCCGACCGGGAGAAACGACTGCAAGCCACCGAAACGCTTATCCGCACCCGGGAACAACAAATCAAGGATCAGGAGCGCCAGATCAAGGAGCGCGAACAGCAGGTGCAAATCTTTCAGCAGCAGGTGCAGGCCAGTGACGACCGCACCCGCAAGCTCCAGCAGGAGCAGGCCGGCCTCGCCAGCCAATACCAGGCGACCATCAACAATCTCCAGGCGCTCAACAACGAGTTGAAGAGCAACGCGGTGCAGAACGTGCTCTCCCAAGAAAACGTCGCGGCCACGGAAGCCGCCGCCCGCGAACAAACCGCCCGCGCCGCCTCCCTGCAAGCCCAACTGGCCCAGCTCGCCTTGAGCAACCAACTCGCCCAGGCGGAACAACAACGCCTCAATAGCCAGCTCCTGTCCGCCGAAGCCGAGAAGCGTTCGGCCGCCGAAACCGCCGCCCGGCTGCAACAGCAGGTCGAAGCGGAACGCCGCGAAAAAACCAAGCTCACCGAGGGCCTTGCCTCCCTGGCCGCCAAAAACGGCGACTTGGCGGAGAAAAATGGCGCGTTGGCGCAAAAAACCGGCGACCTCGCCCAAAAGGCCAACGAGCTCATTCAGAAAACCGGCAACCTCGCCCAGCAAATCGACGCCGGCCGCCTCCTCGCCCCCAACGCCATTTTCAGCGCCTTTGCCACCAACCGGGTGGACGCCCATTTCGAAGCCTTCCGCTCCGGTCTGTTTGGGCTCGATTCCAACAAACGCCAGGACCTGAAAATCGTGCTGGTCAGCGACAACACGAACACGTTCGCCCTCTGTCACGTGCGCGACACCCCGGTCACCCTCGCCGACCCCGGCACGGATTGGCAATCCCTCTCGGTCATGCTTTCCCGCAACCTCGCCAGTTGCAACATGTCCAGTTTGTCCTTCCTCGTGTCCGACCCGCGCGTCGTGCTGATCCCGGTGAGCAAAAGCCAGGCCCAGGCGCTCGGCGGCCATATCTACCGCCTGGAGGCAAACCCCCAGAATTTCCAGGACGCCGTGGTGGTGGGCACCCGGGATAATTACTACGGGGAATGCAAATTCCAGATCGACCTCTCAATCCCCAACTACCTGACCATGGATCGCAATTCCTTGAAGGGGCTGTTCGGCAAATTCAACCCCTCCACCGGCGACCTGGTCTTCAGCCGCACCGGGGATTTGTTGGGCGTGATGGCCAATGACCGGTTCTGCGTACTCCCGAACCGCTTGCAAACCGCCGGCACCATTCAACTGGGTGACGACCTCCGCGCGCAACACACCGGCCAGGCCTTGGAACTTATGCATTCCATGGTGTCCCAACTGCCTTCCGCCCTGCGTTAAACCCCGGCCCGCCGACTTCCGCGAATAGCCCGAAAGAGTACTTGGCCACGGCTCCCGCACGCCCTAACTTGCCCCCCACAATCAAAATGCATTCTGCCCTGCATCGGATGAAGCTAACTGTTGTCCTGAAACCCGGTTTCACCGGCGCCCTCCTCGGCGCGCTGGCCTGCGTCCTGCTCCCGGCGACCGCCCCGGCGGCGGTCGGCCCCGGCGAACTCGCCCTGAGCGATTTCAACTGCACCGCCTGCCACGCCCCGTCCGCCCCCTTGCAGGAGCGCTTGCTCAGCCATCCCGCCCCGCGCCTCGGCGAAGCCGGCACCCGGCGCTCCGGCCACTGGATGCGCGAGTTCCTCCTGCACCCGCAGGCGGTGGCGCCCGGCACCACCATGCCGGACCTCCTGCACGCCCTGCCCGCTCCGCAACGGGAGGAAGCCGCCGAGCAACTGGCCCACTACCTCGCCGCCCGCCAGGGACCCGAGCCCGCCCCGGTCAAAGCCTTCAATGCCGAGGCCGCGGAATTGGGCCACAACCTGTTCCACACGGTCGGCTGCGTGGCCTGCCATGCCCCCGTGGACCATCCTTCCGGCAAAGACTCCGGCAAACAGGCCGAACTCCTCGCCCTCAAGAATTTCTCCGCGCCCTTGGGCGATTTGACCAAGAAGTTCAGCGTGGATGACTTGGCGGATTTCCTCGAAAACCCCTTGAAATCCCGCCCCGCCGGCCGGATGCCCGCGCAACGCCTCACCAAGTTGGAAGCGCGCGCCCTGGCCTTTTACCTCCTCCGCGACCTCGCGGGCCCCGTGGCCGCCTCCGTTCGCGAACCCGGTCTGGCTTGGGACTATTACAACGGCAACTTCAACCGCGTGCCCGACTTTGACCGCCTGAAACCCGCCGCCTCCGGCCGGGCCATGACGGTCTCCACCGCCGCGGGCACGCAAAAGAATCAAATGGCGCTGCGCTTCCGCGGCCTGATCGTCGTTCCCCAGGCGGGCGAATACCACTTCTGGACGCATTCGGATGACGGTTCCCGGCTCCTGATCGACGGCCAACTCGTGGTGGATAACGACGGCGTGCATCCCGGCAAGGACGAGGAAGGGACCATCCGCCTGCAAGCCGGCGAGCATCGTTTCTCCCTGGGTTATTTTGACAGCGGCGGCGACCGGGAGTTGTCCGTCGCCTGGTCCGGCCCCGGCTTCGACCGCCGCGAATTGCCCGGTTCCGTGCTGTTCACCGACGGCGGCCGGTCGATGACGCCTGGCGGCGGCGGCGCCTTCACGGTCGATTTGGTCAAAGCCGCCAAGGGGAAACAGCTCTACGGCCAACTCCAATGCGCCACCTGCCACGGTTTGGAGGAGATCACGACCAAGGCCCGCCCCCTCGACCAACTCATGGCCGGCCCCCGCGGCTGCCTCTCGCTCACGCCGCCCGCAACGGTGCCGGCCTACACGCTCAATGGCGAGCAACGCCGCGAACTGTTGGCCGCGGTCGAAAAAATCAAAACCCTCGCCGCCGAACCCCTCAGCCCGGCCGACCGCGTGGCCGCGACCATGACGGCCTTGAACTGCTACGCCTGCCATGTCCGCGACGGCAAGGGCGGCCCGCAAGGTTTGCGCCGCGAATTCTTCACGGCGAAAGCCGGCGTGGATCTGGGTGAGGAGGGCGCGCTCCCGCCCCATTTGAACGGGGTCGGCGCCAAGCTCCGCCCGGCGTGGTTGGAGAAAGTGCTCTTCACCGGCGCCAGCGTGCGCCCCTACATGATCACCCGCATGCCGGAATTCGGCGAAGCCAATGTCCGGCACCTCGCGGCCGCCTTGTTGCTCGCGGACGCCGCCAAACGCTCCGGTCCGGAAATCACGGTGGACAAAGCCATGACCCGCGGCGGCCAGCGCCTGATCGGCACCGAAGGGCTCAGTTGCATTTCGTGCCATATGTTCGCCGGCCGGAATTCCTTGGGTGTCCCCGCCTTGGACCTGACCACGGTGACGGAACGGATCAACTCGGATTGGTTCCGCCGCTATTTGATGGATCCCCCCTCCCTCCGGCCCGGCACCCGCATGCCGTCCTTCTGGCCGGACGGCGTGGCCGTGAACAAGGCCCTCCTCAACGGCGACCGGGAACTCCAGATCAACGCGCTCTGGTCCTACTTGTCCGCCGGCAAAACCGCCGCCCTGCCCCCCGGCCTGATCCCGGCCCGCCGCGAATTGATCGCGAAATCCGAGCCCGTCATGTACCGCAATTTCATCACTGGTGCCGGCCCGCGCGCGATCGGCGTGGGCTACCCCGAGAAAGTGGACCTCGCCTTTGACGCCAATGACATGCGCCTCGCGCTGTTGTGGCAGGGACCGTTCATGGACGCCTCCCGCCACTGGACCGGCCGCGGCGAAGGCTTCGAACCCCCGCTCGGTTACGGCGTGCTGAATCTGCCCGCCGGCGCCCCGCTCGCCTTCCTGCCCTCGCCGTCCGAGGCTTGGCCCGCCGCCGTCGGCAAGGCCGCGGGTTATCAATTCCGCGGCTATTCCTTTGATGAAAAGCAGCGGCCGACCTTCCGGTATCAGTTCCAGCAGGTGTCGGTGGAGGATTTCTTCCTGCCGATTGAGAACCCCGGTTCCACGGAGGTCGGCTTCCGCCGCACGCTCAAGTTCCACTCGGCCTCCGCCGCGCCCTTCCTTTGGTTCCGCGCCGCGGTGGGTGACCGGATCGAAAACGCCGGTCGCGGCCAGTACGTCGTAGACGGCCAGTTGCACCTGGGCTTCAAGAACGTCGAGCCGACGGTGCGCAACCGCAACGGCAAATACGAACTGCTGGTGCCCGTGGGCTTCCAGAAAAGCGGCGCCGAGATCACCGAGGAGATTTCATGGTAATGCGTAAACTATTCTTCACCGCCGCCACCGTGGCGGCCGCCCTGTTCATCGCCGCGCCCGCCGGGCGGGCCCAGTCACTCGAAGCCCGCGAGAGCGCCAGCTACCGCATGATCGATCTGCCCACGCCCCCCGGCGTGCAGTTCGAAGCCGGCGGCCTGCTGTTCCTCCCGCCCGACTCCCTGGCCTGCTCCACCCGCACCGGCGACATCTGGATCGGGGAGGGCGTGCTGGGCGACCATCCCCAACCCAAGTGGACGCGGTTCGCGAGCGGACTGCATGAAGTCCTGAGCCTCGCCCAGCGGGACGGTTGGATTTACGCGGTGCAACGCGGCGAAGTCACGCGCCTCAAAGCCACCCATGGCGGCGGCCGCGCCGATGTGGTGGAGACGGTCTGTGACGCCTGGGGCATCAGTGGGGACTACCACGAATACTGCTTCGGCTCGAAATTCGACCGCGAGGGCAACATGTGGATCGTCCTCACGCTCACCGGGTCGTTCAGCAGCGACAGCCCCCTGCGCGGCTGGTGCCTGCGTGTTTCCGCGGATGGCAAAATGGTCCCGACCGCCACGGGCATCCGCTCCCCGGGCGGCATCGGTTTCAATGCCGCGGGTGATTGCTTCTACACCGACAACCAAGGCCCGTGGAATGGCGCCTGCAAGTTGAACTGGCTCAAACCCGGTTCCTTCGCCGGCCACCCCATCGGTTTCAAGTGGTTCGATGATCCGCTCACCAAGGACCAAATCGCCGCCGCCGGCCTCAAGCGCCCCTTGGAGCCCAAGAGCGGCAGCCGCATGTACGAGGAAGCGAAACGCATCCCCGAACTGATGCTCCCCACGGTTTATTTCCCCTACCAAAAGATGGGCCAATCCGCCAGCGGCATCGCCTGCGACACCAGCAACGGCAAATTTGGGCCGTTCGGCGGCCAAATTTTTGTCGGCGAACAAACCCATTCCACCGTGATGCGCGTCTATTTGGAAATGGTGGATGGCAAGTACCAGGGCGCCTGCTTCCCCTTCCGCCAAGGCTTCGGCTCGGGCAACCTGGGTGAGGAATTCGCCCCGGACGGCTCCCTCTTTTCCTTCGGCACCGACCGCGGTTGGGGTGCCCGCGGCGGCAAACCGTTCTCCCTCCAACGCTTGGTGTGGACCGGCAAAACCCCCTTTGAAATTCACGCCATGAACGCGTTGCCCAACGGCTTCGAACTGTCGTTCACCGAACCGGTCAACCCCGCCACCGCCGGCAATCCGGCCTCCTACACGCTGGAGACCTTCATTTACATTTACCAAAGCAGTTACGGCAGCCCCGAGGTGGATCAGACCAAGGCCGTCATCAAAGAGGCGCGGGTCGCCCCCGACCACAAGCATGTGCAACTGATTGTCGCCGGCTTGGTCGAAGGCCACATCCATGAACTTCACGTCCCCGGCGTCCGCTCCGCCGCCGGCGAGCCGCTCCTGCACGACAGCGCTTATTACACGCTGAACAAGATCCCCGGCCACCGGCCGTGAGGCGGGGGCGCAGGCCCCTTCCCCAAGCAACAACGCCCGGAGTCGCTGGCGCGCCTCCGGGCGTTTTTGGTTTCCGGCCGCCCGCCGCTTGAAGCGGAGGGCGGCCGGTGGGAAAAGACTTGGTCGCTTAGGCGACGGTCACGGATTTGTCGAGGTAAACGTCCTGGATGGCTTGAAGCAACGCGGCGCCTTCGGCGATCGGGCGTTGGAAAGCCTTGCGGCCCGAGATCAGGCCCATGCCGCCCGCGCGCTTGTTCACAACCGCGGTCACGACCGCGTTTTCCAAATCGCCCGCGCCCTTGGACTCGCCACCGCTGTTGATCAACCCGGCGCGGCCCATGTAGCAGTTCGCCACCTGGTAACGGCACAGGTCGATCGGATGATCGCTGGTCAGTTCGGTGTAGATGCGCTCGTCGAGCTTGCCGTAGCTGGAGCCGCCGGTGTTCAGCGCCTTGAAGCCGCCGTTGTTCTCGGCCAGCTTCTGCTTGATGATGTCCGCCTGGATGGTCACGCCCAAATGGTTCGCCTGGCCGGTGAGGTCCGCCGACACGTGGTAATCCTTGTCCTTCTTGAAGGCGTTGTTCCGGACGTAGCACCACAGCACGGTCGCCATGCCCAGTTCGTGGGCCATCGCGAAGGCTTGCGCCACTTCCACGATCTGCCGGGCGCTCTGGTCGGAGCCGAAATAAACGGTCGCCCCGACCGCCGCCGCGCCCATGTCCGCCGCTTCCTTCAGCGTGCCGAACATGATTTGATCGAACTTGTTGGGATAGGTCAGCAACTCATTGTGGTTGATCTTGACCATGAAGGGGATCTTGTGGGCGTACTTGCGCGCCACGAAACCCAGCACCCCGTAGGTGGAGGCCACGGCGTTGCAACCGCCTTCGATGGCGAGCCGGACGATGTTTTCCGGATCAAAATAGTCCGGGTTCTTGGCGAAGCTCGCCCCGGCCGAATGTTCGATGCCTTGGTCCACCGGCAGGATGGAGAGGTAACCCGTGCCCGCGAGCCGGCCGCTGCCGAACATGCGTTGGAGGTTGACCAATACCCGGTTGTTCCGGTCCGAGCCGCAATACAGCCGGTCCACGACATCGGGGCCGGGCAGGTGCAGCCGTTCTTTGGCAATCTTGGGAGACTTGAAACCCAGCAGGGCTTCCGCTTTGTCACCGAGCAACTGTTCGATTTTGTTCATAAAAACGCTGTTTATACGGTCGTTCCCCGCGGATTCCAACCCAAATTTGTAAAGGAATTTGCCGCCGCAAGCACCCCGCAATCCCAGGTTGCGCCGGCGGCCCCGGGCCGGCATCCTCTTCGTCGAACCAATCAACCCATGATGATCGCCCGCCGATTCCTGCGCCTCACCGGCTTGCTCACGCTGCTGCTCGCGGCCCCGGTCCGGGCCCAATTAAGCGCCCCCGCCACGGACTCCGCCGGCGCCTTTCCCCTGTTCGCCAACGGCGTGGTGGCGGAGCTATGGGTGGATGCCGCCGACTACCCCGGCGTTCGCCGCGCCGCCGCCGACTTGCGCGCCGATATCGCGCGCGTTACCGCCCGAACGCCCGTCCTCCACGTTGGCGGAGCGCCGACCGCCACGCCACCCCCCATCCTGGTCGGCACCCTCGGG
>CAIYZC010000775.1 GCA_903930565.1 uncultured Pedosphaera sp.
CCACCGTCCATCCGGTCCATGAAGTCCATATTGTTTACCGGCACCCAGCCTCGCTTCATGAAGGCGTCTCCAAACACTTAAGTCAATGGCAGTGGAGGGCCGGGGAGAGGTGGCCGCCATGGCTGATCATAATGCACCGGAAGCAAACGATGCTTGGCAGGCGGCCTGTTGGAAGTTTGTTGGCGTGTTTATGCGCCAATGACGCAGAAATGATTGACAAAGCCTTTGGTGATGGCAGGTTTGGGTCATGCTGATTCGATTCTCGATTGAGAATTTCCGGTCGATTCGCGATCTCCAAACGCTGTCGTTGGAGGAACCGCGTTTGGACCACCATTTGGAGTGGAGCCATGTCCTGCCGGCGGGCAACCGGCGGCTCCTGAAGAGTGCGGGCATTTTCGGACCAAACGCCTCCGGCAAATCGAACGTGCTTCTGGCCCTCAAGGGATTTCGGGATTTTGTGCTCAACTCCTCCAAGGACGGGCAGGCGGGCGAGCCGATCGACGCGCAACCGTTCCGGCTGTCCACGACGCACGAAGCCGCCCCGACGCACTTGGAAATTGAGTTTTTCCTGGATGGTTTCGAGTACCGTTATGGCTTTGAAGTGACGCGCGAGCAAGTGGAATCCGAATGGCTGTTTCGCAAACTGCCCAAGGCCAAGGCGGCCAAGCTCTTCACCCGGGCGGACGGCAAATTTGAAATCTCGGGCGAGTTCTTCAAGGAAGGCCGGGGGCTGGAGCCGCGCACCCGCGACAACGCATTATTCCTCTCGGTGTGCGCCCAGTGGAACGTCCCGCAAGCCATCAATATCTTGAAGTGGATGGAGCGCTTGCGCACGGTTTCCGAACATTCGGAGAGTGGTTCGCTGGGGTTTACCGCGGAGCGCCTGGCCAAACCGGGGTTCCAGCAGGGGCTGCTGGAGCTGGCGCAAAAGGCGGACTTCAATATCTGCGGTTTGCGGAGTGAGTTCAAGCCCATCAAGGAGTCCAGTTTGCCCGCCGATGCGCCGGCCCACGTTCGCCGAGCGGCTGCGGAGCAAAGATACGTGCGGCCGGAGATCACTACCTCGCACGAAAAGCGGGATGCGGACGGCAAGGTGGTGGGGCGGGTGGAATTTGACCTGGAAAAGGACGAAAGCCAGGGCACCCGGAAATTCATCGCGTTGTCCGGGCCGGTAACGAACACCTTGGAGGAAGGGGCCATTCTGGTGGTGGATGAACTGGACGCGCGGTTGCATCCGCTTTTGACCGGCGCGCTGGTGGACCTTTTCCACAGCCCGGCGAACCGAAAGCACGCCCAACTGATCTTCACGGCGCAGGACGCGACCCTCCTGGACCCCGAGCGGTTCCGGCGCGACCAATTGTGGTTCACCGAGAAGGACGAGGCCGGGGCGACGGACCTTTATTCGCTGGCGGAGTTCGATCCGGCGCAAGTGCGGGCGGACGGCAAGTTTTCGCGCCAGTACCTGCTTGGACTGTTCGGGGCAATTCCCAAACTCGCCCACTTCCAGGAAGCCGCCGAATATGCGACGCGGGACTAAACCATGGGAGCGGGCGGGCAAGGCACCGCGCGATCCGCGAACTCTGCTGCGCTACCTGATTGTGGCCGAGGACGCCAAGAGCGGCTTGGATTATTTGAAGTCGTTCGAGGTTCTCGAGCGCCTGGCCCAAATTGTGGCCGTCGGCAATAGTCGCGGGGTGGCAAATTATCGATAAGGCGCACGTTTTTGAATTGCTATTCCTCTGGGGCGAGCAAATAATCGAACCCAGTGAACGCATCAAGAAGTTTCCTTGCATCGCCAAAACTGATCGCAACCCGGCGGGTTTCCCGCTGCTCCCCCGCCTAGCCTATGCTGCACCAAATATCAGGCAAACGGCGTTGGAGCAGCGTGGTTCTTTGGCTCTTTTTGTTCTGCTGGTGGACC
>CAIYZC010000776.1 GCA_903930565.1 uncultured Pedosphaera sp.
CTTGCTGCGGCGCACCTGCACCATGTCGAAAACTTCGCCGGGGGCAACCGCCAATTCGCGGCGGATCACCTTGTCTTTGGTCTTGGAGTTGCCCTTGATCTCGATTTTCTCGATGTACGATTTTTCGCCCGCGTCGATGTCGTAGACCAGGTCCATGGTGCCGGTTTCGGTGTTGGGCACCTGGGTCACGCGCAAGGTGCTGCCCAAGCGCACGTCGATGTAACCCCGGGCGCCGTAGAAATCCTCCACGGCCTGAATGTCATCCTTGAGGGCCTGGGGTTTGAAGAACATGCCCACGTCCGCCTGGAGGGCGTTGGTGCCGATTTTGGTTTTGGAGCGGCTGCGTTCATGCGCCAGGCGGATCCCCGCGATGATCTCCTGCTGCTTGAAGAGCAGGTTCCCCTTGAAGGTCACCGAGCCCACTTTGTAGCGGTTGCCTTCGGTGAGGTCGAAGATGATCTGCATGTTCCGCGGGCTGGGGTAGACAAAATTCGTGCTGTGCAATTCGTAATCGATGTAGCCCTCGCCCCGGTAATAGTCCGCGAGCTTGTCGATGTCCTCGTCAAACTGATCCTGCTTGAACACGCCCGAACCGGTGATCCAGGAAAACATCCAGTGCTTGCGGGTCTTGATGACTTTGCGGAGTTTCTTTTGCGTGACCCCCTTGGCGCCGGCAAAATCCACTTCCACGATGCGGATTTTCGGGCTTTCCGTGATCTCAAATCGGGCGCCGGCGCGGCCGGCGTTTTCGTCCGGGTTGTCCACAAAGGCCTTGACCGTGGTTTTGTGGTAGCCGGCCTTTTGGTACATTTTTTCGATTTCCTGGCTGTCCAGAAAGAGCTTCCGCTCGTCCAGCGGTTCGCCGATTTTCGAGGTCACCTTCTTGAGCAGCTTGGTATTGGAAAACTTGGTGTTGCCCTCAAATTTGATGTGCGTGAGCTTTTGCTTGCCCTGCAGGTAATAGGTGACCACGACCCCGGTGGGCGTCGGCGTGGGCTTGACCTGAATGTTGTAGAAGAAACCCGTGGTGTAAAGGTTCCGGACATCCTCCTCGGTGCTCGTCGCCACGAAGGGGTCGCCCACTTTCAAGTGGATGTTCGCGCGGATCAATTCCTCGCTGGCCGTGGCGGGGCCGATGTTGGTGATGACGATCTGGACGATCTTGTCACCCGAGCTCAATTGGGCGCGGGCCCCAAGCGGCAGGCCGAGGGCCAGCAGCAGGGGCAGCAGGAGCGGGAGCAGCCGGAGGCTGCCCGGGCGGAGCAAAGCTTTCATCGTCTAAAAATTAGGTCGGCACGTCTTCGTCATTAACTTTTGCCCGGCTCTCAAACCGCGTGTACGACTTCAGGAATGTCAAAAGGACATCCCCCGTCGGGCCATTGCGCTGTTTCGCAATCAACAAATTCACCGCCCGCGCTTCCTGGGCGTCTTCCCCGCCACCGCCGCCTTCGTCGTCCTCACTCTTCTTGCTGAAGTCGGCGTACAGCAGACACACCAAGTCGGCGTCCTGTTCAATGGACCCCGACTCGCGCAAATCGGACAACCGCGGCTTGCGGCTCTTGTCCTTTTCCAGTTCGCGGTTCAACTGGGCCAGGACGATCACCGGCACATCCAGCTCTTTGGCCAGCGACTTGACGCCGTTGGAGATGTCAGCAATTTCCTGCTGCCGGTTTTCGGCTCGCCGCGCAGTAGAATGCAACAATTGGAGGTAGTCAATGACAAAGAGCTTGATGCCGAACTGCTGGTGCATCCGTCGGGCCTTGGCGCGCAGTTGCAGAATCGACAACCCGGAGGTGTCATCAATGTACAGCTGCGCGTTCGCCAGCTTGCCCGCCGCGGCCGTGAGTTTGGGAAAATCCCGCTCCGCCAGGAACCCGTCGCGCACGTTGCGCAGGTTCACCCGCGCGCGGGAGCACAGCATGCGCATCACCAGCGATTCGGAGGTCATTTCCAGGCTGAACACCCCGACCGGCAGCTTTTGATCGATGGCCACCGCCTCCACGATGTTCATCGCCAGGGAGGTTTTGCCCATGGAAGGGCGCGCGGCGATGACGATCATTTCGCCCCCGTGCAGCCCGCTGGTCATCTTGTCGAAATCCGTGAACCCCGTCCCCACCCCGGTGAGCATCCCCTGGCGCTGATGGTAATCCTCGATCGTGGTGATGGCCTTTTTGACCAAATCCTTGATCTTGTCCGTCTTGCCCTCGACCCGCGCCTCGCTGATGTGCAGGATGTCCCGCTCCACCTCGTCCAGCAACACGTCCACCGCGCCGTCGTGATCATAGACCCGGCCCACTACTTCGGTGCAGGTCTGGATGAGCTTCCGCAGGATGTACTTCTCGTGGACGATGTCCAGGTAGTACTGCAGGTTCGCCGCGTTGGGGACCGTGTCCGGCAGGCTGGCCAGGTAGGTCAAACCGCCGATTTGGTCGAGTTGCTGCCGGTCCTTGAGCTTCTGCTGGAGGGTGATGAGGTCGATCGGGTTGCGGGTGTCGAACATCTCCACCAGCACCTCATAAATCGTCCGGTGGCGCAGGTCGTAGAACACCTCCGGGCCCACTTTGAACTTCTCCACGCACTCCCCGAGGCAATCATTGGGCGACAGGAGGACGCAACCCAGCACGCCCTGCTCCGCCTCGGGGGCGTGGGGCGGCAGCCTGTCCGCGCGGGGCGCGGTTTCGGAAAACCCGGCCTTTTTGCGCCGGGTGCGCTTCAAATCCGGCGGTTGTTCCCCGCCGGCACTCGATCCATCACTCATGTCCCCACCAGCAAACGCCCTTTGCGCCCCGGTGCCAAACCAAATCCGCGCCCGGCGCCGCCCGCGGGCGGGCGGCGGCCCGGGCGGCGGCGGCTCAGTGGAGGTCGTTTTTCAAGACCACGCGGTAACGGGCTTGGCCGGACCGGAGATGTTCCAAGGCCTCATTCACCCGGCTCAGCGGAAAGGTCTCCGTGGTGGGGGCGATGCCGTGGCGCGCGCAGAACTCCAACATCCGGTCCGTGGTGGCTGGGCTGCCCAGCGGGGAGCCGGAAACGGACTTCTGACCCACGATCAGCGGAAACACCGCCACGGACATGGGTTCGAGCACCGCGCCCACCATGTGCAGGCGGCCTTTCGGCTTCAGGGCTTGGAGGTAGCCGTTCCAATCCAACCCCACGTTGGTGGTGTTCAGAATGAAATCAAAACTGCCCGTCGCCTTTTGCAGTTCGCCGGCATTGCGGGAATTCAGCGTCCGGTGCGCGCCCAGGCGCAGGGCTTCCTCGCGTTTGGAATCGCTGGTGGTGAAGGCGGTCACCTCGCAACCCCAGGCGCGGAGGAATTTCAGCGCCAGGTGCCCCAAGCCGCCGATGCCGATGACCGCCACCCGGTCGGTGGGTTGCACGCCGCATTGCACGATGGGGTTGAACACCGTGATGCCGCCGCAGAACAGCGGCCCGGCCGTGGTGGCGTCCAAGGCCGCGGGCAAGGGGCTGACCCAGGTCCAATTGGCCCGCACCCGGGTGGCGAAACCACCATGGCGGCCCACGATCGTGCCTTCCGCGGTGGCGCAAAGGTTTTGGTCTCCGCCCAGGCACTCGCCGCAAGCGCCGCAACTGTCCGAATACCATCCCAACCCGACCCGGTCGCCGACCTTCACCCGCTTGGTGTGGGCGCCGAGGGCAACCACGGTGCCGATCACCTCGTGACCGGGCACGAAGGGATACCGGGTCATGCCCCACTCGTTGTCGAGCATCGACAGGTCGCTGTGGCACAGGCCGCAGCTTTCCACGGCGATTTCGACCTGCCCGTCGTTCAAAGGACCGGGTTCATACTCGAAGGGTTGGAGGGGTGCTTTCGGGCCGCGCGCGGCCATGGCTTGAATGGTGGTGCTCATTGGCAAAGTTGAGTTGGTGGATGGGTCTCAGTCGGGCCGCGCCCCCCGCCCGGCCTCCGAACGGCCCGCGGGCGCGCCGCCCGCAGCTTTCATCGTTCAGAATCCCGCATCCCGCAAATGGATTTTGGTGCGGGATCGAAATTCGGTCGGGGATGGGGTGCCCAAAACCAGTTTCGCGGATCTCACTCGCGGAGCCGGCGCCCTCCGCCATGGTCTCCTCGGTTAGCCGGGCAGGCGTTCCTTGGCCCAACGGGCCAACCCAGCATAGCCCAGGCCACCGTGGCCGAGGCGGTGGCCTGGGTCATTGGCCTCAAGAATCGGCGCTCTAAAGGAGCGCCAGAGCCGCCCGATGGTCCGATGCGGACAAAATGTTTGCGGTGGGCCGGGTTCGGAACCACCAGCTCGCGCTGGGTTTAGGGCATCGGCCCCGGGGCCTCAGCCCTCCGGCCATGCTCTTCCGGCCCGTTGGGCCGCCCCGAAAATGCCTTCGCTGATTATTGGCATTTTCTCCTCCCCTCCGCCCCCGGCGGCCGGCAGGCTCGCGGGCATGAAATTCGGCATCTGCAACGAGATCTTCCAAGGCTGGAGCCCGGAAGCCACGTTCGAGTTCGTGGCGCGCACGGGCTATGACGGGGTTGAGATCGCCCCGTTCACCCTCGCCAAGAGTGTCACCGACGTGCCCTCGGCCGAACGCCGCCGCCTCCGCGACTTGGCGGCGCGTGCCGGGATCGAGATTTGCGGTATCCATTGGGTGCTGGTGCAGGCCGAGGGGATGTACCTCACCCATCCCGAGCCCGCGGTGCGCGAGCGCACGGCGCGGTACTTCTGCGAATTGGTGGAGTTTTGCGCGGATCTCGGCGGCAAGGTGATCGTGGTGGGGTCGCCCAAACAAAGGAATTTGCTCCCCGGCGTCGCCGTCGAACAAGCGTCGGATTGGGCGGCCGCCACCTTCACCCCGGCCGTGCGCCGGGCGGAGGAACGCGGGGTGACCTTGTGTCTGGAACCGCTGGCGCCCGCCGAAACGGATTTTATCAACACCGCGGCCGACGCCTTGCAATTCACGCGCCGGTTCGCCAGCCCCAACTTCAAAATCATCCTGGACGTCAAAGCCATGTGCGCGGAGCCGGACTCCATCCCCGCCATCATCCGCGCTTCCGCGCCCGATTTTGCGCACTTCCACGCCAATGACAAAAACCTGAAAGGTCCGGGGTTCGGGGCGGTCGATTTCCACCCGATTGCCGGCGCGCTGCGGGAAGTGGGGTACCAGGGTTACGTGTCCGTGGAGGTCTTCTCGTTTGAGGAAGGCCCCGAAGTCATCGCCCGCCAAAGTTTGGAATATCTGCACCGGACATTTGCCTGAGCGGGTCGCGGCGCGTGCGGCCGCTCAAATCACCCGCCGGACCGTGTCCCGCACGTCCAGTTGGTAACGGTCGGTCGTGCGCCGCAGCCGGACGTTGGCGTCAAAGGCCGCGCTGAGCCGGGCCGAGGTGAGGGTCGCGCCCTTGGCCCCCGCCGCCAGCACCCGGCCCGCCCGCAGAATCAGGGCGTGAGTGAAGACCGGCATGATTTCCTCCACGTGATGGGTGACGAGCACCAGGGTGGGGGCTTGGGGCCGGCGCCCCAATTGTTCGAGGAATTGCAGAAAATGCTCCCGCGCCGCCGGGTCCAACCCCGCGCAAGGTTCGTCCAGAATCAGCAGGCGGGGCCGGGCCATGAGCGCCCGGCCGATCAGCACCCGCTGGCGTTCGCCTTGGGACAAATACAACCACGGCCGGTCCGCCAAATCCGCGCACTCGATCTGGCGCAGCAACCGGAGCGCGCGCGCGCGGTCCGCCGCCGTCACCTTGCCCCAATAATCGATCATGGCGTATTTGCCGCTGACGACGGTTTCGAGCGCCGGCTCGGCGTCCGCCATCAATTGGCGCACGGAGGAGCTTACCAGCCCGATGTGCCGGCGCAGGTCGCGCCAGTCCGCGTGGCCGAACCGCCGCCCCAGCACGCTGATTTCCCCGGCGGTGGGCATCAGGTAGCCGGTCAGCGCGCTGAGCAGCGAGGTTTTTCCCGAGCCGTTGGCGCCCAGAACGGTCCAGTGCTCGCCGCGGGCCACGCGCCAATGAACGTCGTCGAGGATTCTCGTACCGGTCCGCTCAATGCGGAGACCGGTGACTTCGAGAACTGCGGTTGGCTGGGTTTGCGGGCTTTGCGCGGGCGCCATGGGCGCTAAGCTGCCCGCAGGGGGGCGGGCAGTGCAAGCCGTTCCGTGCGGTTACTTCAGCGCGTGAACGCGAATGGACCCGTTTTGATTCTCCAACCGCACGCGGGGATGGCCGGGGACCGGCGGGGTGTCCTTGGGCTGGATGGGGAAATCCGCTTGCACCTGCCCGAAGGAGGTGTTGGCCGTGAGCGTGGGCTGGGCGTCCGCGGGCAGACGGACTTCCAGGTTGCCGAACGAGGTGCGAGCGTCCACTTCCGCCAGGGTGGGGCCGGTGGCTTCGATCACGATCGCCGCGTTATGGTTCTGGCAGTAAAACCGCGTTCCCGTCCCCGCGACATCGATTTTGTCGAAGGAGGTTTCCGCCCGCAGTTCGCCGGCCACTTCGCGCGCATGGATGCGCCCGTTTTGGTTGCGCAACACGGCGCCGGCTTCCGCATGGACCAATTGAATCGCCGCGAAGGAGGTCTCGAGTTCCACCGCCCCCGCGATGCGGGTGGCGGTGATCGCCCCGTTATGATTGACGGCGTGCAACGCCCCCCCGATGTCAGTGGCGGTCAGCTGGTCGAACGCGGTGCTCGCCTGCACGGCGCCACGGACGTCCTTGAGGGTGATGGCGCCATTTTGATTGCGCACTTCGGCCCGGCCGCTCACGCCGGTGACGGTGAGGGCGGCAAACTTGGTTTCCGCATCCACGTTGCCCTGCACGCCGGTTGCCTCCAGTTTGCCGTTCTGGTTCTTGAGCCTTGCGGGCCCGACCTCCCGGACCCGCAAGGCCGCGAAGGCGGTTTGCGCCCGGACTTCCCCCTTGATGTTTTCGACGGTCAGCGCGCCAAATTCGTCTTTCGCTTCCACGGGGCCGTCCACCCCGGCCACCCGGAGGGGGCCGAACGCATTGCGGGCGTTGACCGCGCAAGTCTTGGGGGCGTGAATGATCAATTGGGAATCAAAGTGCCGGTTGCGGCGCTCCTTGGGCAGGGTCACCACCAAGCGCACGCGCGTGCCGTTGGTTTCGGCGGTGAACCGGACCTCGTCCGCGGCGCTCCGCGCCAGGGCGTCGGTTTTGGCCCGGGTTTCAAGCTTCCAAGCCCAATCGGGCGAACCGGCGTCCGCGACCACCACCTGCAGTTCGCCGAACTGATTTTCCACCTCCAGTTGGGTGGTGGCGGCCGCCAATTCCCCGGCGGCATTCCGCGTGGCGGAGCCGGTCAGGTGGGTCAATCCCGACCCCAGGCTGAGCTGCACATTGCAGCCCGTTCCCGCCCAGCCCGCGACGAGCAGGAGCAGCGCGCCACCCCAGCAGCGAGCGACGTTGGCGTTCATTGGCCCAAACCGTTTCCAAATTGTATTCATAAGCAATCTTTCGCCCGCCAGGGAATTAATCCCGGGATTTCGGCAACCCACCAAGCCAATACCCAGCCAGGGCGTGATTGGTTTCAAGATAATCAGCGCGCACCCCGGCCGCGTCGGAAGCCGCCGAGATGAAAAAACAAGACAAACTATGGTTTGACCCCATAAGGGGGTCAAACCGTAGTTTGTCCATTGGTTTCGCTTTCGCCACGGAATTCAGATTGCGGTAACGACGGCTTTGCGGGCAGGGTTGCCGGGTATGAACACCGAAGCCCTGCCCGATTTGGCCCCCATCACCCGGGCGCAACGCGCGATGTACGGCTCGCGATTGCTGATCGCCGCGGTGAGCCATTTGCGGGTCTTTGACACGCTGGCCGCCGGTCCGCTTCCCGAGCCGGAACTACGCCGCACCCTCGGCCTCGGGGAACGCCCCGCCCGGGTTTTGTTCCCCGCCCTGCGCGCCATGGGTTTCCTGGACGCGGACCTCGACGGGCGTTTGGGCGTCACCGCCGTCGGCCGCCGGTTGGTGGCCGGCGTCAGTCCGAATCTGGCCGGTTACGTCGGGTTGGAACAGGATGACCCGGGGGTGGTGGAAATGGCCCGCCGCCTGCGCCAGGATGGCCCCGGCGAGACGCCCGGCGGCACGGCCTATGTCAAGGAAGGCAACGAGGCTTCCCCCATGGATGACCCCGTCCTCGCCCGGCACCTCACCCTGGCCCTGGCGGGGCGCGCGGCTTGGCTGGCGCCGCTGGCCGCGCCCATTTTGCCGCGCCATGCCGGCCATTTGTTGGACGCGGCGGGCGGTTCGGGGTTGTTTGCCTACGAATGGCTGCGGATCAATCCGGAGGCGACGGCCACGGTGTTGGACCGGCCCGCGGTTTTGACGGTGGCGGCGGAGTTTCTGGCGGAGTTCGCGCGGAGCGGCCGGGAAGGAGCGGCCGGCGTGCCGGAGCGCGTGCGGCTGCTGCCCGGAAACATGTTGGAGGATGCCTTGCCGGCCGCGGACCTCATCCTGGCCGCCAGCCTCTTTCACGATTGGCCGGAGTCAATCTGCGGCCCGCTGGCCGGGCGTTTCGCCGCGGCCCTGCGGCCGGGCGGCGAATTGTGGGCGCACGACGCCTTTCTGAACGATGCGCTCGACGGACCGGTGGCCGTCACCGATTATTCCGCCCAGTTGTTCTGGGTGACCAAGGGGCGTTGCTACTCCCGCGCCGAGTACCGCGCCTGGTTCACGGCCGCCGGGCTGGTCCCGCTGGCCGCCAACCATCCCACCGCCCTCGACTACCATCTCATCGGCGCGCGGCGGCCCGCGGCCTAATGGCGCCCGCCGAGGTAGAGGATCAACAGGTCCACCACGAACAACACGACAACAATAATCTCCAAGCCCACCATCACCAGGTTGTTCTGGTCGTGCTTGAGCAGTTGATACAAGTCGTCCAAGGTTCTTAATTTCCGCTCGATGGAGCCGTGCCAGTCGCCCAGGTGGAACCGGGCGGCGGTGCCCTCGTAGAGGCGCGCGAGGTGCCAGTCGCCGAAGAACTTCGTGATGTTGCTCAGCTCGTCGTTGAACCGCGCGAGGTCGATGCGCAGGTCGCGCAATTCCCGCAGCACGCCCGCGCGGCTCCGCGCCCGCCGCTCGCTGAGGTCCCGGTAGGAGCGCTCCAGCGCCTGGTCCAGAATCCGGTCATAGGCCTCCAGCTCGGCCAGTTGCAGGTTGGCCAGCTCCATGACATACAGCGTCTCGTCAAAATGCCGCGGCTCGTCGATGATCAAGGCCGCGTCCCAATCGACCACCACCAGGTCTTGCTCGTAATAGCTGAAATGTCGGCCGGTGGACTCGGCCGCCTCCTGGGCGGACAACTGTTCGGGGTCCGCCTCCTGGGTGAGCAGCGCGGCCACGGCCCGGCGGTTTTGTTCCAGCCAGGACTCGGCCGCGAACTGCCGGCCGGAATCCGCACCGCCCGGGGTTTCCAGGCAGAAAACCGTGTAGGCCTCCTCGGCGGCCAATTCCGCCACGGGGCGGATGTAATGCCGCGCCAACTCGCGCCGGACATCCTCGGCCAGGGCGCGCACTTCATCATGCAGGGTGCTGTTGGCGAACCGCAGATCGTGAAAGGCCACCAGATCGGCCAGGCTCTCCCCGCTGAACGGGACCCGGATGGTCACGCTGATCGCCCCCACCGGCAGCACCTTCACCGCGCGCTCGACCCGCACCGCCCCGCGCGGTCCAATGCGCTCCCAAGGGGGCAGGCGCACCATCCAGGGCTTGTGAAAAAACAACTGCCGCGGCGTGCGCCGGCTGGCATCCACCGAAAACTGCGCCACCGGTTGCCCGAGCAATTCCCGCACTGGTTTGCGGGACATGTCGTACGCCACGTCAAACGCGAACACATACACCACCTCGCCCCGAAAGCCGCCCGTGGTCGCGTCCGCCCCCGGAACCGGTTGCGGGGCCATTGGTAAACTCATACTAAAAGGTTAACCCGGCCGGGCGCTTTCGTCCATGTTGCGAGCGGGAAGGGAACCGCCGTTTGGGGCAATCTGAGAGTGGGGACGGAGGGAAGGGGAAAAGTGGAGCCAGCTCTCGGGATTGAACCGAGGACCCTCGCTTTACGAAAGCGATGCTCTACCACTGAGCTAAGCTGGCCTCGACGCGGAGAATTTAGGGGTTTTACCCGCCCCCGTCAACCCGCAATCGCCAATTTTCCAATTTTGGCGGTGCGCTCCCGTGCGCCCCGGATTGCGGCCCCGTCTTCGGCTTCCCGGCCCTGGGCGCCACGACGCCCGCGGCCGCCCCGTGAATTCCAAATTTTCGGAACATCACCTTACGACTTATCCGCCCCGCAACCGCCGGTGAAGGTGATTGCCGCGCCGGTTTCCAGCAGTGATTTCAAGCTGCTCAGAATCGCCGGCCAACCGTTGTTGATGCCGCGGAATTGGTTCGGGTTCGTCTCCACATCCTCGGGCAGGAGGTTCTCATGGAGCAACCGCAGCTTGACCATTTCCCCCATGGGGGTGAGTTCATAGGTCACGCGCGAAGGGCTGACCCGTTTCGCGGCCACGGCCGGTTGGTCCTTGGGGCAAAAGGTGTAGGTGAGCAACCGGCCGGGCTCGCAGGCCAGCACTTCGCCGGCATGGTCGCCAAATACCTCCGGCTGGTGCGGGGGCAGGATGCGGACCCGCCCGCCGACGCGCAATTCCACTTCGAAGCGGAAGCCCATCCAGTATTGGGCGCTAAAGTCCGGGCTGGTGAGCGCCGCCCAGAGTTTTTCGGGCGTCGTGCGGATGTAGGTGGCGTAAACGAATTCCAGGTTGGGCATGGGATCAGGGGGTTGACGGGGGACTTTCGAGACCGTGTTTCAAGGCGGCCAACGCCTCCAGGCGCGGCCGGTCATATTTGGCCAACCAGCGCGCGCTGATCTCGTGGAGCGGCGCCGGATTGAGATAGTGCAGCTTTTCGCGCCCCCGGCGGACCGTGGTCACGAGGTTCGCGGCCGCCAGCACCGCCAAGTGCTTGGTCACCGCCTGGCGGGTCATCGCCAGGGGTTGGCACAACTCCGCCAGCGTCCGCCCGTCCCCGGCGTATAACACGTCGAGCAACCGGCGGCGGGTTTCGTCCGCCAAAGCTTTGAACACTGCATCCATCGCGCCGCCCATTATGCAACCAATTGGTTGCCTGTCAAGCCCGGGGCAAAATTACCGTCCGATCTTTTGGTCCAAGGTGCCTTGGTCGCAATGGCCCGATACCGCCACCCAATACGGGGTGGGGAGGGCGGCCACCGGCAGGCTGATTTCGCGGTGCTCCCCAAGCGGCCAGGTGGGCCAATACCGTTCCACGGCAAAGTTCCCGGTTTCGCCGACGAACTCCAACCGGACGCGGACATTGGACAAGCTCTGGCCGGAACTGTTGGCCAGGTCCAGATCGTGGGTCAGCAGCCAGCCCGGATGCAATTGCCCGCTGAGCGACAGGGGTGCCCGCGTGGCCTTGTGCCAGAGCCCCAAACCCAGCAACCCCGCCGTGGCCAGGAACCCGACGCCAAGCAAAACTCCGAGCCGTGCGGACCCCTTGCAGGCGGTTGGCCGGCGGGGCGGCGGGAGTGGCGGCGGGGTGTTGGCATTCGGGTTCACGGGGCGGTTCGCGCGTCGGATTTGATCTTTCATGTCCTTTGGACGGGGGCGGTAATTCGATGCTTCAGGCCGCCTCCGGGGCTCTCAGCATCGCGTAAATAACTGCGGGAGAATGATTTGGGAAAGCAGTGGCGGCCCTTTACAAAGGGAAAGCGGACTTATAACCGCCCGGGTCGGGTCGGGTTCGGGGCCGCCGGCTCGCGCCGCGCGCCATTTGACAAAGCCGGGGGATGGTGGAATGAATGAGCGTGTTATGATAAATAGTGCCTCCCCCAAGCACGAGCGGGACCTGTTGCGCGTCATGATCGCCGGCACCGCCATCAGTTTCGGCTTCATGGCCGCCTTGCTCCAAACCCTGCGCGTGGACGCCAATGGCTGGGTGTTCGCCCTTTCCGGCGGCACGGTGCTGGCCTTTCTCGCGGGCGCAGGCCTGACGGTCGGGGTGTGGCGCCTGGCCCTCCGCC
>CAIYZC010000777.1 GCA_903930565.1 uncultured Pedosphaera sp.
CCACTCCGAAAGAGTGCTGCCTCCGATCAGTGCCTTGATTTGCCGGAAATTCCGCATTTCTTCGTGCTCATGGGCGTGGGCAGGTTTGTGGTCGTGGGTGTGCTCATGCCCGTGCTCATGCCCGTGCTCGTGTCCGTGCTCGTGCTCGTGCTCGTGCTCGTGCTCGTGCTCGTGCCCATGCCCATGCCCATGCCCATGCCCATGCCCATGCCCATGCCCATGCCCATGCCCATGCCCATGCCCGTGGCTGTGTTCGTCCGGGTGCGCATGTTCATGCTCGTGCTCATGCGTGTGCAAATGCACGTCGAACTTCACCCCGGCGATTTGGGCCTTGGTTTGGCGCGCGAAATGCAAGTGGTAGCCCTCGACGGGCAGCTTGGTCAGTTCCCGCTGCAATATTTCGGGTGCCACGCCAAGATCCACCAACGCGCCGACGAGCATGTCGCCGCTGATGCCGCTGAAAATGTCCAAATACAAGGTCTTCATAAGTTCAAGTTCAAGGGGTCCGTGGGGCGGGGTGCTGCGGCGCGGCCGGCGGCCCGGCCGCCGCCGCCGAGGCTGCGAGTGCATTGATTTGCGCGGCGGCGAAACCCGCGCCGAAACCGTTGTCGATGTTCACGACCGTGACCCCGCTGCCGCAACTGTTCAACATGCCGAGCAAGGCGGCCAAACCGCCAAAATTCGCCCCGTAGCCGATGCTGGTGGGCACCGCAATAATCGGTTTGGCCACCAAACCCGCCACCACGCTGGGCAACGCCCCTTCCATGCCCGCGACCACGATGATGACGTTCGCGCTTTGGATCGCCGTCAGCCGACCGAACAGGCGGTGCAGCCCCGCCACCCCCACGTCCACGATGCGCTCCACCCGGTTGCCCATGATCTCCGCGGTCACCGCCGCCTCCTCCGCCACCGGCAAATCACTGGTGCCGGCACAGACCACGGCAATGACTCCCGGGCGGATGGCTGACGGGGTGCGTTCAATGGTCACGCAGCGGGCCGCCTCGTGGTGGCGGGCGATTTTGAACTTCCGGCGCAGGGCGGTGGCGTGTTCGGGGGTCACCCGGGTGATCAAGACCCGGTCTTCGCGGCGGAGCACGGCGGCGGCGATTTGGGTCACTTGCGCCGGCGTCTTGCCCGCGCCGAAGATCACTTCGGGAAATCCCTGCCGCAATGCGCGGTGGGTGTCCACGTGCGCAAACCCCAGGTCCACCACCGGGGCGGCTTGGAAGGCGCGCAGCACGGTCTCCCGGCTGACGCCGCCGGCGCGAAACTGTTCCAAGAGTTGCAGGGCTTCGGTGTCGGTCACGCCGCCAACCTGCCGGCTCCGGCCGCTTTGGTCACGCCGGAAAACCGGCTTTCCCACCCCCGTCGCCCCCGGGGGGCGGACCCCCGGGATGTGGATTTGCGCGGGATTGCGCTTTACACACCGCCGGTTGGCGGGCAAGGTTTGGCCCGTTCTCGCGGTGCCCCGGCAGGGGGAGTGACCAGGTCGTGGAGCCCGCGCCGCCCGAAAACATTGTACATTTTATGTCAGAATTAGTTGGAAACCTATTGGTGGCCCAGTCCGGCGGCCCGACCGCTGTCATCAACGCCAGCATTGCCGGCGTGATCCAGGAAGCGGGCCGGCACGAATGCATTGAGGAGATCTACGGGGGCCTCAACGGCATTCTCGGCATGTTGAACGAGGAAATCATCGACATCAACGAGGAGAAGTCCCGGAACATTGAAGGGCTCAAGCACACTCCCGCCGCCGCCTTGGGCACCTGCCGCTACAAGCTTGACTTCAAAAAGAAGCCCGAACGCGCCGCCAAGGACATGGACCGTTTGTTCGAGGTCTTCGAAGCCCACAACATCCGTTTCTTCTTTTACGCCGGGGGCAACGATTCCCAGGACACCGCCCACAAAATCCACGAACAGGCCGTCGCCCGCGGCTACGAGATGCGCGTGATCGGCGTCCCCAAGACCATCGACAACGATCTCCCCCACACCGACCACTGCCCCGGCTACGGCTCGGTCATCAAATACAACTCCGCCACCGTCATGGAAGTGGCCGCCGACGTGCTGAGCATGGCGACGGACGACGGATTTTGCTGTCTCATTGAAGTGATGGGCCGCTCGGCCGGTTGGATCGCCGCCGGCACCGCGCTGGCCCGCCGCCAACCCGGCGACGCGCCCCATTTGATCCTCCTGCCCGAAATCCCCCTGGACGAGGAAGTCTTCCTCGCCAAGGTCAAGGAAGCCGTGGCCCAGCACAAGTATTGCATTGTCGTGGTGGGTGAGGGCGTGAAAAACGCCGCCGGCGAGGAAATCGGCGCCGACAAATCCCGCGTGGACGCTTTCGGTCACCCGGTGCTTTCCGGGGCCGCGGAATACCTCTCCGGCTTGGTGCAGCACCGCTTGAACACCAAGACCCGCAGCATCAAGCTCGGCTACGCCCAGCGCGCCGCGGCGCACTACGCCAGCCTCACGGATTCGCAGGAGGCCGCCGCCACCGGCGAGGCCGCCGTGCGCGCCGCCGTTTCCGGCCAGAGCGGGTTGATGGTCAAGATCGTCCGCACCAGCACCCACCCCTACAAGTGGACGACCGGTTTGCAACCCCTCGCCGACATCGCCAATGTCGAGCACCTGCTTCCCCGCGACTGGATCAGCGAGGACGGGTTCATGCCCAACGAGAAATTCATCGAATACGCCCGCCCCTTGATCGAGGGCGAAGTCAAAGTGCCGACCGAAGGTGGTCTGCCGAAGTTCGTGGTCTTGGAAAAAGTCCGCGTCGAGAAGAAACTTCCCGCCCGCGCCTGAGCTGGGTTCGCCCCGCCCCGCGCCCGCGCCTGATCGCAACGCCCCGCCTCCCGGCGGGGCGTTGTTTTTTTCCGCTCGCGTCCCGCCCGGCGGGGGCCTAGGTTAGCCCCACGCACCGGCGGTTCCCCCGGGGCGTCCCGCCCGGGACGCCCGGCGGCCTTCCGGCGCCACCTTATGCAACGCGATCCTGTCACCGTGGAGCGGTTCTACACCGATCAGTCCGGTCCGCTGGAATTGAAACTGATCGCCGCCGCGGGCGGCCTCAAGCGCCTGATCCGCGAGCCCACGGTGAACCGGCCCGGGCTGGTGCTGACCGGCTTCACCCGCTACTTCGCATACAAGCGCATCCAAGCCGTCGGCAACGCGGAGGTGTTCTACCTCAAATCTCTCAGCCCGGAAGATCGGGACCGTCGGCTCGCCACTTTGTTCAGCTTCAAAATGCCCTGCCTGGTCTTCAGCCGGAACCTGTACCCGGACAAGCACTTCCTCCGCGCCGCCGAGCAGGCGGGCGTGCCGGTTTTTCAGTGCCCGTTGATCACCATGAAGTTCATCAACCTGGCCACCCTGGCCTTGGAGTTGATGTTCGCTCCCCGCGGCACCGAAATCGGCAGCATGATCGACATCCTCGGCGTCGGGGTCATTATTCGCGGGGAAAGCGGCATCGGCAAAAGCGAGAGTGTCCTCGCACTCATTGAGCGCGGCTACAGTCTCGTGGCCGACGATGTGACCAAGGTCACCCTCGTGGATGGCAAAAGCGTCCTCGGCACCTGTGGCGAGGCCACGCGCAACCATATGGAGGTCCGGGGCATCGGCATCATCAACGTCGCCGCCATGTTCGGGGTCAAGAGCATCCGCAGCGAGAAACAGGTCGACTTGGTCGTCACCCTCAAGGCTTGGAGCGACGTGGTCGACGTGGACCGGGTGGGCATCGACAGCGAATACGTCAAAATCCTCGGCATCGAAATCCCCCACATCGTCATCCCGGTGCGTCCCGGGCGCGACCTCGCCCGGCTCATTGAAGTGGCCGCTTTTCAGACCAAACTCAAGGCTTCCGGGCAGAATTCCGCCAAGGAACTCAATGACCGGCTCATCGCCCGGATGGCCGGGGACAAAAAATTGTAGATTTCCATGGCCTAAAGGTCTGATTTCGTTTAGATAATGCTTCCGGATGAGTGCAAAGAAAGCCGCCCCTGGCGGTAATGAATTGACCAAAGAGCTCCTGGTTTCCAACAAACTGGGCATCCACGCCCGTCCCGCCGCCAAGTTCGTGAAGGTGGCCAACCGTTTCACCTGCGACATCTTTGTCGAGAAGGACGGCGAACGCGTCAACGGCAAGAGCATCATGGGTTTGATGATGCTGGCCGCCGGACCGGGCAGCAAACTCACCGTGTTTGCCAACGGCCAGGACGCCCCCCAGGCCTTGGTCGAGATCGAGACCCTGCTCGCCGCCAAGTTCGAGGAAGACTGACCCCCGGCGCGCGGATGCCGCACTTTGCGGCTTGCACTTTGCCCCTT
Organism: uncultured Pedosphaera sp.; assembly: GCA_903930565.1. Classification (GTDB taxonomy): domain Bacteria; phylum Verrucomicrobiota; class Verrucomicrobiia; order Limisphaerales; family Pedosphaeraceae; genus CAIXFN01. The sequence goes on from CAIYZC010000777.1 coordinate 4,315, forward strand.
GCCCCTTAGTGTTTTCCCATGGCTGACACGGATTTCAATGTCAAATACGTCGCGCATTTGGCGCGCATCGCCCTGGCCCCCGCCGAGGAGCAAAAGCTCGGCGCGCAGTTGGGCAACATCCTCGGCTACATCGAAAAACTCCGCGAACTTGATGTCAGCGGCGTGGAGCCCACCGCTCATGCCTTTCCTTTGGTCAACGTGATGCGGCCGGACGAAATCCGCCCCTCCCTGCCGGTCGCCGACGCCCTCCGCAACGCCCCCGCGCAAGCCAACGGCCTGTTCCTGGTGCCCAAGATCGTCGAGTGACCCCATGATCACCGGCATCGCCTGCTTTACCTACGCCGTCGCGGACATGGTTCGCGCCCGCGCCTTCTACGAAGGCGTGCTCGGATTACAACCGAGCCCGGATCTCCGTGGGGAATGGCTCGAATACGATCTCGGCGCCGCGACCTTTGCCATCACCACCATCGACATCGGCCGCCCGCCCGGCGCGAAGGGCGGTTTGGTGGCCTTCGAAGTGGACGATTTGGATCAAACGGTCGCCGCGCTCCGGGCGGCGGGCGTGCCCTTTGTCTTCGATATCTGCGAAAGCCCGATCTGCCGTCTGGCCATGGTGACGGATCCGGATGGCAATGAAATTGTGATTCACAAATGCAAGGCCGCTTCATGCTCAACCAACTGACCATTGCCGAATTGACCGCCCGCCTGGCCCGTCGCGAGGCTTCCGCCCGCGAGGCCACCGCCGCCTGCCTCGCGCAGATCGACCGGGTGGACGCCCGGCTCCACGCTTTCCTCAGCTATGACGCCGCGGACGCGCTGGCCCAGGCCGACGCCGTCGATCAGGCCATCGCCGCCGGGGCCACCCCCGCCGAGCGCCCCTTGTTGGGCGTGCCCATCGGGATCAAGGACGTCTTGTCCGTCAAGGGCGCCCCGCTCAATTGCGCCTCCAAAATTTTGGGCCAATACGTCTCCCCGTACGACGCCACCGTCATTGAAAAGCTCCGCGCCGCCGGGGCCGTGGTCTTCGGGCGGTTGAACATGGATGAATTCGCCATGGGCAGCTCCACGGAGAATTCCGCGTTTGGCGCCACCCGCAACCCGTGGGATTTGTCCCGGATTCCCGGGGGTTCCTCCGGCGGTTCCGCCGCCGCCGTGGCCGCCGATGAATGCGTGGCCACGCTCGGTTCCGACACCGGCGGCTCCATCCGCCAACCCGCCGCCCTGTGCGGTTGCGTCGGCCTCAAGCCCACCTACGGGCGCGTTTCCCGGTACGGCTTGGTGGCCTTCGCCTCCTCCCTCGATCAAATCGGTCCCTTCACCAAGGATGTCCGCGACGCGGCGACCTTGTTGGAAGTGATCAGCGGGCGGGATGAACGGGACTCCACGAGCCTGCCGCAGCCCGTCCCCGGCTACCGCGCCGCGTTGACCGGCGACATCAAAGGCCTGCGCATCGGTCTGCCCCGCGAATACATGATCGGCGGCTTGGATCCCGAAGTGAACGCCGCCGTGCAGGCCGCCGTGCGCCAATTGCAGAGCTTGGGCGCCGAGGTGGTGGAGATTTCCCTCCCGCACACCGACTACGCCGTGGCGACCTACTACATCATCGCCACCGCCGAAGCCAGCGCCAACCTCGCCCGTTTCGATGGCATTCGTTACGGCCGCCGGGTGGATGCCGATGACCCCATCGCCCTTTACGCCAACACCCGCGGCGCTGGCTTTGGCGACGAAGTCAAACGCCGCATCATCTTGGGCACCTACGTGCTCAGCAGCGGTTACTACGACGCCTATTACCTGCGCGCTCAAAAGGTGCGCACCCTCATCCGCCGGGACTTCCTCCAAGCTTTCGAAAAAGTGGACGTCATCGTCACCCCCACCACCCCCACCGCCGCCTTCAAAGCGGGGGAAAAGGCCGACGACCCCTTGCAGATGTATCTGTCCGACATCTTCACCATCTCCTGCAACCTGGCCGGCATCTGCGGCCTGAGCCTGCCGTGCGGTTTCACCACCACCCCGCGTCTGCCCATCGGCCTGCAACTCCTCGGCCAACCCTTTGGCGAGGAAACCCTCCTCCGCGTCGCCCACGCCTACGAGCAAAGCACCGCCTGGCACCGCGAAAAATCCCCCTTGAGCACCGGCGGCTGACCCTTGGAAATCCGGGGCCGATCCTGCCAACAAAACGCTGGGATCGGCCGCTGCGACATCCCGGAGGGATGCCAGCCCTTAGCCGGGGGTTGAGCTTCGCGATACCCCCGGAACAAACGTTTACCGCAAAC